>NC_009513.1:630000-640000 GCF_000016825.1 Limosilactobacillus reuteri subsp. reuteri | reverse complement strand
TTCACTCACGCGGTGTTGCTCCATCAGGCTTGCGCCCATTGTGGAAGATTCCCTACTGCTGCCTCCCGTAGGAGTATGGACCGTGTCTCAGTTCCATTGTGGCCGATCAGTCTCTCAACTCGGCTATGCATCATCGCCTTGGTAAGCCGTTACCTTACCAACTAGCTAATGCACCGCAGGTCCATCCCAGAGTGATAGCCAAAGCCATCTTTCAAACAAAAGCCATGCGGCTTTTGTTGTTATGCGGTATTAGCATCTGTTTCCAAATGTTATCCCCCGCTCCGGGGCAGGTTACCTACGTGTTACTCACCCGTCCGCCACTCACTGGTGATCCATCGTCAATCAGGTGCAAGCACCATCAATTAGTTGGGCCAGTGCGTACGACTTGCATGTATTAGGCACACCGCCGGCGTTCATCCTGAGCCAGGATCAAACTCTCATATAAAATATATAAGAACTTGAATAGCTCTCAATTATCTTTGTTATTAAGCGAATTGACTTCGCAAATGTTTTGCTTCAAATCACATCGTGATTGAAGACCCTACACATTTGATTCGTCGAAACTTTGTTCAGTTTTCAAAGGTCTACCTGTTGGCTAATCAAGCATCCAATCAGCATATTTATTATAACATGTATCAGATCGGCTTGTCAAGAAGAAATTTTAATTAATTTTGAATCCCTTTTGATTGATAACTCAATCAGCAACTTTATTAATATATCATGTCATCAAGTAGATGTCAACAGTTTTTATAAAATATTTCAAAAATCATTGACTTTACAACCATATTTACTCTTAATAATCTTAATAGATATGATCATTTACTCATGCCTTATCGATGACAGGAATTATATTCTACCCTATATTTTTATTATTTGCAATACTTTTTTATAAAAAAATTACCAGTAAGCAAATTAATTTTATCTCCTGGCAATTTTCTATTAATTAGTTCAATTACTAATAATTTTTTGTACTTAAAAGATCATCTTTAGCGTTTTTGAAATCACTTGGCAATGGTGCCGAAACAGTAATATTTTTACCTTTAAATGGACTATAAAAGCTTAGCCAATAACAATGGAGCGCTTGTCTAGCAATTAATCCTGATTCTTCACCATACATTTTATCGCCAATTAATGGAAAACCAAGACTAGCAAAATGAACGCGAATTTGGTGTGTCCGACCTGTATGCAACCTAATTTTGATGAGGCTTGCTTGAACATTACATTCTTGGCGCCAGTATTCAGTTACAGATGCTTTCCCCTCTTTCCCTACCATTCTTTTTACAAATGAATTGGGATCGCGTTGAATCGGCGCATCAATATAACCATGCTCTGCAGGAACTTTTCCTTTAATTAGAGCAAGATAGTTTTTCTTAACTAAATGTTTTTTTAACTGTTCATCGAGGACAGCGTGAGCAAATCGGTGTTTAGGAAAAACAACTAAGCCGCTGGTGTCACGGTCTAAACGTGTCGCAACATGGGTAACCTGATTTTCATAATTTTGGCGCTTATAGTAGCCTTTTACCCGATTCACCAAACTATCGGCTACCGGAACATTATGAGCCGGAACTGTTGCTACTCCTGCCGGCTTATTCATTATTAAAAAATCCTGGTCTTCATAAATAATATCGATAGGTGCCTCACTGACATCCACATTATCATTAGCAGTTTCTGGAGGGAGGATTAATGTTACCTTATCAAGGTAATTAACAGTATCAACGGCCCACTTATCTACCCCGTTTATTTGCATTTTTCCTCCATGGTATATGGCTACTTTTAATAACGAAGAAGAAACCCCATACATTTTTAATGCCGATCGTAATTTCCGTGGTGTGCGATGATCGTATATCCAATTAAATTTCATTAATGCACTCCACCAATAAATGAATCTTTTACTCGATTCCAGAAATTATTATGCCGATATTGAGCAAAATATATTCGTTGCTTGGATACTTTATAAGATAATTCAGTCAGATACCGTTCTTTCTCGCTTTTAAGCATCCATTGATCACGGTCGCATGTAAGCACATGACCATTTTCATCACGCAAACGCAAAATTAACTCAGCATCAGCACCAAAAATAATCGGTGAGCCTAGGGTCCGAAAAACCCGGTTGTTAAGTGAAGCCATTTCTGCTAACTGAAAGCCAACACTATTTGGATCGACAATGGCACCACCGACTGATTTATTATAAGCAGTTGAACCGGTTGGAGTTGAAATACATAAACCATCCCCCCGAAAGTTTTCAAACAGATGATTATTAATAAACACATCACATACCATTGTTCGTGTAACATTCCGAATTGTTGATTCATTAAGTGCAATATAATTCTCTATCTGCCCATCAGAATAAGTAGCCTTCATATCAAGTAAGGGATATGAAACTGCCTGTCCGCTATCTTTTACTAAACTATCAACTAAATCATCAATTTCAAAACTCCGCCAATCCGTATAAAATCCTAAGTGCCCAGTATGAATTCCAACAAAGCGAATGTTATTTAAATCTTTTTGATAATGATGAAAAGCTGATAACAAAGTGCCATCACCACCAATTGTTATTACAACTTCTGGATTTTTTTCGACATAAGTTAAACCTGCTCGTTTCATTTCGGTTTTTAAAACCTTTGTCACTCGTTGAGATTCTGCTGTTTCATTATTATATATTCCAATTCTCATAACTTACTCCTTTAACTCATCTTCATTAATAGAATTAGTTGACCTCCGCTTAGAAAATAATGTCTGTGCTTCCTTTATTTCTTCTCGAATCTCTGACATTTCATTATCAAGCTTAAACGCTGCCTCTGCGGCTCTTTGCAACCTTGCAGATAGCTCCTCAGGAAACTCACCTTGATATTTATAATTTAAAGAATGTTCTACCGTTGCCCAAAAGTTCATCGCAAGGGTTCGCACCTGAATTTCAGCTAATATTCTTTTTTCTCCAGTAATCAATTGGACCGGATATTCAATAACAATATGATAGGAACGATATCCACTTGGTTTAACGTTGGTGATATAATCACGTTCCTCTAAAATAGTCATATCACTTCGCTGCCGTAATAAGTCAACTACCTTATAAATGTCTTCTACAAATTGACACATGATCCGCAAACCGGCAATATCTTGCATATCTTGCTCAAGGCGGTCCTCTTGCACATGTCGTCTAATCATTTTTTCTTTAATACTATCAACTGGCTTTACTCGTCCAGTTACAAATTCAATCGGAGAATGTTGCGTTTGGTCTTGAAATTGCTTTCGCATCCCCCGTAATTTGACTTTTAGTTCATTTACGGCCTGCTGATATGGCAATAAAAAATGCTGCCAATCTTCAATCATAATTCAGCCTCCTGTTAAATCTCCGTATATTTTAGCACATTTATAATAATAACTCTTGTAATTATCTTAAAACTAAATTCTTTACAAATAGTTAGATATTTGCAAAAATAATTATGTTCACAGGATTAGGATTTTGAGTATACAAATGATCGGAGGGGTTAATTATGCTCGAACTTCATCTTTTTGTGAATCCATTAGGAATGCGCTGTTTACGGTGTGAAAAAGACGTGTTAAAAATTGATCGTGATTTAAATACAAAAATTAGTTACCAATTTGTACCACTATTCAATATGAAAACGATCGATAGCACACTTAAATATTATCATCTTAATCCCCATGATCTTGCTGCAAGACAACAAGTATCAAAAACCCTTAATCAAGTAATATTAGATTATAAAGCAGCCCTCTTCCAAGGACGAAAACGTGGACGGCATTATCTCTTACAATTACAATCTGCGCTGATTAACCAAGGCTTGGATTACAACGATGGATTAATTAATAAAATTGCACATGATTCACACCTTGACTTAGAAATGTTTTTTGAGGATCGGCAAAGTCAACTTGCTAAGCAGGCTTTCCGTCAAGATCAAAAAATCGCAAGTAATCTAGGCGTATCAGAAACGGCTACCGCAGTCGTTTTTAACACCGAAGATTCTGATTACGGCCTAATGATTCCAAATTTTGACTATAATACTTTAATAAACGCATTTAAAAGCCGAAAATTGGCTCGATCTGCATCCTTAGATGAATTTGTGAACCAATATCGTCCACCAAAGCTACAAATTATACAAAATAATAATTAATAAAAAAGAGATTGGAAAAGTTGGTCTTTCATTATTGCACCATCTATCCAACCTCTTTTTTTATTTTCTGCCTAGAATTGTAATCGTTCTCTTGAAAAAGTAAGCTTTACTAGTTTCCCTAGTAATTTTTTGCTTTCGTCCACTGCGGTTTCGGCCATCCGATTATTAATTGTGGTTAAAAATGCACTCACATCCTGGTGTTCTGCTATTTCCTTATCCGTATTCTTTTGAACATTCATTGTTTTTGCCATTACTTGCAATTCAAAGTTTTCTTCAATACTCTGTGCTTGCCGATAATTTTGGTCCCCAAGCGCAGCAATTGTATGAGTGAGCCAATACATATCGTCTATTGAATATTCAGTACTAGTGTTTCGATAAGGGATTGGGGTATCGTCAATATTTGCATAAAAGGGAACCACAGCATTAAAAGTATTAGGGCCAAATGCCAACCAATGGACACCAGCAATACTTGCAGGAACATTATTACGTATTTGTAAAATATGTAATTCTAAGTTTCGGTTTAATGCAATTGACCTAAATGGTGCTTTATCTCTTTCTAAATGATATGGATCAAAAGCTGTCCCTTGATAATGAGAACTCATTAACTTCTTGATTGTAGTTACAGTAAGCTTTTCTTTTGCATAACAGATGAATGGAAGGTTATTACTTTGCGGATTAGCATTTATCGTCCCTAATTGCTGCTGAACATACCATGCTCGTGGGTTGTTGTAGACAGTATCAGTAGCAGTTGCACTTCCACAAATACGTCGTAAATTGTATTCATTCTCGCTAGGATTTAACTTATTTTGATCAATCCACTGTTTCAAATTTGGTGAACTCATTGTGTTGGGACCGTCAAAATCAAAATTAGTAATGTTAAATCGATTAGGAGCAATCACATAGGCACTATCAGGAATTTTAACAGCTGCCCAATGATGACCGCCAATCGTTTCCATATACCACACTTCATTATTATCACTAAAAGCTATCGCATTAGCCTCATAAGTACCATACTTTTCTAATAAACTTCCTAGTTTCTTAACACCATCTTGAGCACTCTTAATATAAGGAAGGACTAATGTTACAAAATCTTCTTCGCCAATTCCAGATAAAGTGTTATAAGGATCTATTGCTAATATCCGGGCATTAGTAGTAATAGTTTCAGTCGCACTCATCGCAACATTTACACCATTGATACCGCCTGCACCAAAAATTCCATCTTTATCGTCAGCATCTGGCGTAGAAGTATATTTTAGCTTAGGAACTGGTAAATCAATTTTAAAGTCAGTTGTTTTGCTTTGATATTGACGTGGCTGTCTTTCTGGTTTTACTAATACAAATCTTTGAGGATTAAATGCATTACCATAATCTTCCTCACGACAAACTATAGTTGACCCATCAATCGTTGCATTCTTTCCTGCTAAAAACATTGTACATGTATGTTGCATATTATGATCTCCTTTTAACCAGCTGTAGTTTTAACTGTGCATCATTAAACCATTGTGGACGATGAATTAAAATAAGATGATTATCCTCCCTATAAATTACTTTAAAGGCAATTAATTCGTTTGTATATTGGTTGATAATAATATTGCGAATCGTTTCTGGAGGTAAACAACCGGGGAATAGCCAGTCGCTTTTATTTACCTTCATTAATAAGTTTTTCCATTCCTTATCCCCCCAAGAATAAAATAAAGGGAATTTCTCTATCTCTAATATTACACCAATTCGCCAAATAATTATTGGAATAGACATTGCCGGCCAACTTGCAATAAGATCATGGCATACCAACGGACATTCTGATAAAGCGTGACCAGTAAGTCTTAAAGTAGTTAATGATAGTTCTCTTATTTCTTTACTTGGAAAATGATACTGTTTCTTCTCCAACATTTCAATCTGCTCCATTAAAATAGTCTTTTTATCATACTTTAACCGGCTATAGGAGCAACGCCAGTATTTCTGATTAATAACTAATTGCGCCCTTTTCACATCCCAAAATAAGAGAACAAACTGTTTTCTAAAAATTTGCGTAAACTGCACGATTTTTTTATTCCTCAAGTTACGCAAATAAGGTGATCCTAATATCCACCAAACCGGAATTCTTAACTGGCGATACCCTTCATTACGTGCTAATAACTTTTCAAGGCTTAAGGGACTACATTGAAATTCAACTGCTACAGTATGCCCATTAATTTCTAAAAGAATATCTGGCCGTTGAGCAATTGTTGGAAAATAAACTTCTAATTGCGGATTCCAATGATGCTTTTGTGCCCATTGATAGATCTGTTTTTTTCCTTTTAAATGTTCTAACGTTTCACCCTCGCTAAAGCCACAGTCATTTCCCTTCTTATGGGCATAATGAGTAATCTTATGCTTTCCTCGTCGCAAGATCACTCCCTGCCCGCATCCTGGACAATAATATGCCATATCGCTTTTGGCGTTTCCAGCCAACACTAATTGATCGTTATGAACTGCAATTAACATTTAATCCCCCTATATATTTATATACGGAAATTAATCAATTTTGCACGAAAAAAAGCTACGTTGAGTATGAACTCAAACGCAGCTTATTCAAAATAGTGTCGAATTAAATGCAAGGCAGATACTGACATTATTTTCTTTCCATGTTCACTTAGAAAATCAACCGTTGTTGCCGTGGGGTTTCCATATTCATAAGCAAGAGCAAGTTGATCTTTAACATCATTACTGTTCAAAATAGAATCAGAATAAGCAATTGCTAAATAATACAAATCATTGTACTTATATAAATATGATGAAACATCATCACTCTCAGCAATTTTCGCAAAATCAATCAAATCTTCAAAAGAATCAAATGTAATTACTTGCCAGTTAGTATGTTGAATCTCATTATCCTCTGAATCATTAATCGCTGTTTTTCTTTGATCTTGATCCGGACTATTTTTTTGAATCAAATGTTGCTTAATATATTTGGACACCTGGTCATTAATTGGTCCATGCTGTTCATTCCCAGCAAAATTAGAATCATTTTTACTAATAAATAATTCTAAGCCATTATTAGTGGGCATCACCTGAAAAGTAACCGCATCGTTGTTTTGGAATTGGTGATCAGTATCTACTTCTTTTAGGATACTATAAAAGAAATCCTCAATTTGCTGATGATCGCCAAGTAAGTCTAGAATAGTGATACCCCGAGCAGATAAATCATCATTATCTACCAAAACGCGAATAGTATTTTCATTAATGCGTTCCATCTCCATTGAGCAGCACCTCCTTTTACCAAAACTAGATGTTACTTCTATTGTAAGGATTTTCGCTTAAAAGTAAAGTTACTCGGTTAAAAGAATAAAAAAAGGAAAGCATATCACTTTCCATATTCTATCAGTTAAATCATATTTGCTTTTTCTTGAGCTTCTACTAGTTCAAGTTCACGAACCTTTCGAGGTAAGAAGCGACGGATTTCGTCTTCATTGTAACCAACTTGAAGCCGTTTATCATCAATAATAATCGGACGTCGTAACAATCCTGGATTTTTACTAATTAACTTAAACAGAGCCTTCATTGACAAATCATTAAGATCTACACTCAACTTTTGGTAAGCTTTAGACCGCTTTGAAATAATATCTTCAGTACCATCTTCAGTCATCCGTAAAATATTCTTAATTTCATTTAAAGACAATGGTTCAGAAAAAATATTCCGTTCCTTAAAAGCAATATCATGTTCTTTTAGCCAGGCACGTGCTTTACGACAAGACGTGCAACTTGGAGACGTATATAGTGTAACCATTTCGTTTAGTGGCCTCCTTTATTAAGTTAAACTAGAACATTCATTAATACATTTTTTATTATACTCCCTATTCAATTAATATTAAAGCGATATAACAAAAATTATTGACTTTTTGTAAGCTATCTTACTATTATATTTTCCATTTATGTCTTAGCAAAAATAAAGTAGATAAAATTTACAATTTAATTATTTTACATTAAGTTGTACTATAATAAGTATGACTACTAACTTCTGAGGAGGAATTAATATGTTAACAAAAATTAGCTTAACATTTGGTTCACGACAAATTTTACAATCAATCATTGATAAATATCCCGAACGTCATTTTAAATTAATGCAGGCAACTACTCATACAAGAAAATTAGCATTATTTGACCTTTCTGGAAAAGATACTATTTTTCAATCACCAGTAAAATTAACAACTCTTGATTCAACGCTAGATGCTCAATTAAATGGAATGTTTTACTACCAATCATTTCAAGTAAACGGTGACCGTCAAAAGCTACTTTATAATACACTTCAAAAGGTATTAACTGAACCAGCTGACATGAATGGTGGTTATATGCTTAGCGTTGATAATAAAGCGGAAGCTACTACTTTAGTTTTACTGACTGCTTGGGCTGATTTTGAAGCCTTAACTGCATGGAAGGAAAGCGAAACCTTTACATCTTTAAAGAACTTCACCAGTATGGGGTCAGACAATAGTTACTATGATGAAATTTACAAACCCATTTTTTAATAAGTAGAATAACATAAGGGCATTTGCCAATGGTATTTAACTGATACCTACAGCAGGACCATGAATTAGCATTTTCGGTAATTCATGGTCCTGTTTTTTTGATCTGTATTTTTATCAACTGTTTACTTTGGCCAATAAAAAAACTCCCCACCTATACGTAGGAAGTTTTTATCTATCACTAATTAATACGGTCCGTACGAGACTCGAACTCGTGATCTCATCCGTGACAGGGATGCGTCCTAAACCAACTAGACCAACGGACCAAAATTGCGGGGGCTGGATTTGAACCAACGACCTCCGGGTTATGAGCCCGACGAGCTACCAGGCTGCTCTACCCCGCGATAATAAAGATGACCCGTGCGGGATTTGAACCCACGATACCAGCGTGAAAGGCTGGTGTCTTAACCACTTGACTAACGGGTCATTACGGAGAAGGAGGGATTCGAACCCTCGCACCGCTTGCGCGATCTACACCCTTAGCAGGGGCGCCTCTTCAGCCACTTGAGTACTTCTCCAATGGGCCTAAATGGACTTGAACCATCGACCTCACGCTTATCAGGCGTGCGCTCTAAACCAGCTGAGCTATAGGCCCATATCTAAAAGCGGGTAACGAGAATCGAACTCGCGACAACAGCTTGGAAGGCTGTGGTTTTACCACTAAACTATACCCGCATAATATTAAGTTAATGGCGCGGGACGGAATCGAACCGCCGACACACGGAGCTTCAATCCGTTGCTCTACCAACTGAGCTACCGAGCCAAATATAAACGGTCCGTACGAGACTCGAACTCGTGATCTCATCCGTGACAGGGATGCGTCCTAAACCAACTAGACCAACGGACCAAAATTGCGGGGGCTGGATTTGAACCAACGACCTCCGGGTTATGAGCCCGACGAGCTACCAGACTGCTCTACCCCGCGATAATATAAGGAGGATGAGGGATTCGAACCCTCGCGTCGCTCTCACGGCCTAGCGGTTTTCAAGACCGCCCCCTTCAGCCACTTGGGTAATCCTCCATAATGAATTAATAAGATTAAACAATAATGATTCATCAAAGCTAATCTCTGATGGACCTTGTAGGACTCGAACCTACGACCGGGCGGTTATGAGCCGCTTGCTCTAACCAACTGAGCTAAAGGTCCAAAACAGCCAGCCAATCGCGGCGGGGGGGATCGAACCCTCGACCTCCCGGGTATGAACCGGACGCTCTAGCCAGCTGAGCTACACCGCGAAAAAACTAATAATATATTAATTTTATAAATCGGGAAAACAGGATTCGAACCTGCGACCCCCTGGTCCCAAACCAGGTGCTCTACCAAGCTGAGCTATTTCCCGAAAAATGCACCCAGAAGGAGTCGAA
>NC_009513.1:182500-312500 GCF_000016825.1 Limosilactobacillus reuteri subsp. reuteri | reverse complement strand
ATCCATCGTCAATCAGGTGCAAGCACCATCAATCAGTTGGGCCAGTGCGTACGACTTGCATGTATTAGGCACACCGCCGGCGTTCATCCTGAGCCAGGATCAAACTCTCATATAAAATATATAAGAACTTGAATAGCTCTCAATTATCTTTGTTATTAAGCGAATTGACTTCGCAAATGTTTTGCTTCAAATCACATCGTGATCGAAGACCCTACACATTTGATTCGTCGAAACTTTGTTCAGTTTTCAAAGGTCTACCTGTTGGCTAATTAAGCAGCCAATCAACATATTTATTATAACATGTATTAGATTAGCTTGTCAAGAAGAAATTTTAATTATTTTTGAATTTCTTTTGATCGATAACTCAATCAGCAGCTTTATTAATATATCATGTTGCCAAGTCGATGTCAACAATTATTTTTAACTTTTTTGTTAATCCATCTCAACAGCACTTAGCTGTTTTGACAACGATAACTACTATACATGGATTTCATTCTTTCGTCAACACCTTTTTTTAACTTTTTTGAATTTTATTTTCATTACTGTCTATTAGCTTCTTAAACTCACTATTCCTTTAATAAGTTTGCCCGCCTCCTCTACCATTCTTACCAATTAGCATTTCTTTTCCATCCCGAAAATCACCTAATTAGTATGGAGGAAAGCATCAATATTAAACTCGGTTAGTAACTCGATGTATTTACCAATTCAATTTTTATATCTTCTTGGATAGATTGTTAGGAACATCCCTTGATAACTATTAGTCTCTTTTTGCAATTGTTTTTTCTACTATTAGTAAGCTTAACAAGAATTAAAATAATGTAGCAAAAAAGGCTTCGATCTTCTTTACGGATCGGAGCCCTTCAGTCAAGTTGATGATTTTCTAATATTAAGGTAATGCAAAATGCTGCTACCATGGCAAGCATAACTGATGCTAAAATAAACGGTTTAAAATTAATTCCCACCAATAAAGCTAATATTGAAATTACTATCGATGAAATAAGATAAGCCCTAGAATTATACAACCAACTATATGGCAGTAGATGAGCACCAAATATTATCGCTAACACCATTAGCATTTTATTGGGAATAGTCGGATAAATCCACATTGCAATTAGAAGATACAAAAGCTGATTCATCGAAAATAACATCCCCAATTTAGTCAACGGATTTGTTTTATTTTGAAAATCCACATTAATCAATCGAGATATGAAATAAGATACTGGTAAAAGTAAGGCCGTACAGATAAATACGAATAAGTTTTTAGTAAGAACGGGAACATTAAGTAGTTCTACTGCAAGAATACCGCCCCATACTGCGATCGAAGCTATTATTATATGCAACCCACGCTTTTGTTTTACTATACAGTCTTGCTTTAACTTTTCTAATTCTCCCATCAATTCCCCTCATTTCTTCTCTAAATTGATAGTTATTCTATCATATCTAAAACAAAAAAACTCGCACCCCATAAAAATGGAATACGAGTTATCTATTTATGCTAATTTTTCATCAACCATTCAGCTTACTTCTTCTTGTTCTTCTTTTTCTTTGAATCGTTCTTAGCTTCCTTTTCTGGACGCATTGTTGGGAAGAGAATAACATCCCGAATAGATTTAGCATCAGTAAGGAGCATTACAAGACGATCGATTCCGATACCAAGTCCCCCAGTAGGTGGCATTCCGTATTCGAGGGCTTGAACGTAATCTAAGTCGACTGGTTCAGCTTCATCATTACCGTTAGCTTTTTCCTTTGCTTGCATTTCAAAACGTTCCTTCTGGTCAATTGGATCGTTTAATTCACTAAAGGCATTTGCCAATTCGCTACCATCAACATACAATTCGAAACGATCAGTCATCGCAGGATTATCAGCATTCCGCTTTGCTAATGGTGAAACTTCGACAGGGAATTCATAGACAAAAGTTGGTTGAATAAGTGTATCTTCAACGAACTCTTCAAAGAATGCGTTCAAGATATGCCCCTTTGTCCAGTAAGGCTTATATTCAACCTTGTGTTCATCGGCTAACTTCTTAGCATCTTCGTCCGTCATTGATTCATCGCTGAAGTCAATGCCAGTCTTTTCCTTAACGGCATCCACCATCGTGATCCGTTTAAAGTTCCCTCCAAGGTCGATTTCATGTCCTTGGTAAGTAATCTTTCCATCATCTGAAACAACTTTAGCTGCTGCCTTAACGATTCCCTCTGTTTCATCCATAACATCTTGGAAGTCAAAGTAAGCAGCATAAGTTTCCATTGTAGTAAATTCAGGGTTATGGTGAGGGTCCATCCCTTCATTCCGGAAAATCCGGCCCAATTCGTATACTCGTTCAAAGCCACCAACGATTAACCGCTTAAGGTACAATTCGGTAGCAATCCGCAAGTACATATCAATATCAAGCGCATTGTGGTGAGTGATAAATGGTCGCGCATTAGCACCACCAGCTTGGGTGTTCAAAATTGGGGTTTCAACTTCTGTAAAGCCATTATCATCCATGTATTTCCGGACGGCCTTGATAATCGCTGTCCGTTGGTGGAAACGCTTGAAGCTTTCTGGGTTAGAAATTAAATCAAGGTAGCGCTGACGATAGATAGTTTCAGGATCAGTAACCCCATCCCACTTATTAGGAAGCGGACGCAATGCTTTTGACAAGAAGGTAATTTTATGTGCACGAACGGTTAATTCACCTGTATCCGTTTTGATAACATCCCCTTCAATTCCAAGGAAGTCACCAATATCTGACCGTTTGAAAACATGGTAAGGTTCATCCCCGACCATATCCTTACGAGCGTAAACTTGAATCTTACCAGTCCGATCAACAAAGTCAGCGAAACCAGCCTTACCACTACTCCGCTTTCTTGTCATTCGACCCGCAATAATTACTTTGGCGCCCATCTCGTTTAATTCTTCTTTATCGTATTGATCAAACTTATCATGCAAGTCTTGGGCAAGATGGTCTCGTTTGAAGCGGCGGCCAAATGGTTCAATCCCCGCTTCTTTTAACTCTTCCATTTTTTCACGCCGAACGCGCATTTGATCTAGTTCTTGTGACACTTAAGTTCTCCTCCTCGTAATTAGGCTTGCTGTCTTTTTGCAGCCCGTTCTGCAGTTTGTTCAGCAAAGCGGTCAAAAATATCGTTCATTTCATCAAGTGTTTCTGCCTCGACTAACGCTACTTTAGTCCGGGCAGCACGCGGAATACCCTTGATATAGTATGTCGATAACCCCCGGAACTCACGAACACCAACATATTCACCCTTTAAATCAACTAAACGATTAAGGTGATCTTTAGCCATTTCAATCTTTTGTTCTGGAGTTGCTTCTGGGAGCAGCTCACCAGTCGCTAAGTAATGTTCAGTCCGCTTTAGCATCCATGGGTTACCCATCGCTGCCCGACCGATCATTGCGGCAGTTGCGCCAGTCATATCAAGAATCTTCTTAGCATCTTCTGGTGTCTTCACATCACCATTAGCCATGAACGGAATTTTCAATTGACTCGCTACTTCTTTTAGTATATTCCAATCTGCTTGTCCCGTATACATTTGTTTTCGAGTTCGACCATGCATCGCAATCGCGCTAGCTCCTGCCCGTTCAGCTGCTAAAGCATTTTCAACAGCTAAAATATGCTTGTCGTCCCAACCAGTTCGCATCTTAACGGTAACTGGCTTCTTAACAGCATCAGTAACATATGACACCATTTCATAGACTTTATTAGGATCCAGTAACCATCGTGCACCCGCGTCAGTTTTTACAACCTTATTAACAGGACACCCCATATTTATATCAATCACGTCAGCTGCTGTATGTTGATCCACATACTTAGCAGCCTCAACTAATGTCTCTTTAGTTCCACCGAAAATTTGAATTCCCATCGGATGTTCTTCCGGGTCGACATCCATCATATTTAAAGTTCGTTGATTATGGTACATAATGCCACGGTCTGAGATCATTTCACAGACAACGTAGCCAGCACCAAATCTTTTACAGATAACCCGAAAGGCGGAATTGGTTACTCCAGCCATTGGTGCAACAACAACTTGATTAGGAATTTCAACGTTACCGATCTTCCACTTCATTTTTTCACCTCATTACTGCTTAAGAAACTGTGCTGGCCATCCAGTTTCATTTTTAATTGTCCGATAACTCAACTATCATAGCATATCAACGCGCTTAGCACCAAAAATTACTTTTCATCTGTTGATTTTTTATCATCATTCGCAGTCATTTCCGCGTAGATCTTCTTTAATTCGTCTTCGTTAAATTCGTACTTCTTCCCGCAGAATTGGCAAACAGCTTCCGCATGGTGGTCTTCGTCAATCAACTTCTTCATATCATCTTTAGAAATACTTGCAAGGGCGTGGGCAAAACGTTCTTTCGAGCAATCACATGCATAACGAACTGGCATTGTTTCAAGGATCTTTAAGTCATCACCAAAAATTTTCTTTAAAATATCTTCTGGCGTATCCCCATCACGTAACATCTGTGATACCAATGGCAAGCCCTTCAATGTCTTTTCAAGTTTGCTGATTTCTTCATCGCTAGCACCAGGCATTACTTGAATCATGAAGCCACCAGCAACGTCAATATTTTCATCAGGGTTAACGAATACTGAAAGACCAACCGCTGAAGGAATTTGTTCAGATTGAGCAAGGTAGTAAGTAAAGTCATCACCAAGTTCACCAGAAACTAAATTTACTTCGCCAGTATAAGGTGTCTTGTCGCCAGGAGCCATCTTGGTTACAGAAAGAGTACCTTGATTACCAATTGCCTTTGCAACGTCAATCTTTCCCTTATCATTTGCTGGTAAAGAAACGTGTGGATTACCCATGTAGCCTTTTACGGTTCCTTCAGCAGTTCCATCCGCAATAATAAAGCCAACCGGACCATTCCCTTGAATCTTAACCGTCATTCCTGCTTCCCCTTGTAAGCTAGAAGTAGCCAAGAGAATCGTTCCAATTAACGTTCGACCAAGAGCAGCTGAAGAAGCACTCCATGTATCATGAATTTCGTGTGCCTTTTGAACGACTTGGGTAGCATTTACAGCATAAGCCCGAAACTTTCCATCCTTGGTCATTGACTTTACTAAATAATCTGTTGTTTTCATTTTAAATTCCTCCTTAAAATTTAACCCAAAGAAAAGACGGAAGACCACCACCTACCAATCAGGTTTTGTATCTTCCGTCTTTTCAATAGTTTACTTGTCTTCAGAATTGTCTGAATCATCACTTGATTGTGAATCATTTGAGTTGTCACTCTTAGTATCGGATGAATCATTTTGATTATCCTTTGCTTCATCGTGACGCTCATTTTCCAATCGTTCAAGTTCACGCTTGGATTCTTCAAAGGTTTGTGCACGTGCCTCTTCGTCTTCAGCAGCCACATCCTTATCAGGAACTTTTCCAGTCTTATAAAGACTAAGAATTTGTTTTTCATCAAGCGTTTCGTACTTGAGTAATGCTTCAGCGATTTGCTTATGTTGCTCACGGTGCGTCTCAATAATGTGTAAGGCAGTTTCGTGCCCTTCAGTTAAGATTCGACGTACTTCTTCATCAACTAAAGCAGCAGTCTTTTCGGAGTAAGGCGATTGGTCATAGCCTTGACCTGTAAAGACCTGACCAGAACTTTGCAGTTCTACTGGACCAATCTTATCACTCATTCCGTACTGGGTAACCATTGAACGAGCAATTTGGGTTGCTTGTTCAAAGTCATTCGAAGCTCCTGAAGATTGTGACTTAAAGACAAGCTCTTCAGCAGCCCGTCCACCCATCAGACCAGCGATTTGTTCCATCGCATTCTTTTTCGACATTAACATCTGATCTTCACGTGGAAGCATGATAGCATATCCACCTGCACGCCCACGCGGAACAATTGTAACCTTATGAACAACTCGTGCGTCATTTAATACAAGACCCACAATCGTGTGACCTGCTTCGTGGTATGCAACAGTCTTTCGTTCTTGTTCAGATTGAACACGGTTATGCTTAGCTGGTCCAGCAATTACCCGGTCTTCTGCTTCATCTAAGTCAGCAGCATCAATCTCAGTTTTGTTCCGCCGCGCAGCTAATAAAGCCGCTTCGTTTAATAGGTTAGCTAAGTCAGCCCCAACAAACCCAGGAGTCTGTTTAGCAATTTCCTTTAAGTCAACGTCGCTTGCCATTGGCTTGTTCTTAGCATGAACTCGTAAAATGGCTTCACGGCCCTTAACATCTGGACGACCGACTAAAATCTTTCGGTCAAAACGTCCTGGACGCAAGAGGGCGGGATCCAAGACATCTGAACGGTTAGTAGCTGCCATGACGATAATTCCTTCATCGCCTTGGAAACCATCCATTTCAACTAACAATTGGTTCAAGGTTTGTTCACGTTCATCGTGACCGCCACCCATGCCATTTCCACGGCGCCGACCAACGGCATCGATTTCATCAATGAAGATGATTGCTGGAGCAGCTTTCTTGGCTTGATCAAACAAGTCACGAACACGACTAGCACCAACACCGACGAACATTTCAACAAAGTCAGAACCAGAGATTGAGAAGAATGGTACCCCTGATTCACCGGCAACTGCCTTAGCTAGCAAGGTTTTACCAGTACCTGGAGGTCCCTCTAGTAAAACACCAGATGGAATACGAGCACCAAGCTTAGTGAATTTCTTTGGATTCTTCAAGAATTCAACGATTTCAACCAATTCTTGTTTCTCTTCTTCTTCACCGGCAACATCTGAGAAACGAACTTTGTTTTTCTTAGCATCAGATGGCTTAGCCTTGGTCTTACCAAAGCTCATCACTCCACGGCCGCCGCCACCTTGACCAGCTTGGCCCATCATCATGTAGAAGAAGAAAATCATGATGACTAATGGCAAGACAGTCAACAACAGGTTCATCCAGACGCTATTAGATTCTTCAGCACGAGTACTAATCTTTACATTATGACGGTTAGCATAGTTTTGAAGTTGACTAACAGTTACGTCACTTTCCAAAACAGAACTTTGGAATTGGGTTACCTTATTGTTTCGTTGTGGTGTAAGAGCAAAGCCAGTATTGTTGGCGGAATTGTCATTATTTGACTGGGGTTTACGGTAAGTACCCGTAACCTTATATACACCACCATTTGGCTGAAGCTGAACGCTCTTAACCTTATTACTCTTCAGTTCGGAGATAAACTCGCTTTGGGAAACGGTCTTGCTTTGTCCTGTTGAGGTATTGCCCCCAAAGAAGAAGTAGGCGATTCCCATAATACACAAGAACATCACGGCATAGAAGAGAACGTTATGAGTAAAATTATTTTTTTTACGATTGTTGTTCATAACAACCTCCTATCTACCAGCAACGATATTTTATAATTGTAGTCACTATCATAGCATATTTGACAAATATTGACCATTAATTTCACAGAAGAATTAATAGTTTTATCACCAATGTTATTAATAATACATACTACATATTTACGGATCCATAAAAATGGACGTTAATTAAGAATATCTTTAAAATACCGTCCATTTAATATCGATTTTTCCGTCATCCTAATTATCTAACATTTTTAGTCATTTTGGTATACAGATGGCTTCAAAATTCCCACATATGGCAAATTTCGGTAGAATCCCTTGTAGTCCAGACCATATCCAACCAAGAATTCTTTAGGAACTGTAAAGCCAACATAGTCAGGTTCGATATCTACTTTCCGACCTTCTGGCTTATTTAATAATGAACAAACCTTGATGCTCTTTGCTCCCCGGTCAGCTAACAGGTCCATCAAGTATTTCAAAGTACGACCAGTATCAACAATATCTTCCATAATTAGAACATGCCGGTCTTTAACGTCTATTTTTAAATCATGGATAAGTTTAACTTTTCCAGTCGAACCTAATCCACCAAAATAACTAGAAACATCAATAAAGTCGATTTGAGCCATAATATCTAGCCGTTCAATCATGTCAACAGTAAATAAAACTGCCCCGCTTAGAACGGAAATGATAATTGGCCGTTTATCCTTATAATCTTTTGTTAAGTCCGTTGCTAATTCGTCCATTCGTTTGCCAAGCATTTCTTCACTATATAAGACACGCTCAATATCGTTATTCATTTACTTTCTTCTCCTTATTTTTTATTCCAATAAAACATGGCTGCCATGTCAGCTGATAGCCGGTTGGCCGTTCAAACCAACTCCACTTTTGATTAACTATCCAGACGACCTCGTCATGCGCATCAACCAGGACCATTTGCTGGTCACGCTGTTTTCGGGAAACTTTTTGGTTGATTAGAACCCGTTTGACTAATTGGTGATGGCCATTTTTTAAGCGAATACGATCTTTTTGTCGCCATTGCCGTAGCCGCAGCGGAAATTGATCAGGAGCAAGCCATTGCGAAACTACCTGCTCTTCATCCTTGAAAAACGATCTTTCAGCTGACACTGCCATTAAGTTTATTGGATCTACTTGATACCATTGTTCCAATTTTATCACATGATCTTGGGGCTTTTGTAGGTTCTCAAGCGGATTATCCAATTTTTTTAACGCACAAGTAGCGTAGGATTTCGCAAGAATATATCGGTGCGGCAATTCAATGATTTGCTGTGGCTTTTGCTCGTTTTCTAAGGCCTCCAACAATTCATCAAGTTGCTGGTCCTTAATATCATATATTCCTTGTTGATTAAACCATTGTCGTAAAATTTCTTTTCGAATAATTTCCTTGTTTTTCGCTAAACTTGCCAGGATCATTCTTCCTTGTTGATCAAAACATGCTGCTAATTGATCTGCAACTTCTTGGTCACGCCAGGTAAGGAGATCCGTTAACTGTTGATGATAGCTTTCGAGGTGGGAAAGCAACTGGGGATTTTCCTCTTCAAGCATTGGAATTATCGCATGCCGAAATCGATTCCGTTGAATGTTCAAGTCCTTATTTGTCTTATCCTCATACCACTTAAGATGATGCTGTAAAGCATATTTCTTTAGCTGCTGTTTACTAAAGGGTAAGAGTGGCCGAATTAAGGTTCCAGAAGCAAATGGGCGCCGATCCCGTATTCCCACTAATTGACTCAACTGACCACCACGAGTCATCTTCATCAGCATTGTTTCTGCTAGATCATTTTGGTGGTGTGCCGTGAGCAGAATGCTTGCCCGATTATCTTTCATTACTTTCCGGAAAAATTGGTAGCGGGCTTGCCGAGCAGCGTTTTCGATCCCAGTCTGTGGATGAAGATCTTGTGGCCAGTGTGTAACCGCTAGTTTTAAATCATTTTGTTTACAATATTGCCGAATGAATCGTTCTTCAAGCTGGCTTTGTTTTCGTAACTCATGGTTCATATGGGCAACGATAATCTGGGGACGATTCTTTGACGACAAGTGCTGCAAGAGATCTAACAGAACCATCGAATCGACCCCGGTTGAAACGGCAACTACTACCTTATCCTGGGTAGCAAAAAAGCGACTCCTTACTAGGTGTCGCTCAAATGCTTGTTGTAAATCCGTCATATTAGCTCCGTCGACCACCACGGCCACCACGCTTACCATCAGTTTGACGCTTCAAAGTAGATAAACGTGATTCACTTTCCTTTAGGTAGCCAGCTAACATGTCATTAAAGTCTTCGTGTTGGTGACTGTTATGGTGGCGACCGCTAAAACCACCACGGAAGTTGTCATTGTGACCACGGAAATTATTATTCCGTTCGTGATGAAAATCCCGGTGATTATTTTCACGATGATGGTTATTTTCATGATGATCTTGATGTTCACGAGGAGCTGCGGCCTTGATTGAAAGAGCAATCTTACCGTCATCACCAATCCGTGTTACTTTTGCTGTAACTTCATCCCCGACAGCCAATACATCATGAACATCCTTGATATATTTATCAGAGATTTGACTGATGTGTACTAGCCCTGTCTGATTGTCATCTAAATCAACGAATGCACCAAAATTAGTGATTCCTGAAACTTTACCTGAAACCTTTGCTCCAACTTCAATTGCCATGAAACCTATAGATCCTCCTGAACCATCTCATATTTTTGTATTTGAGTATATCATAACTTCATCTTGAAAACGTATGAAAATAACTTCTCATAAAAAACTAAGCTGAAAAATCACCCAATTACATTTTTAATTTTAACATTTAAAATATTCTAACCCTACTAAAAACATCCTATTTTGTGATCATTAGTTCAAATTATAGATTATCTCGCCCTTCTTAGAGTAGTTATACTTGGCACGGATAACCTGCTGAATATATTCGGGATTATGCAACAACTTAATTTGACGTTGCAGTTGTTGATTCTTTTGCTTTTGTTTTGTTAATTGTGATTGTGCGTGTCGAATATTGCCATTAATATCCGCTAATGTCCGTTTACTCTGAAATATCTGAATTCCAAAGATTAAGAATATAACCAAAAAAACGGCAATAATCCGCTGACAACGGCGCTTATGCACATGCCGATTATATGTTTTTTGATTCGAAACTTGGCGGGCATATGGGGTATTTAATTGTGAAATTTTGCTATCAGATTGTCCTTTCATCTGACATTCCCCTCCATTTTAACTTATCACGCTTTAAGTATAGCAAGATACCGCGGAGAATGTCCATATGATTATCAACTTTTTTATATCTCAGAAGACATTATAGTTGGTCAAAGGATTCCGCGTAAGTTTCATCAATAATTTCATACATATCTTCCGCTTCACTCTTTTTCGTCGTTTCAACAATCCGATTAATCTTAACTGTTTCGGTCTTATTACCAAACTTAATTGTTAAAGTATCACCAACCGCTACCCGACTGGATGATTTTGCTGGTTGCCCATTAATTAAGATCCGTCCTTGATCCGCGATTTCCTTAGCGATTGATCGACGTTTAATAATTCGTGATACTTTTAAAAATTTATCTAATCTCATTTTTCCGCTCCTTTTTCATCGGCTTGCATAACATTTCCTAAAGCCGTTACAAATTGTAGTAGCTGGTGAAGCCAATCATCAGTAGTCATTTTAGGTTGAATAACCAGCCGAATCGTTAGTTGCTGATTATCTTCACCAATCGTCGCTTTAAACCGCGTATTAGCTATCTCCTTAATTATTGCAGGGGCTTTAATTAAGCGGCTAGCACGTTCGGTAAATTTAATATTAATATTATCCCGTTGCCGTTTAATTTCAGCAATCATTGCCAGGTCAGCATGATTCTTCAATTGGCTCACAAGCAACAGCGTCCCAACCGGTGCTGGATAATCACCAAACCGATCAATCAAGTCACCTTGAATATCAATAATTTCTTCATCCGTCTTAGCTTGGCGAATTGTCTTATATAATTCAATCTTTTGCCGTTGATCTGCAATATAATCCGTTGGCAGGTAAGCTTCAACCCCTAACTCAACTTCGGCATCGGAGTGAATAGTTTGCTTCTTACCCTGCTTTTTAGCTACCGCATCACTAAGCATCGCCGAATATAGGTCATAACCAACAGAATCGATAAACCCATGTTGTTGTTTTCCCAAAAGGTTACCAGCTCCCCGAATAGCAAGATCCCGCATCGCAATCTTAAATCCAGACCCCAACTCGGTAAAATCACGAATTGCAGCTAGCCGCTTTTCTCCTAATTCGGTTAGGACCTTATTAGGCTGATACATAAAGTAAGCATAAGCCACCCGATTACTACGGCCAATCCGTCCGCGAATCTGATATAGCTGTGCTAACCCCATCCGATCAGCATTTTCAACAAAGAGGGTATTCGCATTCGGGATATCAACCCCCGTTTCAATAATCGAGGTAGTCACTAATACATCATAATTTCCTTGAATAAACTCATAGAGGACTGTCTCCAGTTCATTTTCACTCATCTGACCATTAATATAGCCAATCCGGGCTTCAGGAACAAGTTCTTGTAACCATGCCACTGTCTCTTCAATGTCATGAACACGATTATGAAGGTAATAAACCTGTCCGCCGCGTTGCATTTCACGAATAATCCCATCGCGAATCGCACTACTATTTTGCTCCATTACATAGGTTTGGATTGGGTAACGACCAGCTGGCGGTGTTTCAAGGACTGATAAATCTCGTACACCCAGCATTGACATGTGTAATGTCCGGGGGATCGGGGTTGCCGTTAAGGTTAAAACATCAACATTATTTTTTAATTGCTTTAGTTTTTCCTTGTGCTTAACCCCAAAGCGCTGTTCCTCATCAACAATTAACAGCCCAAGATCCTTAAACTCAACATCCTTTGATAGGATTCGGTGGGTCCCAACAACAACATCGACGCTTCCATCCTTTAATCCTGCTTCTGTCTCTTTTAGCTCTTTCGGCGTCTTGAAACGTGACATTAAGGCAATGTTGATTGGGAAGCCTTCAAACCGGCGCATGAGGGTGTTGTAATGTTGCTGGGCAAGAACAGTTGTTGGTACAAGGAAGGCAACCTGCTTTCCTCCAGTGACTGCCTTAAAAATTGCCCGCATTGCAACTTCGGTTTTACCATAGCCGACATCCCCCACCAATAGTCGATCCATCGGCTTTGGCTTTTCCATATCCTCTTTAATTTCATCAATACTCCGCAACTGATCACGAGTCTCATTATATGGGAAATTAGCATCAAATTGTTTTTGGAGATAATCGTCTTTCGGAAAAGCATACCCCTTCTCCGCTTCTCGCTTAGCATATAAGTCAACTAATTCATCAGCGATATCTTCAATTTTTGAAGAAACGCGTCGCTTAGTCTTTGCCCATTCGTTACCGCCAAGCTTGTTGATATGCGGGGTCTTAGATTCTGATGATACATACTTTTGGACAAGGTTTAGCTGGGTTACTGGAACATATATCTGAGCGTTATCTCGGTAATTGATGATCATGTAGTCTTGGTGAACATGGTCAACTTCCATCGTCTTAATTCCACTAAAAATCCCAATTCCATGATTGACATGAACTACATAGTCACCCGGTTTAAGGTCAGTATAATTTTTTAACCGTTCGGCATTGGCAAGTTTTTGTGGACGATGATGAACCCTTTTTACCTGCTTAAACATCTCGCTTTCTGTAATAACCACCAGCCCAGCAAGCGGCATTTCAAACCCATTGTTTAAGTTAGCAGCAACAATTTGCACAACATTCGGCTTGATATTTGTTAATTCAGTTTCTGTTGCGGTGATATCAAAGTCAGCAAGCGTTTGGGCAATTTGCTTTCGTCGTTCTGGACTATTAGCCATCAGGATTACCGTTTGCCCTTGATCAATCCACCGTTGAAGTTCAGCTTTCAGTAGTGGCATTTGCCCAAAGAAACGTTGCATGGTTCTGCTTTTTAGGTCAGTAATTTGGCTAAGTTTAATATTACCGAGACCTTTTTTAAATAGGGCGCCATAAATTTGCGGATGCAGGTCTTTTTTTATTATGGTCGATACGTCATTGCTAAGATCTGGAACATCCGTTAATTGATGGTGAGCAACCTTATCTTTAAACCAGCCTGCATCTTCCTGGGTCATCTGCTTGGCAAATTGCTTTATCCGCGTCAAGTCATCAAAGTAAATTGT
Source organism: Limosilactobacillus reuteri subsp. reuteri (assembly GCF_000016825.1). Lineage (NCBI taxonomy): Bacteria > Bacillati > Bacillota > Bacilli > Lactobacillales > Lactobacillaceae > Limosilactobacillus > Limosilactobacillus reuteri. The sequence goes on along the minus strand of NC_009513.1, from coordinate 299,015 downwards.
CCCATCATCAGGAAGATAATCAAATAAGGAATGCTTTGTCGGATAAACTAGGTTGCTAAATTCTAAAAGTTCATTAGGCAAATGCTGGTTCTTAAGCGCGTTCAATAATGGTTCAAAGCGGTTAGCCACCTGCTGTTTAATATCAGCATCGTCAGCACTTAACTCCTTCACTACCTTTTTGTATTCAGTATCAAGGGCTTCATACACCCGCGAAAATTCTGTCGCTGGGATAATAAAGTCTGTCGCTGGCAGTATCTGAACTTCTTCAACATTATCAATACTCCGTTGGGTACTAGCATCAAAATACCGAAGTGAATCAACTTCTGTATCAAAAAGATCAATTCTAACCGGATTATCAGTATTTAAGGCATAGATATCAATAATCGATCCACGAATCGCAAAATCACCAGGACGCAAGACCATTTTTTGATATTGGTACCCCATTGCGCTTAATTGTTGCCGAATTTTTACTGGATCCACTTCCCCGCCAGTCTTAATCTTTAACGAGGACTGAGCAAAGTATTCTGGTGAAATAATATTGCGCCGTAACCCCGCAGCAGACGCAACTACAACTGCCGGTTCGTTATTAATCAACGCATTTAAGGCCAGTACCCGTTGAAGACGATAGTTAGGAGAACTAGTTGCTACTTCCGCTGCTAAAACCTCTTCAACCGGAAACTGATAAACACGATTGGCAGGAAGAAGGTTCTCTAAATCACTAGCTAATTCCTGCATATGGGAAATTGTGTCGGTCACTACTAAAATTGGTCGCTGCCCTTCTTTAGAAAGAGCACTTAGCAATTCAGTTCGCGCTGATCCAGAAATTCCCGTTATCAATTGATGGTTCTTGGGTTGGAGGTCAGCCGTAATTTGTTTAAATGATGGCGTCTTCTCGATTAAATTTTCTATTTGCACCATCAACGCCACCTTTCTATTTTAATTATAAGCATTCATTAACTTGGCAAAGTCTTCTCCATTAATCCAGTCTTCTAATGCATGCTCAGCTTGTTCAACTGCTTGGTCAAATTTAGGACGTTCTTCTTTAGAAAATTTACCTAAGACATGACTAACCACTGTTCCATGTTGGGGATGGTCAATCCCTACTTTTACCCGATTAAAGTTCTTGGTTCCTAACACGCTGATAATGCTTTTAAGTCCATTATGACCGCCTGAAGCCCCATGTGTTTTTAAACGTACTTTGCCAACTGGCATATCCAAGTCGTCATTAACAATTACGAGATCATCCAAGTCAATATCATAATAGTCTACTAATGGTCCGACTGCTCGTCCTGAATCATTCATGAACGTCGTCGGCTTGACCAACATTACTTTTTCACCATTAATTACCCCACTGACTGCGACTGCTTCTTGTTTTAGGTGGGTGAATGCTCCTAGATGATAATCTCGTGCTAGTTGATCAACCACCATAAAGCCAGTATTATGACGGGTTTCATCATACCGCGTCCCAATGTTTCCTAAGCCAACAATCATTTTCATTATTCTTTCATTCCTTTCACGCAAAAAAGCCGCACGGTCACTTTTCCCGTCCAGCATAAATTTTAACTAGTATTATACCCTATGTTACTTTTTTCAGCATACTAATTTGAATTAACAGCATAAATCTTCTAATCTTTTTCTAATCCTTTTGATAGAAATGTGTTATTATAGTGAGTGCATTTAATCGATAAAAAGGATGTTAATTATGATTTTCAATTCATTAATCAAACCCAAAGCAACCTTAACAACTCTTCCAGAAACAGCGACATTGGATGAGGCTCTGACTGTCTTGGAGGATACCGGCTATCGGTGTGTCCCAGTTCTTGATAAGTCAGGAAAGATCTTTCGGGGAAATATTTATAAGATGCATCTTTACCGGCATAAAGCACGACAGGGGGATATGCATTTACCGGTAACTGCATTATTAAAGAATGCTACTAAATTTATCTCAATTAACGCGGCTTTCTTCTCTATCTTCTTTGCTATTCGAGACCTTCCATATATTGCGGTATTGGATAACAATAATCAGTTTTATGGGATTTTAACCCATAATAGTCTTTTACGGATGTTAGCTGCTGGCTGGAACGTGAATAATGGGAGTTATGTTTTAACTGTTATTACTCCTGATGAACGGGGAGCGCTGGTAACGGCTGCCAAAGAAATCACTCGTTTTTGTCAGATCGTAAATGTCATTTCACTCGATCCCAAAGACGAGACAATGAAACGAGTCTTATACACCTTGCCTGCTGATGTTACTAAAGAAAAGATGGAACGAATTGTTAAACGACTTGAGAAAAAAGGGTTGGAAGTTTCAGAAATTGAAGACTTGCACCAAAGCTATTAAATATTAAAGCGACCTGTGATTAACTCAACCACAGATCGCTTTTTAATTCTCAAAATATTAATTTCCGCTGGCGATTCCTCACCCAATTTTCCCACCTGCTTTCAACACTTATTTCGCATTAACTACAACGTTTCCTAAACCGCTATCAAACTCAACTTCCCACTTACCAGCAGTGAGCTTAGGTGGTAAGACAAATGTTCCGGATGATACCATTTGGCCCTTGGTAAATGCTTTTCCTTGTTCAGCTAATTTTTGCACTAACCATTGAAGAGACTTAAAGGGATTGCCCAAAACTTCTGATGATACCCCTTCTTTTAATTTCTCACCATCTTTGAATAAAACAGCATGAACATTAGCAGCATCGTCAACGTTTTCAAATACACTATCTGCATCATGTTCTTCACCATATACAACAAGACCACCAACAGCACAATCAGCCATTACATTATATTTTCCTAAATCTGGAAACCAGTCGACAAAACGTGCATCAGGCAATTCTAAGGCACCCGCAACAGTTACCTTATGAAATAAATCTTCTAATGTATCACTAGGCTGCAAGTCTTCTTTTGCACGGAAGGTTAATTCAACCTCTAATAACGGTTCATTTAACATCTGCAAGTCAACATCCGCTGGTGACTGGAGGAATCGTTCAGCAACTTGTTGTCCGTACAATGGTGAATCAGCATCAAACATGTCTTGAGTTTCTTTACTAGTTAACGAAACTTTATAGCCTGCAGTTGGCTTTCCTTTTAACTTTACTACCGCATCTTGAACTGCATATGCGGTTTCATCATCAGTAACAACATCTTTCCATTCTTCCTCGTTTAATGGCGTATTAGTGTCATAAGCTTCAAAAAGAGCCTTAGCAAATTCTTCCTGTCGTGCGTTTAATTCAGTCATAATAATTACCTCCAAGACAAAATATTTTCTTAAAATTTAGAAAGAAAAAAGCGTCCTTACATTGCTTCATCGCAATTGTAAGAACGCTTCTGCGCGGTACCATCCTACTTTGATCAACTCGTAGTCAATCCTCTCATTCACAAACAATCATTTGTGGCCAAAATAATGGATGGCAGCCAACCTCAGCTTACTTGGTTTCAGCCGGTAACTCAGGAACGATTAACAATTAGAAATCTCGATCAGCTCACACCACCCGCTAATTCTCTGTCACCAATTTCAAATCGTTATTTCCTTCAATGTTTTTCTAATCTAAATTTAATTGTTGGATATAATATACCGGTCATTCCCTAACTTGTCAATAACTATTATGAGTTTTTTTTAATTTTATTTGATATTAACTTTGGTTTCAGCTGGTTTCGTCTCGGCAAGGACTTTCCCATGACGAATATTATAAAGAACTTCAACATGCTTATTAAGAGCATTATAGAAATCGTGGGCATTCAATAAGATACAGTTTGCCGGTTTTCCTACTTCAATTCCATAATTATCACTAATATGCAATGTCTTAGCACCGTTATAGGTTACGTAATTAAAGGCATCTTGCAGTTGGTGATACCCCATCAAGTGAGCAATATAAACACCCATCGTAACTGCATCTAACATGTTACCATCGCCGAGAGGATTCCACGGATCTTGGATATCATCTTCCCCAAAGGAAACATTAATCCCAGCTCCTGTTAATTCCTTAATCCGAGTAACGCCGCGACGCTTTGGGTAAGTATCGAAACGGCCGCCAAGGTGAACATTAACTAATGGATTAGATACAAAATTAATATCACTCATCTTTAATAGACGGAATAATTTATAAGTATAAGCATCATTATATGAGCCCATCGCTGTCGTATGACTTGCCGTGACCCGGTCCTTCATCCCTCGTTCATAAGCTTCGGTCGCTAAAACTTCAAGGTTACGCGAAGCTGGGTCATCGATTTCATCACAGTGGACGTCAACTAAACGATCGTACTTATCTGCGAGGGCCATTAAGAAATGAACAGATTGCCACCCATATTCAGTTGTAAACTCAAAATGGGGAATACCACCAACGACATCTAATCCTTCTTTGACCGCCTGCTCCATTAATTCACGTCCATGAGGATAGCTAAGAATGCCTTCTTGTGGAAAAGCAACCAACTGCAAGTCGATTTGGTCTTTTAATTCTTCACGCAATTCGAGGAGAGCACGGGCAGCAATCAAATGAGGATCAGTCACATCAACATGGCTCCGTACGTGTTGAATTCCATGCCCAACCATATTTAGTAATGTCTTTTTCGCACGCGATTTAACATCTTCCTTAGTTAAATCTTGTTTCCGTTCACTCCAAATCCGGATACCATCAAATAAAGTCCCGGTTTCATTCCATTCTGGCTGACCAGCAGTAAGCGTAGCATCTAAGTGAACATGAGAATCAACAAATGGTGGCAAAAGTAAATTTTCTTTACCGTCAATAACCTCTTCACCATCATGGGGCGCTAAGTTAGCCTTAATCTCACTAAATTTTCCATTGAGAATTCGAACATCGACTACTTCTTCATGATTATCAACATGGACATTTTTTAATAGCATAATTCATCTTCCTTTCGGTCAACCAGCAACATAATTCCATAATATAGAATACCACTCAAACACATATCAATAAATGTGGCCCCAATCGTATTTACAAAGATTGGCAACTGATGAACCCCTAAGAAGAAGGCAACCCCGATAGCAAAAACAATAATTGCTACCCAGTTGACGCCTCCGCGATACCAATATTTTCCACCAACTTTACCTAATTCATCAACATCATATTGCCGGTGAGCACGGAAATAAAAATCAGTACAAATAATAGCAATCGTCGGGCCTAACACCATCCCCACATAGTCAAGGAACGATTCAAAAGCACTCAAGAAACTACCGACAAACATCGGAATAAAGGTCACAACTGTCGCAAGCAATACTACGATCCATAATGAATACTTTAATTTGAGCTTTATAAAGATATTTGAAAGAGCTGATCCGGCCGCTAATAAGTTAACAGCATTGGCCGTCATCGAGGTCAAAATAATAACAAGAAGGGCAACTACCCCCAGTCCTAACTTACTAGCAATCGTTGACGGATCAGAGTTATTTGCGTTATATACCCCACTTGAAATCGCAATACTAATTGTTGAAATCAAGCCGATAAAAGCAAACCATACAACCCCTAGTAAAGCCCCAAGAAATGGCGTCAAAGTTGCGTTCTTTTCTTTAGCAGTAAAGCGGGTGAAATCAGCGCCGGCAGTTACCCAAGCTAAATTAAAAGCTGCTACATAATCGACCGCCGCACCGACTGCCATTTTTGATTGCGCAGGAACATGCCAATTTACAATTTGACTAAAGGAAACAGTTCGAAAAACAGCCACTGACTCCCAAATGACGAATACAAGAACAAGGATTATCCCTAAGCGTTCAATCATTTGGACTGAACGTGATCCGCTAGAAACACTAATGATATGGAGAATACTCATGATAATAATCCCGACTACTAGCCCTAAATAGCCGCCATGCTGTCCCCACACAGGCCATCCTAGTAAGTCATGGAAAAGAATGCTTACCGATTGGGCCGCAATAAAAGTATTAACCGCTGTCCAACCAATAAATTGGGTAATATTAACTAATGATGGGAGATAACTGCCCCGTTCACCAAATGAGGCACGGCTTAAAGTCATCGTCGATACCCCAGTCTTATAACCAATGTAACCTACCAAACTTAAAAATACATATGATAAGGCAGATGACAATACTAAGACCTTCATGGCAACCGAAAATCCACAAGCGGCGAGCACTCCGCCGACAAACCATGTCCCATTATTAGCATTTGCCCCGACCCACGTGGCAAACATATCCCAAGTATTAGTCTTTCTGTTCTTCATTGGAATACTAAAAATTGTTGTCCCCTTTTGTTCTTTCACAAGATATCCTCCTTAGACCTAAAAAAGCTCTAGTCCCTTTAATGGTCCTAGAGCTTTACAAAAGAGGAAGCATAGTTTTGTGCCCACTATGCTTATATTATTTTGTCTTTTGTAGTCTCTCTGGGCTACATTAAAAGAACCGTGATTAATTTAATAGTGAGTATACGAGTTCTGACGCAAATTGTCAAACTCATTTATTTTCATCATAGGCAGCATTTAACCCCACACTAATGGTTAATGCTTTATCCACTTTTGCCATTGTCTCTGGCGATAAATGAGCAATTCGGTCTTTCAATCGTTGTTTATCAATCGTTCGTAATTGCTCCAACAAAATGACCGAATCATGAGTTAACGGTAACGACTTACCTTTTAGTTGGACATGAGTAGGCATCTTCTTTTTTTGCATTTGGGCAGTAATCGCAGCAATGATTACTGTTGGACTATAATGATTTCCCACGTCATTTTGAAGGATCAGGACTGGACGAACGCCACCCTGTTCCGATCCAATTACCGGGGATAAGTCAGCGTAATAGATGTCACCCCGTTTTACTTTTCGTTTTGTCATTACCTTCGCTTCCCTTAATTATTTACTTTGGCGATAAATGCGATGAACCCGATTACTAATATTAGTTAGGATTTCATAGTTAATAGTACCGGCCCGCTCAGCTAAATCAGTTGCTGTAATTTCTTGATCACCGGACTTGCCCATCAATACTACTGGAGTGCCGACTGGGTAATACTTAGGAAGTCGAATCATCATTTGATCCATACATACTCGTCCGGCAATATCACAAAATTGACCGTCAACTAATACTTTATAACCAGTCATACACCGTGGATAACCGTCAGCATAACCAATTGGCAAGGTGGCTAGCCATTCATCTTGCTCCGCCGTATAAGTGGCGCCATAGCTGACAGATCTTCCTGCCTTTAACTGCTTAACAAAAGAAATTGATGAAACTAATGAACTAACGGGCTGTAAATCAAGCGTTAATTTCAAGTCACGTCCAGATGGGTTTTGTCCATACATTGAAATCCCCATTCGAATTGTATTAGCAGTGATTGTCTCCCGATGCCATAAACCGGTCGCTGAATTTGCCATATGAACATACGGTGGCAGTTCAGCAAGGCTGGCAACAAATTGATGCCAACGTTGGACCTGCTGATTAAAGTAATTTTCATCAGGACTATCAGCAGTTGCAAAATGGGTGAACATTCCTTCGAATTCAAATTCAGGACTATCAAGCAGCTTAACAGCTTGCTTAAATGCAGCTACCTCTGTAAACCCAATCCGGCCCATTCCTGAATCAATCCCCAGATGAACCTTTAATGGTTTCTTAGGCTTGGCAACTTGTGCTAGTTGATGATATTGTTCAAGCCAATCTAAGGAGCCAACTGTTAAAGAAACTCCGGCTTGAGCAGCAATCAACGCATCTTCAACGGACGTAATTCCAAGGACAAGCGTCATCGCTTCAATCCCGTTATCCCGTAATTCTAATGCTTCATCTAAGATTGCCACGCATAAACCGCTCGCACCACTGGTCATTGCCGTTTGGGCAACTGGAATCAATCCATTGCCATAAGCATTCGCTTTTACAACGGCCAGGATTTTACTATTTTCGGGCAATACTTTTTTCTGTTCTTGAATATTATGACGTAATGCATCTAAGTCCACTATTAATGATGTATCTCGCAAACGACCATTAACCATTATTTATTCTCACTTTCTAAAATTACTTCTGTCATTACTAAGGTGGCAGTATGACTCACTGAAGCATGAGCATTACCATTATACGGCGATTTAGTCACAATTGGCGCTCCATATTGGTTATCAATGATTTCAATATCATGAAAGCCTAGGTTAGCACCAATTCCCGTTCCGTATGCTTTAGCAAAAGATTCTTTTAGCGACCACCGACCAGCAAGATATTCTACTGATCGCTGACCGCTAAATTGACTATATTGTTCTAGTTCAGTCGGTGTCAATACATGCTGGATGAATTGAGAATGCGCTGTTGCGGCTTTCTTAACTCGTTCAATCTCGGTTATATCGATTCCAATCCCCTTAATCATCGAGCGTTCGTCTCCTTAATCCTCACTAGTATCTACCGCTTAATCTTATCGAAAATAAGCGCTTCTTGCAATTATTGTTACATTAGTCCATCATTGTCATGTCATATAAAATTATAAATAAAGTTTAGGTTTTTCTAGTTACAATTAGCTCAGAAAAAGTTATAATTTTAAGGCAATAAGCATTCTTGTTTTTGAATATTTCATTAATTTTTTCTTAAGGATTTTATAGTAAGGTGAAAGTAACTCACCCTATTAGCCGAGATACATAATTAATGGTATTCTTGATATGAATGCCAATTACAAATTTATAAAGATGAGAGAAGGAGAACTATGGCTCAGATTATTCAACGCCATCCTGCATTACGATTCATCTTAAAAACATTATTTTACTTTGTAGTGCTTCTTTTATTAATCTACCTTTATGGTTATTACGGAGCAGGCCAAGAGCCATTTATCTACAACGAATTCTAATGCGGAGGAAATAGATAATATATGAGTAAGAATATTATTACTGTCTTTGAGCAAATTGCCAAGGACAACTCAACGCGGATCGCATATGATGAAATGGGCAAAACGACCACTTATGCGGACTTAAGCTCAGCAGTTGATACTTTAGCGGCATGGCTTAGTACTCAATCTTTGCCTGATCGTAGTCCGATTCTCGTATATGGTGATCATCAAGTTGAAATGATTATTAGCTTTTTAGCAGCTTTAAAAGCTGGACATACTTATATTCCAGTGTCCAACGATTCAGCAATTCCACGGATGCAATCAATTCTGGATACTGCTAAACCGGCGATGATTATTGCTGTTAATGATTTTCCAAGCAATGATCTCCAGTTTGATGCCCCAATTGTCGATCATCAACAGCTTGAAAAAATTTTGGCAACACCACAAACTTTTGATACTTCAGCAATGATTAATGGTGACGAACTAGCTTATGTCCTCTTTACGTCTGGAACTACTGGTTCGCCAAAGGGGGTTGAAGTTAGTCACGATAACTTTATGACCTTTGTTGACTGGATGTTAAGCGATGAATTTAAGATCAAAGAACATGCTAATTTCTTAGGGCAACCACCATATTCATTTGATCTTTCAAACATGTACTGGTTACCAGCACTACTTAATGGTGGGACAATCAAGGCGCTTCCTCACGAAGTTGTTGAGAATTTTGGTCAGATGTTTACTGCTCTACCAAACCTTGATCTTGAAGTTTTTGTAGGGACGCCATCATTTGCTGATATGTTAATGCTTAGCCCAGCATTTAACCAACAAAAAATGCCAAGCTTAAAGACCTTTCTCTTCTGTGGTGAAGAATTAACAGTAAAGACTGCAAAAGGATTACATCAGCGATTCCCAGATGCTAAAATCTTCAACACTTACGGTCCAACTGAAACAACAGTTGCCGTATCAGGAATCGAAATCACACCAGAAATCATTGAAAATAATGATCGCCTACCAGTTGGCTATGCTAAGCCAGGAGTCAAATTATCCATTTGGAATGGCAATCAAGAAATCACTACTCCTGGTGAACAAGGTGAAATTGTAATTAGTGGTAATAGTGTGGCACGTGGCTACATGAATAATCCAGAAAAAACAGCCAAGTCATTCTTTAAGATTGATGGTGTGCCTGCTTACCGAACTGGGGATGCGGGAACTCTTGACAGCGATGGCTTACTTCACCACAAAGGCCGCATGGATTTCCAAATTAAATTACATGGTTACCGGATTGAACTTGATGAAGTTCGTGCCAGTCTTGAAAAGAGTTCTTTAATCAAACAAGCAGTTGCGGTTCCGAAATATAATAAAGATGGCAAAGTTACGCACCTGATTGCTTATGTTATTCCAAACGAAGCGACTGGAGATACGGCTGGATTAACAAAACAGATTCGTGAAAGCTTGGACGGCTTAATCATGCCATATATGATGCCTACCCAATTCGTTTACCGTGAATCATTCCCAATGTCTGCAAATGGCAAGATTGCAGTTAAACAAATGGTTGCTGAGGCTAACAAGTAATGATTGATTGGATTTCAAACCTTCCTAATTTCAGTGCTTATGGAACCCCGGTATACTTCTTCTACTTACTTCTTGCTATTTTGCCGTTGGGAATCGGCCTTTACTTTGGGAAGAGGTTTAGCTGGTATGAAGCATTAATTAGTTTCATTTTTATCTTCTTAATGTTCGATGGTTCAAGCTGGCAACAAGGAATTTCATTAATTGCTTATGTTATTTACCAGACAATTATTGTGATGGCTTATCATCGCTACCGGCAAAATAATAATTCGAGTGGTGTTTTTTACTTCACTGCCGCCTTATCAATTTTGCCGATTGTAATTGTTAAGCTTTCACCGGCAATGGTTGGTCATAACTCCCTCCTTGGTTTCTTAGGAATTAGTTATTTAACTTTCCGGGCAGTCGGAACAGTAATTGAAACGCGTGATGGAATGATCAAAGAGATTTCCCCATGGAAGTTCATTCGTTTCATTCTATTCATGCCAACCATTACTTCTGGACCAATTGATCGTTACCGGCGTTTTGAAAAGGATTATAAAAAGGTCCCGACCCGCGAGGAATATTTGAATCTTGTTAACACCGGAATTCTCTACTTATTCCTTGGTTTCTTGTACAAATTTGTCATCGGTTATTTCTTCGGTCAGCGTTTTTACCCCTTCTTTGAAAAAGCGGCCTTAGCTGATCCATCATTCCCTTCTTGGAACTTAGTCGGTGTCATGTACACTTACGGACTTTACTTATTCTTTGATTTTGCTGGTTATTCATTGTTTGCAGTTGCTATTAGTTACTTTATGGGTGTGCGGACCCCAATGAACTTTAAGCAGCCTTTCAAATCGAAAAACCTTAAAGAATTCTGGAATCGTTGGCACATCAGCCTTTCGTTCTGGTTCCGTGATTATATTTTTATGCGGTTCGTCTTTCTTGCTACCAAAAAACGATGGTTTAAGAATCGAAATACCTTGTCATCAACCGCATATATGCTTAATATGTTACTAATGGGCTTTTGGCATGGAATTACCTGGTACTATATTCTCTATGGTTTTCTCCAAGGTCTAGGCCTAGTAGTTAATGACTGGTGGCTGCGTTTCAAGCGCAAAAACTTAAAACAGCTACCACATAATAAGTTCACTACTGGAGTTGCTATTTTTGTCACATTTAACTTTGTAATGTTTACTTTCTTGATCTTCAGTGGGTTCTTAGATACTTATCTATTCAAATAATTTTAGGAGGATTTTAATTATGCAAGAACAAATTATTAATATTTTAGCTGATGCAACTGGTCGGGATACTGCAGACTTTAGTGATGCAAGTCAAAACCTTTTTGAAAGTGGTCTTTTAGACTCAATGGCAACTGTTAGTCTTCTTCTCGGTTTACAAGATGCTTTTGGCGTTCAAGTACCAGTTTCAGAATTTGACCGTAACCAATGGGACACTATTGAAAAGATTGAAGAACGGGTAAAGGAGCTCCAAAATGCATAATGGCAAAAAGCTGTGGTCAATCTTTGGCCCGCTGATTGTCGCTTGTCTATTAGTAGTTCTTTTGTTTTCACTGCCGATTAGTAAAAAGCACTCAGCGGCGATTGAACATGAAGCTGCAGTATCACTAAGCCCCGTTGTTTTTAAGAACCAATCAATTAAGCAACAAGCGCTCAGTGATAAGCACACCCACTATGTTCCATTCTTTGGTTCTAGTGAATTACGGCGAATGGATCGCTTCCATCCTTCTGTAATGGCTGCTCGTTATCATAACTATACTCCTTTCCTCTTTGGTTCACGGGGTACCCAATCTCTTCCGCAATTCTTTAACATTAATTCAATGGAAACGCAGATGAGAAATAATAAGGCAGTCTATATCATTTCACCACAATGGTTTACCAAGCAGGGTGTTCAACCACCAGCTTTCAAGTACTATAATGGTGAACTCGCTAACCTTAACTGGCTTCAACACGCTAATCCCAAATCACCATATGATCGTTACATTGCAACGCGATTAATTGCAATGCTTGGCAAAGATGGGACTGTTTCTTCGTATGCTAAAAAAATCGCTGAAGGAAAATCCCTGAGCAGTTTCGACATGGGAGTTATCCGCTTCCGACTTAACATGCTTGTTCATGAAGATGCCATCTTCTCAGGTTTTCAATTAAATAATAACTATGGCAAGCATATCCTCCCAAATGTTAAGAAGCTTCCTCAGCATTACAACTATAATGAACTTTATGATGATGCAATGAATGAAGCCGCACGTGATACTAATAACAACCGTTTCGGTATCAAAAACAGCTTCTATACCCAGCGTGTGAAGAAAAACTTAGCGAAAACAAAGGGATCACAACGGAATTTCAATTATACTAAGTCACCAGAATATGGCGATTTGGAAGTAGTTTTGAATCAGTTTAAGAATACCAATTCAAACGTCCTCTTTATCATCCCACCGGTTAATTCAAAGTGGGAAAAGTACACGGGAATGGACATGAATATGTATTACCAATCTGTTGAAAAAATCAAATTCCAGCTTCGCCAACAAGGGTTCAATCACATTTTGGATCTTTCTCATGATGGTGATAAGCCTGGATTTATGGAAGATACTATTCATATCGGTTGGGCTGGTTGGGTAAAAGTTGATAAAGCTACTAATAGTTTTATTTCTAACAAGCAACCGCAACCACATTATCAAATCAATAGTAAGTTCCTTTCACCAGAATGGACTAACTTAACCCCAACTCCTGGTAATTTACAGAAATTCCAAGAAAAATTACATTAATCGAGTAGGAGATAATTGATTAGTTCAATTATCGACCTCTCACACCACCGTACGTACGGTTCCGTATACGGCGGTTCGACAACTTAATCACTTTGAATTGACTGGAGCGTCTTGGACATATTCATAAGTCCGAGTTGTTCCAGTTTTCTATTAGTTAGAGAATAGCTCAAGGTCTTACTGTGTGCAGTTCGCCAGTAGCCCTTGCAGGTACTAGCGAAGCCATATGCATCACGCTGGGACAGCCCCAGCTTCTGTAAGTTAGTTACCTTAGTTTTAAGCTTCTTCCATTGCTTCCAGATATACTGTCTTATTCGGGCCCTCAACCACTTGTCAAGGCGTTGAATAAAGTCAGTTAGTTTCCCAATTGAGTAGTACTGAAGCCATCCACGCATTTTTCGCTGAATTTCTTCAAACATTCTTGTCAGGGATATTCCACGATTACGTTTAGTTAATAACCTCAATGCTTTCTTTACTCGTTGTTGCGATTGTTTTGCTGGACGGGCGTAGGCTCCATTGTGGTCTACACCCAACAAAAAGCCAAGAAACTTTAACCGTAGCGGGCTACCGACTTTGGTTTTATCTGGGTTCACTTTAACTTTCAAGCGCTTTTCAAGAAACTGGGTAATGCTTCGCATTACTCGTTCTCCGGCTCGTTGACTTTTAACATAGATGTTACAATCATCCGCATAGCGCACAAAGTGATGACCACGTCCAGTCAACTCTTTGTCCAACTCATTTAGATAGATGTTCGCCAGTAGTGGGGACAATGGCCCTCCTTGTGGGGTTCCTTTTTCACTCTTAGCGAAAAGCCCATGATCTAAGACTCCGCTAGTTAGAAACTTACGAATGAGTCTTAGTGTCCATGTGTCATCAATATATTGTTGGAGATACTTAATCATCAAGTCATGATTAACGTTATCAAAATAGGCTTTTAGGTCTAAGTCAACAACTCTTCGATAACCTTGATTATAAAGATCTACTACTTTTTCAATAGCGTCATGGGCCCCACGGTGGGGACGAAAGCCAAAACTATTATCAGAAAAAACACGCTCAAAGATAGGCGTAAGAATTTGGGCTACAGCTTGTTGAACCATTCGGTCCACCACTGTTGGTATTCCGAGTTTTCTTACTCCACCATTAGGCTTCGGAATTTCTACCCGTTTGACTGGTGCTGGTTTATACTTGCCTTCACGCAAACTAGCGATCAATTCCGTCTTATTTTCTCTGAGATATGGCAGAAGATCATTGACTGTCATATCGTCAATGCCTGCTGCCCCTTTATTTCTCTTAACTCGCAAATAAGCCTGATTAAGGTTATTGCGGTCCAAGACTAAGTCTTGGATAGTGACACTCATACCTTTACCTTCACCATAATCGGTACTACGCGCCCTTGTGTACTTTCGGTTTTCCAAACCTATCCTCGACAAGCGGTCAGCTTGTTGTTCTGTTTTCTGCGATTGTCGCACCTGATTACACCTCCGATATAAGTTACAAGTTATTGTCGTTCAGTCCTTCATCTGATTACTCAGACTACTATGACCTCAGCTGACTTCTGGCTTACTCAACGCTACATCACTGCACCGCTTGTTTCTGTGGAAATTAAACTTATTCCTCTTGTCGGAAACGTGTAGGCCAGATCTCCCTGGGTAAGGATATTAACTTTCGCACCATGTCACCGGTAGCTTTACTGAAAGTAACTTCGAGTAGTGTTGGACTTTAACTTGTCGTGCAGTCTTATCCAGTTAGTTCCAGCCTTATAGCTACTTCTTGTTCATCGGTGCAGTACTTTGCCTTAGACTTCCTTCAGATTCCACCTCACAGTGGACACCCTTGTCCTCAGCTCATGGTTCCGACTACTACGGCCCATAGCGGACTCTCACCGCCTAGCTAATACCCATGCCGGGCGCACACAAAAAGCGAGACTTGAAGAATTTTTTTCTTCGGGCCTCGCTTTTATTAATGTCTTTAGACCTAGTTGAGTGCGCGAGCAGAGCGAGTGCACGAAACAAAAAACCACCTGCTATGCGGGTGGGCGATAAAAATTATATAAAAAAGGCCTCTTTTGCCTTAAGATGTAGGTGTTCAAGCCAAAGTCAATAAGGGAAAAGAGGTTATATAAATATGGCTAATAAATTAAATAGCTTAGCCCATACGAAGTGGTTATGTAAGTATCACATCGTATTCATACCAAAGTATAGACGTAAAGCGATCTTCAATCAATACCGAAGAGACCTGAGAGATTATATTCGTTTGTTGTGCAAATATAAGGGAGTAGAAATAATTGAAGGTCATATGATGCCAGATCATGTGCACTTGTTAGTAAGTATTCCGCCGAAACTAAGTGTCTCGCAGTTTATGGGATACTTAAAAGGGAAAAGTGCATTAATGATGTTTGATCGACATGCAAACTTAAAATACAAATATGGGAACCGACATTTTTGGGCTGAAGGCTACTATGTGAGTACAGTTGGATTAAATGAATCCACGATAAAGAAGTATATCCGAGATCAAGAGAAACATGATATAGCAATGGATAAGCTAACAAGTGTGGAATATTCGGACCCTTTTAAGGGTAAGTGAGGTAGTATAAACACCGCTTAAAGCGGTGGCAAAGTAGTCAGAGCATTTTGGCTTGAGCAAAGCGAAAGCCAGCGCCTTGAGACGCCGGCTTTTATTATCGGCTTATAGCCGATGTGCAAACCACCCGTTTGACGGGTGGTTATGATTAAACTACTAATTCTAATTGATCAACAACATCTTGTAATAAACTCATTCCTGCCAAACTATTGCCATGTTGATCAAGAGCTGGACTAAAAATACCAATACCACATTTTTGCGGGGCACAAGCCAATAAGCCGCCGCCAGTACCACTTTTAATAGGGAGTTCAATTTTAATTGTGTATTCTTTTGATTCTTCAAACGAACCAACTGTTGTTAGCAATTTCTTTACCAACTCGTTATCTTCATGGCTAATAAGACGCTCATTATCCCAAGGTTTAATTCCATCATTTGCCAAGACTGCTCCTAGGTTAGCAAGACTCTGTGATGTCACCATCATTGAGCTTTGCATAAAATAAGTTATCAATGTTTGATCAACAGTCTCTAAAATATCTTTATCTTTCATATAGTAAGCCAGTGCATGAATATCTTTATCATTCATAATTGCTGACCGAAATAAACGCTCATTCAAGCTAATGCATGGGTCATTGCAGATCTCACGGCAGAAACCGAGAAGGGCATTAAAACTATTCTGCCCCATCAACTGGTCAATTAAGGCTGTCGTTAACAAAGCGGAGGAATTATTAAGGTAATTTACCCGGTGGACCTGCTCGGTTAACTCGTCATCCAATAGTACCGAACTTAGGCTATAATCTGCCGAACCATTTTCTAGTTCTGCTAAGACGCGCTTATGTCCTAATCTCTTGATCGTTAATATTAAAGTTATGACCTTCGCAATACTCTCGATCGCAAATCGCGTTCCTGCCATTCCAGCGGTCCCAATTTCGTCCTCGTCAACGTCATAAATGGCAATGCCCAGTTGTTGCGGATCAACAATTCCTAATATCGGAATATAGTTTGCAACCTTACCATGAGCTGTTTCAGCAAAGTTTTTATCAATCAATTGCTCTAATTTTTGCATCGTCAAAACCTCTCTCACACAAGGCATAAATAACCCTGCAGCTCCTCAAGTACCAAACAAGAAAAATTAGCCCCCCTTTACACTTAATTTGCATGATGAAATAATAGCCTAATATCTACATGAGCTCATCTTCTCAGATACTAATCATCGTAATAGTCGCAACAAATATATTATAAATAAATCAAATAATTAGAATAAATATTTTTATAAAAAAAGATAACGAAATGGGAGCGAGACA
This sequence comes from Limosilactobacillus reuteri subsp. reuteri, assembly GCF_000016825.1. Taxonomy (NCBI): domain Bacteria; kingdom Bacillati; phylum Bacillota; class Bacilli; order Lactobacillales; family Lactobacillaceae; genus Limosilactobacillus; species Limosilactobacillus reuteri. The sequence goes on along the minus strand of NC_009513.1, from coordinate 282,056 downwards.
GAAGTCACTCGTGACTTCGTTTTCGAGCCCCCGCAAGCAACAGTAGGCCTCCAACGTTCGGTTTTACCGGGCGTTGGAGGCCATTGTTGTACTGCGCCATTTGTCTTTTATGGAAGTAACTTAACTTAAGTCACAAACCCATATTTAATTTATGGTAGATTGCAAAATTTAAGTTGAACATATTAGTGGACATAAAAACCCATAAAGGTCTTTAATGGTGTCACCACAACATTCCATTAGAAAGAAGGACCTTTATGGGCACCACTATTTTATCATTTGAAGACCGTGTTGTCATCGAAACTCTTCGTTATGAAAGCCGCTCCCTTAAATACATCGCTGATTACCTTGGCTTCAGTAAAACCACGATCTTTAATGAGGTTCATCGTTTGACTGATGAATATCACACAGTTAAAGCTCAAGCTGATCATGAAGCTAAACTTAGTCATCGTGGGCGTAAAACCATCTTAACGAGTAACCTCAAGCGATTAATTGAAGAAAAGATTAAGATCCAAAAATGGTCGATTGAACAAGTGGCTCATGTAGTTAGAATCGCCTACAAGACCATCTACACCTGGATTGATCAAGGAGTATTGGATATTGGCGTGGCTGATTTACCTGACCATGGAATTCGCCGCCGACGAGCCAAAGAAACCCGTGGTACTTTTAGCCATGGACGTTCCATTGAAGATCGTCCCGCTGAAGTTATTGACCGTCATACCTCAGGTCACTTTGAAGCAGATACAGTTTTATCTGGAAAGCGTAAAGGTCAAGCAATAGCTACGTTTGTCGAGCGTAAGAGTCGTCTTGTCATCGTTAAACGGCTTCAGGGACGAGATAGCACCTCAATGACCAAGGCCATTTTAGAATTAGCTAACCAGTTAGAAGATAATCTCAAGATCCTTACTGTTGACCATGGGAAAGAATTCGCTAACTACAAGCTAATTGAAGAGCAGGCCAGGATTCCCCTCTACTTTGCGCATGCTTATTCTCCACATGAACGGGGCAGTAATGAGAATCGCAACCGAGTACTACGACGCTTTATCCCCAAAGGTCAACCGATTGAGATCTTTTTGCGTAATCTGCGTCACTAACTTTGTTCAAATTATTTCTTGCAATCTGCCAAATTAAAAAAAGTCCTTGGTCAAATCTCAACCAAAGACTTCTTAGCTAATTAATCTTCTTTTCGATGACGGATATTAAATGCATGGCGACTGGAATGGCTCTTTCCATGGTTATCATTTCGGTGACCACCACCATGTTGGTGACGGCGGAAATTCTTACGCCGGTAGTGGTTGCCACCATGCGAATTATTTCGGTTGCCATTACGGTTATTCCGCTTGTTACGCCGTGGGAGAGGACGTTCAGGAGTAATCTTAACTGGAACTTCACTGGCCGCTTCCTTCGTCATGTTATTTAACAATGCTGCTACCAGATCAGTTGCATTATGAGTTTCTAGTAGCTTTTCAGCGGCTTCTTCATAACGATCAGTTGAATCCTGCGCGATTAATTCATCGATATCATTAAAGGCTGAGGCAACTTGACCCTTAAATGCTTCTTCAGCTGTTGGTGGCTTAAGTGGCAGCATCCGTACCCGGGTTAATTTTTCAATCTCATGAAGGTAATCCATCTCATTTGGGGTAACAAAGGTTAAGGATACCCCGTGATGTCCGGCCCGTCCTGTTCGGCCAATCCGGTGAACATAGCTGTCTGGGTCAGATGGAATATCATAATTATAAACATGCGTAACCCCGGAAATGTCTAAGCCCCGAGCAGCCACATCTGTTGCAACTAAGATATCAAGTTCATTGTTCTTAAACTTCCACATGATCTTAGAACGCTTATCTTGAGTAAGGTCACCATGAATACCAGCTGCATTGTAGCCACGCGCAATCAAGCCCTTCGACAATTCATCTACCCGCCGCTTTGTCCGACCAAAGACAATTGTTAAGTCAGGATCTTGAACGTCAATTAAACGGGTCATGATGTCAAACTTTTCATAGTCACGCGCGCGAATATAGTACTGATCAACTAAGTCAGTAGTCAATTCTTTGGCCTTGATCCGCACAGTTTCCGGATCAGACATAAATTGAACTCCAATCCGCTTGATTTCTGGTGGCATGGTTGCTGAGAAGAGCAATGTTTGCCGATCATCTGGTGTTTCCTTGATGATTGATTCAATATCCTCTAAGAATCCCATGTTTAGCATTTCATCTGCTTCATCGAGGACAAGGGTCTTAATGTGGTCAAGTTTAACTGTATGACGGTTAATATGGTCACGTAACCGTCCAGGGGTCCCCACGAGAATTTGTGGGTGTTGTTTCAAGCTCTTAATTTGGCGCCGAATATCTGCCCCACCATATACTACTTGCACGCGAACATGTTTATCTTTACCAAGACGATAAAGTTCTTCTTGAGTCTGGATTGCTAATTCACGTGTTGGTGAAATGATAATTGCTTGAATATTGAGATTTTCAGTATCAACGTTTTCAATAATTGGCAATCCAAAAGCAGCCGTCTTACCAGTCCCTGTTTGTGCTTGCCCAATAACATCCTTACCTTCAAGAACCATTGGAATCGTTTGTTCTTGGATTGGTGTTGCTTCTTCGTATCCGCTCCGTTTGATTGCTTTTAATAGGCTATCGGATAAGCCTAATTCACTAAACTTCAAAAATTTTCCTCCTAAAAATGACCAGTCGATTTATGATATAAGCATCAGTAATCGACTGGCAAATATATTAACTATTCTGCTTTTAATGCCGTCAAGACTTCTTCTAGGTGAATGCCATGACTTGCTTTCAATAGAACAATATCCTCACCTGTCAAAGTAGCCGTAAGATCGGCAATTAATTGTTGAAGGTCACTAGCAGCATAATGATGGATATCTTCAGCTGGGTACCCTTCTTGGATCAACTTATCTTTAAGATTTTTCATTTGTTCGCCTACAAGGTAAACACTAGCAATCTTTTGGTGGTCAATCTCTTCTGCTAAGCTAGCATGCAACTTTGCCGCAGCATCCCCTAATTCCAGCATGTCCCCTAATACGGCGATCCGGCGACCAGCTACTGGTGTTTCTGCAATCGTCTTAAGGACTTCCTTGGCAGCGGTCGGGTTTGAATTGTAAACATCACTTAAGATCTGTTCACCATTCTTTCCTTTAACCCATTCAGCACGATTTTCCGTTAATTCAACGTTTGCCAACGCTTGCTTCATGTGGGCGGGAGTAATATGCAGAATCTTACCCACTTCCATAGCCGCTAACGCATTATTAATATTGTATTCACCAACCATTGGGATAGTGAATTCTTCATCTGGCCATTCGTTGACGGTAAATGATAACTGCCGTGGTTCATCGTGGACACTTGTTGCATACAAATTATTGCTTAGTTGCCGACCAAAGCGCATCTGTCGTTGGGCAAGATCTTTTACCCGTTCCTCTAATAATGGTTCATCCCCATTAAATACTAGTGTTCCATCTTCCTTTAGGCCATGGGTAATTTCCATCTTTGCATCAGCAATCTTATCACGAGTCCCGAAGAATTCGATATGTGCTTCCCCAATCATTGTAATAACGGCAATGTCAGGATTTACAAGCTTACTTAAGAAGTCAAGCTGACCAAAACGGTCCATGCCCATCTCAACTACCACTGCTTCGGTATTAGACTCCATGTTAAGAAGCGTTACTGGAACCCCAATCTCATTATTAAAATTAGCATATGTCTTCGCGACATTAAACTGCGTACTTAAGATTGACGCAATCATATCTTTAGTCGTCGTCTTCCCATTACTGCCTGTAACTGCAACAACAATCGGATTGATCTTATGCAAGTAGTACTTCCCTAGTTGTTGAAGGGCCGCTAGTGGATCACTAACGACTAATAGCGGGTGCGTCTGATCCGTTATCTCATGGTCACTAGCCCATAAACTAGCTACTGCACCATTGGTAAAAGCACTCGGTACGTATTGGTGGCCGTCTTGGGCACCTTGCAATGGAACAAATAAGCTCCCTTGATCTAAGTGTCGACTGTCAAATGACACACTAGTCACTTCTACGTCTTTCCATTGTTCAATGTCATTTTGTGCGTTGATCGCCTTGGCAATTTCCGCTAATTTCATTTTCATGAAAAAGATACCTCTTCTTTTGATACTTTGGTCTAGCTTTTTAATTATATCACCCTCACTAGTATAAGGCGATTAAAAACAATAAGTCGTGAGTAAAAATAGCAAAGACTGAGAAAAAGCAAAAGTTTTTTCTCAGTCTTTGCTATAAACTTATTACATTTGACGCAACCGTTCAATTCGCTTATCTAGCGGGGGGTGAGTGTCAAATAGATTTGAAAAAGGATGGTGCTTAGCGTTCTTTTCTGGATCGCTAATATATAATGCCGAACTGCTTGGGTCCACATGTTTCATTGGAACAGCAGTTTTTAGCTTTTCCAATGCACTAATCATCCCTTGCGGATTACGGGTTAATTCCACAGCACCTGCATCGGCTAAGTATTCCCGATTACGTGAAAGAGCCATCTGCGCAATGGTTGCTGCCAATGGCGCTAAGATAATCAAAAGAATCGAACCAAGGATGGCGAAAATACTTGATGGATTATCCCGGTCATCACTACTGCTCCGACCACCAATCCACCAGAAATTTCCAGCAAAATTAACAAGCATTGCGATTGCGGATGCTAAGGCTAACGCAATTGTTTGCAGACGGATGTCATAGTTACGAACGTGAGTCATTTCATGGGCCATTACCCCTTCTAGTTCCTCACGATTCATTTTTTCCATCAAACCAGTAGTAGCGGCCACAGCAGCATGCTCAGGATCATTACCAGTCGCAAAAGCATTGGGACTTGGGTCATGGATGATATAGACTTTCGGCATTGGTACCCGTGCAACTAAAGCCATATCTTCAACAATATGCCAAAGTTCTGGCGCATCACTCGCTGATCGTACCTCCGTCGCGTTATTCATCCGCATCACTACATCAGTCGATTGACCAATGATCACGGACATATAGATCACCGCAATAATCGCCGCAATGATCATGCCGCCAATCACTGTCCGCGCAAATAAATAGCCAATCGCGGCCCCAATTAAAGCAAGCAATACAAAGAACCCAAACATCACCAAAATTGTTTTTCGTTTATTACGGGCAATTTGCTGATATAACATGCTTAATCACCTAAATCATCAAATGAAACTTTTGGCACAGCCTTGGCTTCTTCTGGCACTTGTAAGTAATCCATTTGTTGGAAGTGATGAATTTTAGCCACAATATTGCTTGGGAAAGATTGAATCTTAGCATCTAAAGCCGCCACAGTACTGTTGTAAAGCTGCCGTGAGTAGGCAATCTTGTTTTCAGTATTGGTTAATTCTTCCATTAATTTTTGGTATTCAGCACTTGCTTTTAAGTCTGGATAATTTTCAGCGACGGCAAACAATGTCCGTAAAGTTCCCGTTAATTCATTGGAAACTTCCATTTTTTTAGCATGATCGCTGTCTGGAATACTATTTAATTCCGTCCGCAGCTTTGTCACCTTTTCCAAGGTTCCCGCTTCATACTTGCTATAGCCCTTAACTGTTGAAATTAAGTTAGGGATCAAGTCGTTACGTCGTTGTAATTGAACATCAATTTGACTCCAGGATTCTTGTGCGTGTGTCCGCAATTGAATCAAACTGTTGTAAAGTCCTGCATAAATAGCAATCAACAAGACAATGACAACAATTACAATAATAAGGGTCATTTTTGTTCCTCCTCTAAAAATATTTGTTCTTAATTTTACCAAAAACTTAAGGATAGTGTTAGGATTCCCGAATATTTTAGCAAAATATTATCTTTTTCGGTATGATAGAAGTATAAACGAGGTGATTACATGAACGTTTTATTTGTCTGCTTAGGAAACATTTGTCGGTCACCAATGGCCGAGGCAATGTTCAAGCAAATGGTTGATGACGCAGGATTAAATGGCAAAATCAATGTTGATTCTGCTGGAACAAGTAACGAAGAAGAAGGAAATGGTCCCCACCCAGGTGCCGCAAAGACAATGCACGCACACGGGTTATCAACGGATGGCTTAATCTCACGCCCAATTACACGACAAGACTTCGAGTGGGCTGATTACATCATCTGCATGGATAATATGAACAAGTACAACTTACAACGCATTGCACCAGCGCAAGATCGTGATAAAGTCCACTTAGCATATGAAGTAATTCCTGGCAAAGAAGATCAAGAAATTCCTGATCCTTGGTATACTCACCGCTTTGAAGATACTTACAATAGCCTAAACGAGACATTGCCATTATGGCTGGATAAAATTACTAAAGAATTGTCCTAACAACAAAAGAGGTTTGGAAAATAATTCCTTGCCTCTTTTTATAGTTTAAATTGATTGTATCCAGTAATTTCAACGTCTCTAGCTGTTAGCTGAACCTTCATCAGCGCGCCGTTATGTAAGTTTTCATACTTGTATCCAGGTTTCCCATACATCCCCGCAATATATTGGATAATCGATCCATGGGCTACTACAACCACATTACTCTCATCCGGTAAGCTTTGCAAAAAGGCAATTGCCTGCTCTACACGGGCATTTAATTCATTACTATCTTCTGCAAGGTGAGCCGGATCGGCGGCTTTCAGTAAGTCATGCGCTTTTTCAACGCCAAACTCATCAACTAATTCACCGATACGCCTAAATCGCTTGCCTTCAAGATAGCTTGCCCAGATAGCGCCTTCTTCATTACTATGACCTTCAAAAGACCCATAAAATACCTCGCGGAAGAACTTTTTTTGGATTGGTTCCTTCACCGTCGCAGTTAGGTGATCCGCAATTAAAAGCCGTGCAGTATCAACTGCTCGTTTTAAATCACTGGAGAAAAGGTAATCGATCCTTAAGTCCGCTAAAACTTGGCCGATCTTTTTAGCATCCATCTCTCCTTTTTCTGTAAGCGGGGTATCTGACCATCCTTGCAGGCGAGCAAACCGGTTGAAGTAGGTCTCACCGTGCCGGACAAAGTAAACTGTGATTGCCATTCGATAACCTCCATTATAATTAGGCGACTGCTGGCGTGCCTAACCATTCAATCATATCTTTCATTTTAGCAGTTATTGCATCTGTTCCGGGAAGTAATAATTTCCGCGGATCATATCCTTTTTGTTCTTTATTGAGGTCTAATTCATTTTCAATATACTTCCGGGTTGCATCTTGGAACGCTAACTGGAATTCAGTATTGATATTCACCTTTGCAATCCCCATTGAAATTGCTTTTTGAACCTGTTCTCTAGGAATTCCTGAACCACCGTGAAGCACTAGCGGAATATCAATCGCATTCGCAATTTCTTGAAGGCGGTCAAAGTCTAACCCTGGCCAGTTAGCAGGGTAAATGCCGTGAATGTTACCAATCCCACAAGCAAGACGGTCAACCCCCATTGCTGCAAACGCCATTGCATCTTCAACATCAGCAAGTTCTCCACTGCTGGTATCCTGATTTTCTCCCACTTTACCGATTTCGGCTTCAACCGCAATGCCGCGTGAATGCGCTAATTGGACAATCTCTTTGGTTTTGGCGTAATTTTCTTCAATCGGTAACTTATGGCCGTCAAACATAACTGACGAATATCCTAAGTTAATACATTCAATCGCTGCATCATAGTCACCATGGTCAAGATTCAGGATAACTGGAACTTTAATTCCCATTGCATCCATCTGGTCCTCGACCATATCTTTAACAAATTTATAACCACCCATATACTTGGCGGCTCCCATTGAAACTTGGATCAGTACTGGGGTATTAGTCTCCGCGGCAGCCCGCAAAATGGCCCGGGTCCATTCAAGATTATTAATATTATATGCCCCAATTGCGTATTGGTTCTTCCGTGCGTCATCAAAAAGTTTGTTTCCGTTATCAAAGTAAGCCATTATTCTTCCTCCTAAATTACCTGTAACTTCTGCTTGCTCGCTAATTCGATATAATTAATCATTTGTAAGAAACTTTCAATCTCGAGACTTGCGCGACCGATTAGCGCCCCATCAACATTTGGTTTACTCATAATTTGACCAATGTTCTCGGGATTAACGCTGCCACCATAGAGTATTCGGACTTGCTCGCCAATCTCATTACCATACATTTCAACCAGGCTTTGACGAATTGCCTGACATCCCTCTTCCGCAATGTCTGGATTTGCTTGATGCGTGCTCCCAACGGCCCAACTTGGTTCATACGAAATAACAATCTGTGATAGTTTATTAGCTGGTACCCCTTTAAGGACGCTTTTTAGTTGGCGAAATACATAATGAATTTGTCCGTTAACTTCTGTTTGGACCATCTCTTCATCCGTACAAATGATTGGAATAATACCAGCATTGAGGGCTGCTAAAACTTTTTGATTAATTGAATCATTACTCTCGTTAAAAAGGCGTCGGCGCTCTAAATGGCCTAGCATCACGTATGTCACGCCCGCATCTGCTAAACTTCGCATGCTAATTTCTCCAGTATATGGTCCCTCTAACTCAGCAGATGCATTTTGAGCAATAATTTGTAAGTTGGAAGAGCTCGCCACTTTTTTCATGTTATATAGCGAAACTGCTTGCGCGGCGATCCCAATTTCTTTATCTGCCGGGAGCTTTTCTTTAATTGCTTTAACAAACGCAACAGATTCATGAACGTTTTTATTCATTTTCCAGTTCGCAATAATAAACGGTTTGCGCATTTCTTTGCCTCCTTAAATTCAATGTATCTCTTTCTTATGCGGTTCCTAAAAAAGAGTCAAGAAATTTATTTACAGCAAAAAAATGAGCAAACGGTGGCATTCCTGTCCGTTCGCTCATCTGTTTACTTAAAATTTATTTTAATTTGGCTATTTTTTATCGTCATTGTGTTTTTCTTAATTTGGAATGGATTACAAATACAGGCAAAATCCACAAAATAAAAAAGGAGGCTGGAAGAAAATTTTTTCTCTCAGCCTCAATGGTTTTCACAAACAATAGTAAGATAACATGAAACTAGCTTCGCGTCGTCACAAGGCTCGAGGCTAAGTACGAACGATAATTAGCCCGTGCCGCTCTAGCTTAGCCCACCGCCTTGTCGAGGAGATTATTTCCCCCTTCCCTTTAACGACCTGTCGTATATTTTTCGCTAAAATTCTTTTGCACATTTTGTGGTGCTTTCGTAAATGGCTCTGATTTAACAAATTTACCGCGGATCATCAACCGATTGGCCCCGGTAGCGTCACAAGTAATCAAAGTTATAATCTTTTCCGGCGTATTGTCTACCACATCAACCCGGGTTGCCGCAATGAATTCACGTTGATAAATCTTATATTCATAAACGCGATCCATGTTGGTGATATAAATCATCTGCCCTACCTTAGCATGATAGTACAATGGAGAAAAGAGGATTTTGCTCCCATGGGCCATATTATGACCAGCTAACGCATAGTTGCCTTCCCCCATCTTCATGTCTGGACGAAGGGTTCCTGCTGCTAACGCAAGAGTTGTATTATCAACTCCATTAGCAATTGGAATCGTCATATTAATAGCCGGAACCGTAATTGCTCCAATGGTATTAATCGATTGCTTATTTGCACGAGCCTTGGCAGCTGTTTGCAAGTTAAGATCTTTGACACTTTGAAAATCATAGGTTGCTTTTTTCTTTTGGTTGCTTTGAACCGTTTGCCGAGTAATCTCAGGTTTATAACTCCCTACTAAGTAAGACTTAATCTGTTGGTTAAAAATTAAGACAACTGATACCAGTAACAGTACAACAACCGCTGTCCACCGTAACCATTCAAATGATCGCTTTTTATCTTTTTTCACGATATTGAGCTCCTTACTTTTTATTATGAACTTAGTATAACCTGCTTAATTAATTTTGAGTAGCCCTCTGCTTATTTTGCGAATTAGGATTACCGTTGTCATTTGGATCAAGCAAATACTCTTCAATTAACCGTACAATCTGTTTATTTTGTGGCAAGTTAGAGTGTTGAGCATCTTTTCCCGTGACCGTCATTCTCGTATAATGGGCCACTTGTTTTTGATAAATGTATTTACCGGCATCGACGCTTCCTTCTGGGACGAGACCATCCGATGTATAAGTTTCTGTCCCTGCGACCGAATAAACTAATAAGTTTTTAGGGATTCGACTTCGATACTTTACAAAATCAGAAAACATTTGCGTCGGATGGCTAACAGAAGACTCCGCAAAGTTGTATGGCGTTCCTAGTGTCATTAGCCTTTTAATTGTAATCGCATCTTTATATTCAGGGTAGTAATGTTCCAACCAATAAGTCCATACTAGTCCCCCATTGGAGTGGCCAAACGCCTTAAAGTTATTAAAGTTATACTCTTCCGTCAATCGTTCAAAGGCTTGATTAACCATTTGCGCTTGTTTCTTTATATTTTGATAGCCATCGCGATTATTCTCAAAGCCAATCACGATAATCGGCTCGTTATCGCCGCGATTTATCCATCCTTGCGAAACAATTTTACCGCTGTTCATTACTTCTAAGCGCAACACACTATGTTTTTTAGGGCTATCTTCGTTAAGTTTACGAATAAGTGGATTAAAGCGGTTTTGTGTTGCTGAGCTTCCAGGAACCATAATTATCGGTGACATTCTAGAATTATGTTGGGCAGCTAAATATTTATTTGTATCTTTCATCCAAAAATATGCTGGAATTGCCATTAGGACTAAAATCAATATTAGGCCAATCAATACTAAACGAGTATGGAGAATTGATTTAGTCATTCTTTTCATGACTGATCACGTCCTGTTCTGCTAATGTTAAGCGATTTTCAACAACTAGGGCCATTTTTACAAAGGGGATATAGGCAGCGATATCGATTAAAAGCAATACCAAGGTAAAAATCAAAATTCCCCAATTACCATTTGTCCCCAAAAAACTAATAAGCGGTCCCGGTGTCCCCTGCAAAACCGGGTAAGGCGTTGAAGGTATTAAGTGAATCGCAATCGCTAAACTGGCAAGGAGAATGTTTACAATCGGTAAGAAGACAAATGGGATCAGAAATAATGGATTAAATACAACCGGTAAGCCAATCATTGCCGCATAATTAAAATTAAATAATGTTGGTAAGGCCGTCCACCGTGCAACACGATGCATATAGGAGCCATTAGAAGTTAACAGAATGGCAACTATCAAGGCAAGGATCAATCCATCGCCCCCAAAGTTAGCAAATGAATTATAAAGAGAACTGCCTAAAAACTCATACGGTACATTCCACGGAGTTCCATGAGCGAGCGCATAGTTCAAGTTAGCCGTAAATGAATCTCCAGATGTTAATGCCATCGAGGTGTATGGAACGCCTAATCCCAACCAATCAAATATTGTTAACCCCATCGTAGCTAATAACGTCAGCCATAATTGCCGATGCTCTTGGGCAGTCGTAACTAACGTGGAGTAACTTGTTGACCAAGCATGATAGATTGTGTTGGAATTTAAGAAAAGAGCAACCGTCACTCCAAAAATAAGACTAATTGTCATTGGCAGCATTGAACTAAATGATCGTTCTTTCAATAACGGCAACGCATTGGTATTATCACCATCTTTTGGTGGAGTTAACCACCGGTAAAGCTGACCGACTCCATATCCAAGAATTAAAACGATTAACAAACTGTTACCACTAAGGAGCCGTTGGTAAAAGCTAAGTGAAAATTGTGGGGAAAACTTACCATAACGATAAGACATTAGTAAAAGGGTCAGAATAGCTGTTATTCCAGCAAATTTACCGTCTCGCCGATACCTTTTCGCCGTAAACTTTGCTGCCATATAAACAGTATAAATTCCCAGAATCCCTAAGGTTAATTGACTAATGCTAGTTAATACAAATTGAATAACCCGCAACACGTTCTGTGGTATAACATCAAGAAAAGCAACATTATAAATAAAGCCATCTGGTTTAAAAACAGTTTTTAAAATCATCTTTGCCATCGTTCCAATAAAAACAATGGGAAAAATCATAATTAATGTCTGCCGGGTTATCCTAACGAAAGAATAACGATGCAGGGCAATTATTCGATTAATAATTTTTTCATGCATAGGTAGCCCCCCCACTTTCTCAATTATCAATATTATACGCAGAGAAAGATCAATACTTAAAGACGCAAAATAACGTTAATAATGATTTATTGGACTTAATTCAAAAAAAGCCGGGAAAAACTTTCGCTTTTCCCGGCTTTTTTGAATTGTAAGAAGTTCGATTACTTGAGACCGTACTTCTTGTTGAACTTGTCGACAGCACCGTCGGCTTGGGTAAACTTTTGCTTACCAGTGTAGAATGGGTGTGAATCTGAAGTAACTTCAACCCGAATTAATGGGTATTCATTACCGTCTTCCCACTTAACAGTTTCACTTGAAGTGGCTGTTGAGCCAGAGAGAAACTTGTAACCAGTAGATGAATCTTCAAAAACTACTGGATGATAATCTGGATGAATTCCTTGTTTCATAATTTATTACGCTCCTTTTGCCATGAATCATTGCCTGAAACATAGATAATCAACTTTAACAGGATACCACGATTTAAAGAAGTACGCAACTTCTAACCAATTTTTACTGAAGAATCGTCCTCAATAGAAACATTGGCATGAAGGCGATTAAGCTTCCATACAATTCGATCGTAACCCCGTAAAATATTTCCGGCATTATTAATTACAGTCTGTCCATCTGCCATTAATCCAGCAATGGTTAAAGCTGCTCCGGCACGAATCTCACCTGCAGAGACCTCTGCGCCATGAAGCTTTTCTGTATGTTTAACGATAATCATCCCATCATGTGCTTCAATCTTCATCCCCATTTTTTGTAATTGGGAAATGTGCTTTACACGCTTGGGATAAATGGTATCAACAATCGTACTATCACCATCAGCAAGTGACATCAATGGGGTAAGCGGTTGTTGTAAATCAGTAGCAAAACCAGGGAATGGCATTGTCTTAACAGTAACCGGATGTAAATGACTGGATTTTGGTACATAAATCTTATCGCTATCGATTTGAAGTTCAACACCCATTTCAATCATTTTACTGGTAAATGATTCTAAGTGTTCAGGAATAACATTATGGATCATAACCCCATCACCAAGCGCTGCCGCCAAGGATAGGTATGTTCCTGCTTCAATTCGATCAGCAATAATTGTATGAGTATTCATTGACTGAAGTGTCTTTACTCCAGTGATACGGATAGTATCGGTTCCAGCACCCCGAATTTTGGCACCCATATTATTTAAGAATGTTGCCAAGTCGATAATTTCCGGCTCACGAGCTGCATTTTCAATAATCGTTGTTCCTTCAGCGCGAACAGCTGCTAAGATAGCATTAATCGTTGCACCAACTGATACCATATCTAAAAAGATCCGAGACCCATGTAAGCCATTCGGCGCATCTAAATGAACAGTACCCTTTTCTTCGATAACGGTTGCTCCAAGTGCTTTAAATGCTTTTAAGTGTTGGTCAATTGGGCGGGGGCCGATATTATCGCCTCCCGGAAATGTTAATGTCGCGCGATGGAAACGACCTAATAATGCACCCATAAAGTAATAGGAAGCCCGAAGACTTTTAATTGCCTTGCTTGGAAGTTCAGCTTCTACGATTTGTGTTGGATCAATATCTAAAACTCCGTGACTAAACTCGGACTTTACATTCATTGACTCCAAAATAATCATCAGATTGTGAACATCCAAGATATCTGGAACCGTGTCAAACTCTACAGGGGTATCCGCAAGAATAGCAGCTGGAATTAATGCCACTGTACTATTTTTGGCACCACCGATCGTGACTTCGCCAGAAAGACGGTTTCCTCCTTGAATGATCATTTTCTTCATTTCTGCGTTTCCTCACTTAAAAATTTTAGTCTGTTTTTCATTTAAGCTAAGTTAATGATTATTTCAGTTACAAAACAGTCAACTGTAATGATAATGAAATATCAAGAGAATTACAACCTTTTATAAATAATCTTAAAAAAAATCATAAGGTCAGGCCAAAAATTAGCATATTTAACTTAAAATTTAACAATTCTACTAAATCGAGTAGGAGATAATTGATTAGTTCAATTATCGACCTCTCACACCACCGTACGTACGGTTCCGTATACGGCGGTTCGACAACTTAATCACTTTGAATTGACTGGAGCGTCTTGGACATATTCATAAGTCCGAGTTGTTCCAGTTTTCTATTTGTTAGAGAATAGCTCAAGGTCTTACTGTGTGCAGTTCGCCAGTAGCCCTTGCGGGTACTAGCGAAGACGTATGCATCACGCTGGGACAGCCCCAGCTTCTGTAAGTTAGTTACCTTAGTTTTAAGCTTCTTCCATTGCTTCCAGATATACTGTCTTATTCGGGCCCTCAACCACTTGTCAAGGCGTTGAATAAAGTCAGTTAGTTTCCCAATTGAGTAGTACTGAAGCCATCCACGCATTTTTCGCTGAATTTCTTCAAACATTCTTGTCAGAGATATTCCACGATTACGTTTAGTTAATAACCTCAATGCTTTCTTTACTCGTTGTTGCGATTGTTTTGCTGGACGGGCGTAGGCTCCATTGTGCTCTACACCCAACGAAAAGCCAAGAAACTTTAACCGTAGCGGGCTACCGACTTTGGTTTTATCTGGGTTCACTTTAACTTTCAATCGCTTTTCAAGAAACTGGGTAATGCTTCGCATTACTCGTTCTCCGGCTCGTTGACTTTTAACATAAATGTTACAATCATCCGCATAGCGCACAAAGTGGTGACCACGTCTAGTCAACTCTTTATCCAACTCATTTAGATAGATATTCGCCAGTATTGGTGACAATGGCCCTCCTTGTGGGGTTCCTTTTTCACTCTTAGCGAAAAGCCCATGGTCTAAGACTCCGCTAGTTAGAAACTTACGAATGAGCCTTAGTGTCCATGGGTCATCAATATATTGTTGAAGATACTTAATCATCAAGTCATGATTAACATTATCAAAATAGGCTTTTAGGTCTAAGTCGACAACTCTTCGATAACCTTGATTATAAAGATCTACTACTTTTGCAATAGCGTCGTGAGCCCCACGGTGAGGGCGGAAGCCAAAACTATTATCAGAGAAAACACGCTCAAAGATAGGTGTAAGAATTTGGGCCACAGCTTGTTGAACCATTCGGTCCACCACTGTTGGTATTCCGAGTTTTCTTACTCCACCATTAGGCTTCGGAATTTCTACCCGTTTGACTGGTGCTGGTTTATACTTGCCCTCACGCAAACTAGCAATCAATTCCGTCTTATTTTCTCTGAGATATGGCAGAAGGTCATTGACTGTCATATCGTCAATGCCTGCTGCCCCTTTATTTCTCTTAACTCGCAAATAAGCCTGATTAAGGTTATTGCGGTCCAAGACTAAGTCTTGGATAGTGACACTCATACCTTTACCTTCACCATAATCGGTACTACGCGCCCTTGTGTACTTTCGGTTTTCCAAACCTATCCTCGACAAGCGGTCAGCTTGTTGTTCTGCTTTCTGCGATTGTCGCACCTGATTACACCTCCGATATAAGTTACAAGTTATTGTCGTTCAGTCCTTCATCTGATTACTCAGACTACTATGACCTCGGCTGACTTCTGGCTTACTCAACGCTACATCACTGCACCGCTTGTTTCTGTGGAAATTAAACTTATTCCTCTTGTCGGAAACGTGTAGGCCAGATCCCCCCGGGTAAGGATATTAACTTTCGTACCATGTCACCGGTAGCTTTACTGAAAGTAACTTCGAGTAGTGTTGGACTTTAACTTGTCATGCAGTCTTATCCAGTTAGTTCCAGCCTTATAGCTACTTCTTGTTCATCGGTGCAGTACTTTGCCTTAGACTTCCTTCAGATTCCACCTCACAGTGGACACCCTTGTCCTCAGCTCATGGTTCCGACTACTACGGCCCATAGCGGACTCTCACCGCCTAGCTAATACCCATGCCGGGCGCACACAAAAAACAAGAGAAGTGACATTCTTGCCCCCATCTCTTGTATTAAATATATTATACAATTTAAATTTTTATTTGTCCTCAGCAGCTGCTTTCACAAATGCAGCAAATAATCCTTCTGGGTGATTAGGACGAGACTTGAATTCTGGGTGGTACTGAGCAGCCACGAAGAACTTTTTATCAGGAATTTCAACTACTTCAACTAAATTCCGATCTGGATTCACCCCAGAGATAACCAAGCCATGGTTTTCCATTTCTTGACGGTAGTCGTTGTTAAATTCATAACGGTGACGGTGACGTTCACTGATCATTGATTGGTTACCATAAGCCGCTGCAGCAACTGTTCCTGGCTTAAGCTTACATGGATATGCACCAAGCCGTTGTGTTCCTCCCATATCTTCAATGTCTGCTTGGTCTGCCATCAAGTCAATAATATTGTGTTTAGTATTTGGATCAAATTCAGTTGAGTTTGCATCAGTGTAACCTAATACATCTCGTGCAAATTCAATACATGCTGTTTGCATCCCTAAGCAAATACCGAGGTAAGGAACATCATTTTCCCGAGCATACTTAATTGCAGTGATCATTCCTTCTACTCCCCGGTTTCCAAAACCACCAGGAACAAGAATCCCATCGTAATCTTTCAAGGTCTCTTCAACATTTTCTGGAGTAATGTTTTCAGCATTAAAGTGGTCAATCTTTACCTTTGCATTTACAGGATAACCAGCATGACGTAATGATTCATTAACTGAAATATAAGCATCCTGTAAGTCAGTATACTTACCAACCATCGCAATCTTAACGGTCTTAGTTAAGTCATGTTCGATATGATTTACCATTTCTGTCCATTCTGTCATGTCAGCTTCTGGTACTTCTAAACCAAAGTGGTCGACAACCAATTGATCCATACCTTGCTTTTGTAAGTTTAACGGAATTTCGTAAAGAGTATGAACATCCATTGATTCAACAACGGCTTTAGGATCAACATCACAGAATAAGGCAATCTTCTTCCGCATATCATCAGTAATTGGTTGCTCTGTCCGAACCACCAAAATGTTAGGTTGGATTCCTAAACCACGTAATTCGCGAACACTGTGTTGAGTTGGCTTAGTCTTCATTTCACCAGCAGCACGAAGATATGGGACTAAGGTAGTGTGGATGTACAACACATTTTCACTACCAACTTCTTCTTTCATTTGGCGAATAGCTTCCATGAATGGTTGTGATTCAATGTCCCCAACTGTACCACCAATTTCAGTAATTACAACTTCAGCATCAGTACTTTCACCAGCGCGCTTAATCTTATCCTTAATGGCATTAGTGATGTGTGGAATAACTTGGACTGTCCCACCAAGGTAATCCCCACGGCGTTCCTTACGAAGAACTTCAGAGTAGATTTTACCCGTTGTAACATTTGAATATTTATTGAGATCATTATCGATAAAACGTTCATAGTGACCAAGGTCCAAATCAGTTTCTGTGCCGTCATCAGTCACAAAAACTTCACCGTGTTGGTATGGACTCATCGTACCGGGGTCAACATTGATGTAAGGATCGAATTTTTGGATCGCAATCTTTAGGCCCCGATTTTTTAATAATCGTCCTAAAGAGGCAGCAACGATTCCCTTTCCTAATGATGATACAACTCCACCGGTTACAAAAATGTATTTCGTCATTGTCGTCTACTCCTTTTTTATATTTGCGGGTGTGATAATAGAAAAAACTCCCTATTTCAAATAAAACACTGAAACAGGGAGCTTATTTATCTACGAACTTATTGGCCTGTCTTTACAGGCGCCCAAGAAAGATAATACAGGGTCAATAAATAATAGTCAAGCACAAAGTTGAAAATTATTCGTCATCCTCGTCTTCATCTTCTTCATCATGTAATTCTGATAGCTGACCTTCAATACCATCATCAAGATCATCATCGTCGTCACTGAAGTCATCAGTGTCGTCATCATAATCATCCTCAGAATCGGCATCATCGTCAGTATCAAGATCCTCATCTTCAGGATCATCATTGTCATAGTCAATTACATCGTCATCGTCATCGGTGTCTGCGAGGAAGGCATTGACTTTACGCCGCTTCTTCTTTGGACGATCATCCTCTTCATCTTCTTCGTTTTCACCAACTGTGGCTTCATCGATAGATTCGAATGGGTACCAAGCACGCAGACCCCAGGTGTTGTCACCAAGGGAAATAAAACTGCCATCAACATTTAAGTCAGTATAGAACTGTGCAAGACGTTCACGAATTTCCTCATCGCTCTTACCCAGATATTGCTGAACCTCGTTGGTCAAATCAACAAACGCCATTGCTTTTCCATGGTGAGCTAAAATAGCGTGTGCGACTTCAATCATTGAAAGTTCTGATTTGTCCTGACCGTCAAAAACCTTTAAATCCAAATTGGTGCACATCCCTTCAAAAAGTCTAAACTACATCATACAATATTAAGCAGCAAATTGCAATTCTAGTTGGTAACTCCCTATTAATTGTCCCGCTTGTTTTAGTTGATACTTAACAGAAAGGTGACCAGCCGGAGCCTTTACATCAACGTCTTTTTCCAAACTTTCTGTCAACACATCAATTTTAATCATGCCGTATTCTGTTTGGTACCGCATGATAGTTTCTTGTGTCGGGTCCAAAAATAGGTTTGTTTCGACATTTCCACGCCTTCTTAAGCGGATCAGCTCATCCTCAAATTTAATTTGCACCGGCGTTTCTTGCCCGTCTTGGTGTTCAATGTACCTTAAATAATACTTACCATTCATTTCGACAAAAGTACCTTCTTCAGTAAAGGTAAATTTTTCTTGCTGTCCACTTTGATCAATGATCGTTGAGAGATTCACATGAACAGGAATTACGCTCTTGATAATAAACTCCTCCTTTCACTTTGCTTATCGTCATTATTATACTCTTTTTACTATTGAACTACTCCCGCTTATCTAAACCTACGGTTTAATGCTTGAAGTGGGAGATTCTGGAAACATCACATACTTACCCTACCGATTCTGAACGAACCTTCAAGCAGAGGTTACGACTATTAACCAAGGCTCGTCCCGAGCCTAACTTTATCTATCGGATAGCTAATCCTTTTTGCAAGATAACTTGTGCAGCGTTAATATCACGATCTAAATGTTTACCACAGTTTGGACAATCCCACTCACGTACCGCTAACCATTCCAATTTATTTAATCCTAACCGATGATTATTCTTCCCACAATTAGCACAAATTTGGCTAGTATATGACGGATTGACCTGAATAAGCTTTTTACCGTACCAGTTACACTTATATTGCAATATATCTACTAATTTTGACCAGCTAGCGTTAGCGATTCCTCTAGCTAAATGGTGATTTTTCATCATTCCCTTAGTATTAAGTTTTTCCAACACAATGATGTCGTACTTTTTGACCAATTTAGTAGTGAATTTTTGTAGCTGATCCAACCGTTGGTTGGCAATCTTTTGCCGATACTTCGCCACCATAATACGAGCTTTCTGATAATTCTTAAAATCGTCTAATTGCCGTGGAACTAACACTTTATTATGATGATCCCAGGTGATTTCCTGCTGGGCCTTTAAGAACCGACGACTACGCAATTTCTCCCAACGATACAACTTTTTACGGTATTTGTCTTCAAAATGATTGATCGGTTCCTTGCATCCATCTGAAAGATTAAGTAATGACTTAAGTCCTAAATCGCCACCAATATATTTACTTGTTTTAGGAAGAGTTTGGTTTTCGCTTTCCACTAAAACAGTAATGTAATATTGACCAGCAACGTTCAGACGAACAGTGACATTCTTAATTTTACCCATTGGCAATCGACCAGCTCTAAAATAGACGATACCGAGTTTTGGTAACTTTATATGATGGCAATCTAAAACTTTAATATTGCCATTAACGTACTTTGAATTGTAGCTCTGAGAATATTTTCTGGATTTAAATCGAGGGAACTTATTTTGACCTTTAAAAAAGCGTTGAAAAGCATCGGCTAAATTGCGATTAGCACTTTGCAAAGCAGTTGATTCTGCTTGTTTCAACCAAGGATACTCAACCTTAAGTTGTTTCAACAGATTATTCATCCCAAAGGCATTCACAAATTTAGCTTCCGGATTGTTCTTGCGCCGTTCAATTTGCATATTAAGCATTTGATTCCATACAAAACGAACACAACCGAAGGTTTGCCAGAGCTGATTTCGTTGTGCTGAATTTGGATAGATGCGCATTTTAACGGCTTTTAGAACCATTATTTTCTCCCTTGACTTTCAATATATCGTTTTAAAACTTCTAAAGGCGCTCCACCAGTGCTAATTAAGCAATAGCTTTGTGTCCAAAAGGCTGATTTCCAAAGATACTGCTTGATTTCTGGAAATTGTTTTTTGACCATTCTGGAGCTAGACGATTTGTAAGCATTTAAAAATTTAGCCATTTCCGTATGAGGCGTTGCTCTAAACAAAACATGTACGTGGTCCTGATCATGATTCCATTCTTGCAAATTAATGCCGTATGCTTGTCCCACAACTACAAAACAATGTTTAAGATATTCAGATATTTCATCGTTAATTACTTTTCGACGATACTTAACCACCATTACCAAATGGTAATTAAGTAAGTATACTGAATGCTGATTTCTATCTAATTCTCTTGTTATCACCACATTTTATAGATATACACTAAATATATCATAGAACAAAAGAAAAAGCACTAACGTGCTTTAAGAGAGCGATTCATCCCCTACTTATAGAAGTGGGGGTATTCTCGCAAATTTATGGATAAATACCCCGTGAAACGTCCATGTTCTCATGAGTTCTTGTATAATATAGATATATTATTTCACAGAAAAGAAGAAGTACGATGCCTAATTTTAAGAATCAGTGTTTTCAACAGTTTATTCAACCTTTAACTCCAGCGGATAATCTTTCGTCTTTCATCTATACCAACGCTTTGTTACGTTCAGCTAGCGAACTCAAATTTCCCCTCCTTCATTTTTGGACATTAGAGGATACGGTTATTTTAGGATTAAAAGATCAACGATTACCGCATTTATCAACTGCCCTTGCTTCACTTACGCACCGCGGTTTCCACTATTTCATGCGTAATTCAGGGGGATTAGCAGTTGTGAGTGACGACGGTATTTTAAACCTATCAATTTTCTATCCATGGCACCTCGAAGATCATGAATTAACTATTGATGAAGCATACCAGCGAATGGTCAACCTAATTCAGGCAGCTTTCCCTAGCCTGGAAATTGCCACTGGTGAAATCACGTATTCGTACTGTCCAGGAAGCTTCGATATTAGCGTTAACGGCCAAAAGATTGGTGGAATTTCTCAACGACGGAACAAAGTGGGAGTTACAGTAATGCTTTACTTAAGCGTCTGTGGTAATCAGCAGGATCGGGGTAAGCTAATTCGTGACTTCTATGATACAGGTCTGCAACAAGATCAAAACAAGTGGCATTTTCCAGATGTTTGGCCGGGAGCAATGACAACTATCTCTAAAGCCCTCAACACGCAATTAAGCGTTCAGGATGCGATCCAGCGAATCCAATCAGTCGTTCAAATCATTGCTCCTGACAGCCTTAATAACTTAATGTGGTCGCCTAATTTTATATCAACTCTCAGTAAAGAACTAATCAGCATGGAACGTTTACAAGAACGTTTAGAGAAAGAAGATTAATATGAATCACTTTTACGATGAAAAACTTCGCCGTGAAAAGGTTTTTCGGGATCCAATTCACGGACAAATTATTGTCGATAATCAAATTATTATGGACTTAATTAATACTCCTGAGTTTCAACGATTACGACGAATCAAGCAGCTAGGAACTTCATCATTTACCTTTCATGGCGCCGAGCATTCCCGCTTTGGCCACTGCCTAGGCGTCTATGAAATTACCCGCCAAATGTGCAACTATTTTCAGCGAAACTATCCTAGTCAGCATCCTGGCGACGGCCTATGGGATGATCACGAACGACCGGTTACTTTATGCGCAGCCCTCCTCCATGATTTAGGGCATGGTCCTTATTCCCACACATTTGAACATATTTTCCATACAAACCATGAGCAAATTACCCGTCAGTTGATCACCGATAGCAGCACTAACATTAATAAGATATTACAACGGGTTTCACCTGACTTCCCCCATCAAGTTGCTAGTGTGATCGACCATACTTATGAAAATCCACAAGTAGTTCAAATGATTTCAAGTCAGGTTGATGCGGACCGGATGGACTACTTGCAACGAGACGCGTATTACACAGGAACAAACTACGGAAAGTTTGATCTTGATCGTGTTCTTCATGTTATGCGACCGGTTAAGAGGGGGATTGCCTTTGAAATTTCGGGGATGCATGCGGTAGAAGATTACATTATCAGTCGGCTTCAGATGTATCTGCAAGTCTACTTCCACCCAGTTTCCCGTTCAATGGAAGTTATCTTGGACCACCTCTTAATGCGGGCAAAATATATTTACCAGCACCCAAATGACTTTGAACCTGACTTCACCCCTCATATGCTGATGCCATTTTTTAATGGTAAGTTCACCCTGGATGACTATTTGGCGCTTGACGATGGTGTCTTAACTACTTATTTTATTCATTGGACCCATTCTCGTGATGATATTTTAAGCGATCTTGCGAGTCGTTTTCTTAACCGCCGACCATTTAAATCAGTCATTTATGATCAAAATACACAAAAGCTTTTGCCAACTTTACGAAAGCTAATTCAAACTGCTGGATTTAATAGCCAGTACTACACCGCAGTTAACGATAGCTTTAAACTCCCATACGATACTTATCATCCACAAGATTCTAATACCCAAACGCAGATCGAGCTTCTCCAACCTAATGGCGATTTTATTGAGTTATCCCAAGTTAGTACCTTGGTCGCCAGCGTGTCGGGACGAGAAGCCGGAGATCAACGGTTCTTTTTTCCAAAAGAGATGCTTGAAACGCGAAACAATATTGAAATTTTTGAACCAATCTATGAAGAATTTCAAGGCTATATCAAAAATAATCATATTATCAACCCAAAGGAGCAAAAATAATGGCAATTAAATTAGTCGCAATCGATATCGATGGAACATTAATCAATGACCAACGCCAAATTACACCACAAACTGTTGCCGCAATAAAAAAAGCCAGCGCGCAGGGAGTAAAGATCGTCTTATGCACTGGACGTCCCATGACAGGCGTAAAGGCATACCTTGACCAACTGGACTTAAATGATTCAGATAATGAATTTGTTATTAGCTTTAACGGTGCGTTGGCCCAATCAACTAGTGGGAATGTCTTGGTAAACTACACTATGCCTTTCAATGACTATGCAGACTGGCAAACTTATTGTATTAAAGAGGGTGTCAAGTCCCAGATTGAAACCCGGGATTACATCTATACAATTAACCGAGATTTAAGTCCCTATACAGTCTACGAGTCAGACCTTGTAAGTATGCCAATCCGTTACCGCACCTTTGAAGAACTTTCTAAAATGCAAGATCAATACGTAATCGCTAAGGCAATGATGGTTGATACTAAAGAACAAATTGACAAAGCATGGGCAGAACTGCCGGCAGAAATGCGTGATCGCTTTTCCATTGTCCGCAGCGAAGACTTTTATTTGGAATTCATGAATAAACAAGCAAGTAAAGGAAATGCTCTTCAATTACTTAGTGAAGAACTCGGAATTAAAAAAGATGAAGTAATGGCTCTTGGCAACGCGCAAAACGATGATTCAATGATTGAATATGCCGGCTTAGGGGTAGCAATGGGAAATTCAATTCCCGGTACATTAAAGATCGCTGACGTAACAACTGCTGATAATAATCATGATGGTGTTGGAAAAGCAATTGAAGAATATGTTCTTAAGTAAAGACAGAAATAAAAAGCAAGAAGCGTACTTTCGAAAAAGTTACACCTCTTGCTTTTATTTTTTGTCATCTTTTATATATTAAGCGATCTTTGTTACCGCTCCAGTTTGACTGTTATATTGGTAAATACCAATCAAGCTTGCAACAGTGTTATCACTATTGTTTTGCCGAACTTCAAACTTGTAAACATTGCCATCCTTGCCTGTTGGCATAATTTGGTAACCTTGGGAGCCACTAAAGCCCATCTTGTTAGCAAATTGTTGGACTACATTATCACTAGTTGCATCAGATGCAGCTTGGTTAGCAGCAGAGGATGATTGTTGCGTTGCTGAGCTTGTAGAACTGGATTGCTTATTTGTTTGCTTGCTATTGGTAGATGATGAAGTTTGAGAACTCGTGGAACCTTGTGCAGAACTTACCTTGCTTTGTAAGTCAGCATATGCATTGCGCATTGCCGTACTAGTCGACTTTTGTGATTTTAAATTGTTCTTAGCACCATCATAATCGCCATTTTCATATGCTTTTTGAGCATTCATATAGCTCTGTAAATCATCAGCAAGTGCTTCCGTTTGAGCATTATGATCGTTTAATTGGCTTAATTGTTCATATGCTCCTTCATAGTCATGATTTTGGATAAGCTTATTAGCTGTACGATAAGCCTTTGAAGCTTTACTTTCGGAAGAACGGACAGACGATGTGCTGGAAGAACTTGTATCACTACTTGACGCAGATTGTTTACCACAACCAGCGAGGGCAAAGATAGTAGCGACTGCAGCTGTTCCAACCATTGCTTTTTTGAAAAACTTAATTGTTGTCATTTTTCTCCTCCTTATTTCACATCGTATTATAACATGAATTGATAATGACTGTTTGCCTTTCCTAAATCTTTATCTTCTTTTAAAACAGAAACGGAAAATAAGAAAGGCCGAAAGAAACTAAAAATATTTTTTCCTTCCGACCTACTTTATTTATTAATTTCAGTTTGCTTAAGCATTACTTCTTTTCCAACTGTGCACTTTGGAAAACCTGTTTAAAGAGTGGACTAACAGGACGATTTTCGTTAATCCGTTTGATTGCATCCCCAATTAGTGGAGCAACCGATACCTGCTTGATTTTATCGATTTGTTTTTCCTTTGGTAATTGAATCGAATCTGTCACAACCACTTCTTTAAGCGGTGCATTCCGTAAACGTTCAATTGCTGGGCCAGATAATACCGCATGGGTACATGATGCGTAGACTTCTTCTGCGCCGGCATCTATTAATGCTTGCGAACCTAAACTAATAGTTCCCGCAGTATCAATCATGTCATCAATCATAATACACTTCTTACCCTTAACGTCTCCAATAATATTCATGATTTGAGCAACGTTCGCCCGTGGACGCCGCTTGTCAATAATCGCAATTGGAGATTTTAAAAACTCGGCAAGTGCTCGTGCCCGTGTTACTCCACCATGATCAGGAGAAATAACAACTGCATTTTCAGCAACACCCTGGTTGATAAAATACTCTGCTAAAAGCGGAGCACCCATCAAATGATCGACAGGGATATCAAAGAACCCTTGAATTTGTGCGGCATGAAGATCAAGTGCAATAATCCGATCAACACCGGAATTTTGCAACATATTAGCAACCAACTTAGCAGTGATTGGTTCACGGCTCCGTGCTTTTCGGTCTTGACGGGCATAACCATAGTATGGCATCACCACGTTAATCGTCTTGGCACTAGCACGACGAAGCGCATCCACCATAATTAATAACTCCATTAAGTTGTCATTAACTGGGGCGGAAGTCGACTGGATGACATAAACATTGTCTCCCCGCACACTTTCCTCAATATTAATTTGGATCTCACCATCACTAAAACGATTAACAGATAATTTTCCTAAATCAACCCCGACATGCTTAGCAATCTTTTCTGCTAAGGGACGATTTGAATTTAACGCAAAGATTTTTAAATTTTGATCAAAATATTGCTGTGTCATTAGGTCCTCCGCTGATTAATAAATGTTATACTACTACCACTTACATAATATAAATTAGTGAGGCAAAAAGCAAGTTACCATGGTAGCTTCTTAGCATAATTTTCTTTATTAACCTGCCGTGCCCGCGCAATTGCCATGTCATATTGTTCCGTACTATCTGTGATGGTCGAACCAGCAGCAACAAATGAATCTTTTGCAATATTAACAGGAGCTACTAAGTTACTGTTACTACCGATAAAGGCATGGTCGCCAACATTGGTATGGTGCTTATTTGTCCCATCGTAGTTAACAAAGACTACTCCACAGCCAACATTAATATCCTTACCTAACGTAGCGTTACCGATATAAGTCAGGTGACCGACCTTTGTTCCTTCACCAATATAAGCCTTCTTAACCTCACAGAAGTTACCAATATGAACATTTTCGCCAATTTCTGCTTCTGGACGCAAGTGGCTATTAGGACCAATATCACTGCCATTGTGCATTTCCGCTTCCTGGAGGGTAGACGAAATAATTTTAACCCCATCGTGAATCTTGGAATCAGTGATCCGTGAACCAGCACCGATATAACAATCGTTACCAATTTCTGTATGACCTTTGATTACAACGCCACCTTCAATAACTGTATCACGACCAATCTTGACATCAGCATCAATATAAGTTGTTTCAGGATCAATCATTGAAACCCCTTCACGCATCCAATGAGTATTAATCCGGTTACGCATTACCTTGTTTGCGCGTGCAAGGGCAACTCGGTCATTTACCCCCATTGATTCGTCAAAGTTATCCATCTTGTAGGCTGTTACGATCTCATTTTCTTGCTTTAAAATGCCAATAACATCAGTTAAATAGTACTCACCCTGGGCATTATCATTCGTGATCTTGCTAAGGGCAGCAAAGAGTTTCTTGTTATCAAAACAGTAAACTCCGGTATTAATTTCCTTAATTGCCTGTTCTTGAACAGTAGCATCTTTTTGTTCCACGATTCGTTCAACGATTCCAACATCATTTCGCACAATCCGGCCATAACCAGTTGGATCAGGAGCAATAGAAGTCAAAATAGTGGCTGCCGCATGCCGCTGTTCATGATATTCAAAGAGTTTTTCAAAAGTCTCAGCCGTAAATAAAGGAGTATCACCACTGACAATAATAGTTTCGCCATCTTCATTTGCAAGAAGGTCTTTTGTTTGCATTACGGCATGCCCGGTTCCAAGCTGTTGTTCTTGGAGCGCATACTTAGTACGGTGTCCCAATTGCTGTTCAACTGTTTCCGCCCCGAAACCAACAATTGTAATAATATTATCAATCTTGGCCTTTTCCAATTGAGTTAAAACATGCTCAACCATTGTCTTACCACAAACTTGGTGTAAAACCTTGTATAGCTTTGAGCGCATCCGTGTACCTTTACCAGCAGCTAAAATAATTGCATTACGTTTTGTCATTTCCTAATTCTCCACTTTCTTATCAAACACGTTTTCCATGAAGCTTCCTGCTTGTGCTGCAATCTTCTTCTCCGTGCCATCTTTAGTTTCCACTTTGATTAATGAAGTACAGTTATCGACTAACCGTTGCCCATTTACCGGACGACCTTCTGCAAAAACAGTAATCCCAACCAAGTTAGCATCAAATTCTTTAATCAAAGATTTCATTCCGTTAATCGTGCCGCCGCCCTTCATAAAGTCGTCAACAACCAAGACATTCGCCCCAGCTGATAATGTACGACGGGACAATTCCATCTTCTTTATCCGTTGGACGGACCCAGAAACGTAATTAACACTTACAGTAGGTCCTTCAGTAATGTGTGAACTATTACGAACAATAACAAATGGTTTATTCATATACATCGCAACGCTTTGAGCAATCGGGATCCCCTTAGTCTCAACTGTCATAATAACATCAACATCAGTATCAACGTATTGAGTAGCGATTAACTTACCGATCTGCCGCAAAATTTCTGGTTGGCCGATTAAATCCGATAAGTAAACATAACCCCCCGGTAGCAAACGCGAGTCATCATTAACCCGGTCAACTAAGTTATCAATGGCCGCCTGAGCATTTTCCTTAGAATAAAATGGCGTTAACACCGCGCCACCGCTTGCACCAGGAATTGTTTCTAATCGTCCCTGTCCCCAAGTTTGGAAGGTATGTTTAACAATTCCTAAATCTTCACTGATTGATGACTTAGCTGAGTCGTAACGCTCACCAAAAAACTTCAACGATACTAATGATCGCGGATGTTCAAGCAAGTAACGTGTCATATCCACCAATCGGTTACTCCGTCTAATTTTCATGTTCTTTCTCTGCCTTTCAAAAAGGATTAATTAACATTGATTTTAACATAAAATGTTCGGATTTTCGGCAAAATTTTAGTATTTACTGAGAAAAAAGAGTACGAGATAGGGGGCATTTTGTCGCCACGAAGCTAGCATCTGAAAGCCCCACAAATAATAATAGTCTCCAACACTTTGTCGGGCGTTGAAGACCATTGTTGTACTATGTTGTTTACCTACTTAAGCCACAGTCTAATTCGATTCGATAAATTTACTATAAATCAAGGCTGTGGTATAGATGATAACTTCAATCACTGCGATAAAGAAACTAACCGGCCAATCTGTCAAATAACCGAGAAAAAGCCCAAGCCATGTCCCTAACAGTGAAAATAAAATTGCTAAAATAATCATCCGTGCGACACCATGCGTAAAGTATTTAGCACTAGCAGCTGGTAACGTTAGGAGAATAAAAATTAGCAAAGAACCGACAATCTGAGCAGCGACACTAACGCTTAAAGCAAGTAGTAAAAGAAAAACAACAGAAATCACTGTTTGATTTATTCCACTGACCTGCGCCCCAATTGAATCAAAGGAATCAAACTTAAGGCGACGATACATCAATAGCAAAATGATCAAAACAAGAATGGAAAGGTAGACAAGCTGCCAGACCTCATTCAAACTAATTCCAACCACGCTACCAAACAAAATACTTGTTGCTGAGCTAGCTGACTGACTGCTCAAAGATAAGAAAAGAATTCCTAAACCAATGAACAACGCTGAAACGGCACTAATAACCGCTTCTCGCCGTGATTCTTTTATACTCATTTGTCCAACAATAACTGAGCTTAACATTGTAAACAGAATCATCCCATTTAGCGCTGGCCATCCAGCAAAAACGGCAAAAGCACCACCAGCAAACCCAATTTCAGACAAGGTATGCGTTAAGAATGATAAATTTCGTGCAACGACAAAAACTCCAATAATTCCACAAATAATCGCAATAAATGTACTAGCGACAAATGCGTGACGCATAAAACTTAAAGTTAACATTACTTTTTATCCCCCTTTACCGGACTGGGTAACTCATTAATTGGCCCAGTGGAATAAGAACCGGGAGAGAGATATAAGAAACGGGTCCCATATTGTTCTGCTAGATCCCAATCATGAGTAATAAACATTACACTTAAACCATTTTGTTGAAAACGAGTTACTAGGTCTAGCAATTCATACTTCATTTCATTGTCCAGACTTGCTGTCGATTCGTCCAGAATAAGGAGGTTAGGATTGGGTAATAAAGCTTGAGCAAGATATGCTCGTTGCTTCTCACCCCCTGACGCTAAACCAAGGGGCCGCTCAGCAATCTTTGTTAGGTTATTTTCACGAATCATCCGTTCAACACGGTTTCGCTCGCTTTTAGTCAGCCATGGTAAAAGGCGTGGTTTAGTATTTAAAGCAACAAAATCGCGAATAGATAGTGGGTATTCCTCGTCAATATTACGAAACTGAGGAACGTAGCCAAGTCGTGTACTTTGCGGAATAGTTATTGTCCCGCTTTTCGGTTTTAAAAAACCAAGCATTGAGCGAACAAGAGTCGTTTTTCCTACCCCATTTTCACCAACCACGACAAGAAAATCCCCTTCATTAATGGAGAAGCTTAAATGATCGATTACAGTATGATTTCCATAAGCGATCGTTAAATCATCAACTGATACAACTGCCATTATCTTCTTAATTCTCCTTTTGTTGAATGCGAGACAATGCTTGGTATTGCTTGAGCATCCACTGCATATAGTCATCCCCATTCGGCTTTGTTTCCGTTACCTTTAATACTGGAACATTATGTTCAGGGGCAAGTTTAACTAAATTATCAACAACTTTATCACTTGTCTGCGAATTATCAACAAAGAAGGCAATTTGGTGATTAATGATTGCTTGTTGAATTTCTTCAATATCTTTTGGTGATGGATCATTCCCATCTTCAACAGCTTTTTCGAAATGCTTGTCCATAATTTGATAACCAACATTCTCTAAGGCATAATCAAAAACTGGTTCACTAACTGCAACACGATTATTGTTAGGATTTACCTGGCGCTTCACTTTGGCAATTTCTTCATTAAGTGGTTGAAGAGAAGCTAAATATTTTCGCGCATTCTTTTGGTAATCCTTAGCGTGTTGCGGATCAATTTTACCATATTGAGTTGCAAGGTCATTTGCTAACTTTTCGACCGTCTCAGGCGCATACCAAATATGCTCATTGTCGCCATCTTTCTTGCCGGTTAAAGATGCCACATTAATTACTTTAATCTTGTTATGGTTACTGCTTGATTTAACGAGTTTGTTTACCCAACTATCGTAACCAAGACCATTTTCAATTACTACATTGGCTTTAGCAACTTGCTGGGCTTGCTTAGTATTGGGTTGATAATCATGGGGATCAACCGAAGCATTATCAATAAACGAAATCACTTGGCCATGATCGCCAGCTACTTTCTGCGCTACTTCACCATAGAAATTCAATCCGGTTACCACTCTAATTGGCTTTTGATTTTTCCCCATCGATTTCCATGGAACAAAGGATAAACCAAGTATTATAACCAACAAAGCAATAATGCTACTAATACCGATAATATATTTTTTCATTCTTTCCCTCTTTTTAATCGTAATCGTTACTATTTAGAACAATGAATATAATATCGAACTTTATGCGGGATTGCAACATAAAAATAAAAAGGACAAGAGAGAAAGTTACTTCTTTCCATCCTCTTGTCCTTAAATATGATCAAAGCAAAGTTACAACATGAACGTCGCGACAAAATCCCCGGATACTATTTTGAATCCGTTTTGCTCGCGATTCTGTATGGCAGATTGCGAAGACGGTTGGTCCCGTCCCACTCATCTGGGCAACATCGGCCCCCAATTCTTTCATCTTATTCTTTAGACGACCAATCTCTGGATAAAATTTCATCGTTAAGGGCTCTAAAACATTTCCCATATATTTTGTTGCTTCTTGCCAATCTTCTTTCTTTAAATTTGTCAGTAATGCTTCATTATTAAGATGTTGAAGCTTCTCATAATTAATTTGTCGTAAGATTTGCGGCGTAGAAACACTGATCTTCTGTTTTGCAATCACAGCCCAATAATGAGGTTGCGGTGGTAACAATTCGATTTTTTCACCATGGCCAGTAACGTGGGCTAATTTGTTATATATACAATACGGGACGTCAGAATCAATTGTTAATGCAATCTTTGCCAGTTCTGATAAACTCAAGCCCAACCGCCAAATACTATTTAATGCGCGTAAAACTGCCGCTGCATCTGAAGAGCCACCGCCCAATCCGGCCGCGACTGGAATTTGCTTCTTAATTCGAATTGTAACGCCATCTTTACAATGAAAACGACTACGTAAAATATGAGCTGCTTGGTATGCTAAATTACGTTGGTCATTGGGTAAAAAGCCACTATTTGTATAAACTTTAATTGTTGCAGGGCGCCGGTGTGTCTCAACAGTTACATAATCAGCCAGGTCTGCCGAAACCATTACCATATCCCATTGAGGAGAACCATCAAAATATCGCATCGGCGTATCTAAACTCAAATTCAATTTTGCTGGTGCTTTTTCTGTAACTATCATCCGGCAACCCTCCTTAATTTATAATAATTTAGTTAGTTAAATTATACTAACGGAACTATAATCCTTGCAACTACTGTTTCCTAACTATTCCTAAAGCAAAAGGAGTGAATAAAAACTGCCTTCCTGTTGAAAGGTATTTTTACCCACTCCTATTATTTTATAAATATGAATTTTAAATTATCAGTTTATTCTGCTTCATCGAAGGCAATTGAAATATTTCGTGTTAACAAATCAGTATAACTATAGGAAACCCGATCCAATGTTCCTTGTTCATCATTCAAATGAATAACAAATACTGCAGGATAGGTCTTACTCAAAATACCGTGATGGGTGGTAATACGTTTACGTCCAGCTTGTGCTTTTACTAAAACATGCTCGCCAATCCGTTCATCTAGCTTCTTCTTAATTTCTACAATGCTATTAGGCACGACTCCTTCACCTCACTGTAGACTAGCATACTCTTTTTTTACACAAAAAGCAAAATTGTACCATAATGTTTTATAACGGTCAACCATCTTTTACAAGAGATTTTGCTGGTGAAGAGCATTCGCAAGTTCAATAAATTGTTCGAGGGTTAGTTTCTCAGGACGGATTTGCGGCGAAATATCCAGCTGGTTTAAAACGGCCGTCATTTTCTCTTTTGCCGCTGGATCCTTACCAATTACACTTTGCAAGTTATTCCAAAGACTCTTGCGACGATGAGCAAAACATCCCCGGATAAAGCCAAATAATTTTTGCTTATCAAAAGGCTGAACTGGAAGTGGATTTGTCCGTGGCGTTAATACCACAATTGCTGAATCAACATTAGGTGCTGGCACAAACACTTTTCGTGAAACATCAAAAGCAATTTTAGCTTGCATTTGGTATTCAATCGCTAAT
Organism: Limosilactobacillus reuteri subsp. reuteri; assembly: GCF_000016825.1. NCBI lineage: Bacteria > Bacillati > Bacillota > Bacilli > Lactobacillales > Lactobacillaceae > Limosilactobacillus > Limosilactobacillus reuteri. Next base: position 249,482 of record NC_009513.1, on the reverse strand, counting down.
GTCAACGCACCATATTGTTTAGTTCCTGGTTTAGCCGTGAGTCGTTGAGCAACTTCCTTTTGCATCATCACACAAATCGTCGCCCACTCAACAGGACTAGCCAGCAAATTCATTAGAATGGGACTCGTAATGTAATAAGGGAGATTAGCAACCACCTTAATTGGTCGACTAGGATCCTTAAATTCCTTTTTGATTAACTCTGGTAAATTAGCTTGAAGGACATCTTGATTAATCACTTTTACATCATCATATGGTGATAATACTTCTTTTAATACCGGAATTAAATCTTGATCAATTTCTAAGGCTAAAACTTCTCCCGCCGCTTGTGCTAATTGCTCCGTTAAAGCGCCAATTCCAGGGCCAATTTCAATTACATTGTCATTAGCTGTAATATCCGCCGCCTCAACGATATTTTTTAAGACGTTCAAATCAGTAAGGAAATTCTGGCCGAAACTCTTTTTTGTTCGGATCCCGTACTTTTCCATTATCGCGCGGGTACGTGTTCGACTACCAATTTCTGGTGAATTACTCATGATCTTCCTCCTGATTTATTTGCTTAATTGCTTGTTCAAATGTTGCTCGGTCAACTTGAAACATGTTTAAACGGTGAATCAATTGTTTCCCATTTCCATAACCGATTCCGAGTAATTGCCCTAGCTTTTCACGCCGTTTTCGTGAATCTGCTTGACCTGTTAATCCCCATTTTTGCAAGTCTTCTCGCTTAAAAACTTGCTGAGGTGTCGTTGTTTGGGTATAAAGGTGCTCCAAAGCTGATTTTATAACTGCTGGCGTTGCATGCTCAACTCCCAAGCTACCATGAGCCTCAGTTGGTACACCATCTTTTCGTTTAATAAAAGCATGCTTAACTCCTGGGATGGCTTCACTGATTATTTTTCTAATCCGCTCCCCGTTAAAGTCTGGATCAGTAAAAACAATTAGGCCCCGGCTTGCTTGTAACTTTTTCAACTTCGCCAAGTCAGCCGTTGAAATTGCAGACCCATTTGTTTCGTAGGTATCGGCATCAACCGCTTTTAAAATTTGCTTAGTATCATCTTTACCTTCAACAACTATAACTTCTTTTATTCTAATCATAGGCCTCTTTCTTTATTTTCCAAAAATAAGCGGCGGGCGTTCGTAAATGTTTTATATGCCACCTTACCAGCATCAACCTGCTTTAAATCTGCAATTGCATCCACCGTAAACTTAGTAAAACCGGGTTCATTTTGCTTTCCCCGGTATGGGAGTGGTGTTAAGTAAGGTGCATCTGTTTCAACCATCATCTTTTCCAAGGGAACAACTAACGCGGCTTCATGGACTTCTGTCGCATTTTTGAAACTTACGACACCACTAAATGAAATCATCATCCCGAGATCCATAAATTTCTCTGCCCATTCTGGCGTCCCATTAAAACTATGCATAACACCGCCAAATTCATCGATGTGGGCATTCCGCAAAATTTCATACGTGTCAGCCATTGCATCTCGGCAGTGTATCGAAACTGGTAATTTCAGTTCTCGCGCCCACTCAAGCTGTTCAGCAAAAATTTCTTGTTGTTGCTGGTGAGGAGAATGCTCGTCATTATAATAATCTAAGCCAATCTCTCCAATTCCTACAACTAAGGGATCTGCTAATTGTTGGCATAACTCTTTCTTGGTTTCGCTATTCCAATTAGCAATATCTTCTGGATGCCAACCAATAATTGGATGAAGGTTATCATACTGGTGTCCCAACTTTAAGGCACGGGTATTTAATAGTTGGTTTGAGCCAATAATATTCATCTCCGTCACGCCATAATGAGCAGCACGGTTAATAAAGGCAGGCACATCATCATAAAACGCATCGTCATTTAGGTGGGTATGGGAATCATAAACCAATTGCTGGTGTTGATGATTATGCACTTTATTCAACGCCCATTCCAGGTACTAAATTGTCAGGAACAGTTACTACTTGAACATTACCGTCTTTTTCAGCAGACAAAAGCATTCCTTGGCTTAATTCGCCCCGCATTTTCCGTGGTTTCAAGTTAGCAACAATCAAAACTTTCTTACCTACTAAAACAGAAGGGTCTGGATACCATTTGGCAATTCCAGAAAGGATTTGCCGGCCTTCTTCTGTTCCATCATCCATGTGGAATTTTAGAAGCTTATCAGCACCTTCTACATGATCGGCAGCAGTGATTTGAGCTACTTTCAATTCAACTTTGTCAAAGACATCAATCCGAATTGGCTTTTTGCCATCTGTTTTCTCTTCTTGTGCTGTTTCTTGGGCTTTTTCTTTTGCTTCAGCCATTGCCTTTCTTCCTTTCTTCTTTTCGTTTGCTGTCATCTTGCTCTTAATAAATTCAACCTCGGCCTTCACATCCAAACGTGGGAAGATCGGAGTTCCTTTGGCGACAACCTGAGCTTCTGCTGGGAAATCATTAAATTGAAGATCAGTTAATGATAAGTCAGTCCCTTCAATCCCAAGTTGTTCAACAATTTGCTTTGGTGCATGCGGCATAATTGGTTGAATTAAGGCTGCAATAATCCACAAACTCTTTGCTAGATGGGTCATCACATCTGATAATACATCCTTCTTACTATCATCTTTTGCTAGTACCCATGGTTCAGTTTCATCAATGTACTTGTTAGCACGACTAACCAACTTCCAAACAGTTGCCAATGCTTCAGCAAACCGTGTTTTATCCATTAATTCTTTATACTCAGCAATTACATCACTAGCAGTTTGTTCTAAATCAGCATCAAAATCAGTCGTTGCATCATTAGTGCCAACTAATTTACCATTTTGATACTTATTAATCATCGCAACAGTCCGATTGAGCAAGTTTCCTAGATCGTTAGCAAGGTCATAGTTTACCTTATCAACAAAGTCTTCTGGACTAAAGACGCCATCATTACCAAATGGCATTGCCCGCAATAAGTAGTAACGTGTGGCATCAAGGCCGTAGCGATCAACAAGAGTTTCAGGATAAATAACATTTCCCTTTGATTTCGACATCTTACCGTCACGCATTGTTAACCAACCATGACCGATGATGTGTTTTGGCAATGGTAAGCCAAGCGCATGAAGCATGATTGGCCAGTAAATCGTATGGAAACGAACAATTTCTTTTCCTACCATGTGAACATCAGCAGGCCAGTACTTCTTGAAAAGACTATCATCATCACTACCATATCCCAGCGCAGTAATATAGTTTGATAATGCATCAATCCATACGTATACCACGTGCTTAGGATCACTAGGAACCTTAACCCCCCAGTTAAATGATGTCCGCGTAACTGCAAGATCTTCTAGTCCTGGCTTTAAGAAGTTATTAATCATTTCATTCATCCGTGATTGCGGTTCGATAAAATCAGGATGTTCCTTATAGTAGTTCATTAACCAGTTAGCATACTTGCTCATCTTAAAGAAGTATGATTCTTCCTCAACTAATTGAACTTCATGACCTGATGGCGCTTTTCCACCGATCACATTACCGTCTTCATCACGGTAAACTTCTGCTAACTGACTTTCTGTGAAGTATTCTTCATCATCAACTGAGTACCAACCAGTATACTTGCCCTTGTAAATATCCCCTTGGTCAAGCAATTGTTGAAAAATCTTTTGGACAGCTTTTTCATGGTAGTCATCGGTTGTCCGAATAAACTTGTCATTTGTAATTTCAAGTTTTTTCCATAGCTCTTTAATTTGGGCAGCCATTTGATCAACGTATTCTTGTGGCTTCATGCCGAGTTTTTCAGCCTTTTGTTCAATCTTAAGGCCATGCTCATCGGTTCCTGTCAAGTAGAATACGTCATAGCCCATCAAACGCTTAAAACGTGCTTCTGCATCACATGCAATTGTTGTGTATGAATTACCAATATGGAGTTTACCAGATGGATAGTAAATTGGTGTTGTAATGTAATAAGTTGGTTTTTGTTCAGCCATATGAGGCCCCTCTTTCTAAGATATTACTAATTAAGATTTAACATTTAGTATAGCATTTTATTAGGACTTACTCCATCCTAAAACAGATCAAGCTGTTCTGGCGATTTAGGTGCCAATCCCTCGAATTCAATATTCATCATTTTTTGAAGGCTCAATGCATTGGGTGCGGCATCCTTAGCTGAGTTATTGTTGAAGATAACACAGAGTTCTTTAGGTTGCGGCTGCAAGGACTCAATTTGTTTTTTAAAGAATTGGAGTTCTTCCGGCGAATATCGATATAAAGTCCGCGTTTTCCGCCATTCTTTTCCTTGATTTTCCCATCCTTTTCGATTACGACCATGAAGGCGCAACATGGCTAAGTCGGGATTAGTTGTTGCAAGCAAAAACGGTACGGACGTTGGCGTATTATGGGGTTCATCAGCGGCCACTAATGTGAAATTGAGTTCACGACAGAAGTCTAAGACTGACGGTAAAATTTCTTTCTTATACCAAGTTTGATTACGAAATTCGACTGCAATTGGCAAGTTTCCTAACCATTCTCGAATTAATCGTAAGTAAGAAAAGTCACGCACAGTTGCATCAAAATATGGAGGAAACTGAAATAATATCGTCTTTAATTGACCAGCAGCTACCAAGGGAGAGATTGTTCGGCGATATTGTTGAAAGACCTGTTCTAATTCGCCACGTTCCTGATTTCGCTGATGTAATGTCATTTTCTGATTAGCCTTAACAATAAACTGAAAAGTTGGGGGAACAGTAGCAAGCCAGTTTTGAATTGTTGCTATCTGAGGTAAAGCGTAGAAAAAAGTATCAACCTCAACCACCGGAAAATGTTGAGCATACTCATCAAGCCTTACCGGGCGTTGTTCATCATGAATGAGTACTGGATGCTCCGTCCAAGTTGTCATCCCCATCGTTATTTTCATCTTTAATCCTCTCTTTCGTACCTCAAAAATCCTCATCAAATTACTTAGCAAATTCTTATACACCACAAAATAAATCTATATTCATTTTTTAAGGACTCAAATTCCTGTTTTTATCACTTTTATTCATTTTGATAGTAAAAGACGAACGGATTATGCATTATTTTCACACTTTAAAATGAAAGCGTTTCTCATACTTCATTATTTCTCTAGGAAAAACGTTCAAAACATGTTATTTTACAAGTGAACAATATGAAAGGAGCGATCAGAAATGCTACTAAAGAACAAAGGTATTCGTCACATTTTTTATCAAGAAAAGGATGCTACTAAAAAGAAGGACTCTCATTTAGTAGCACTCCCATTCAAAGTTGATGGGAAGGTCGTTTTCTTTGAATAACCACTTGAGCAAAAAGAAGCTGGAAATTGTCCTTAGACAACTGCAGCTTCTTTTTTATACTTTTAATTCGTCAAAGAATTTTGTTGCATCGTCTTGAACCATTTGAAAGTCAAAAGGAAAATGCAATAACTGCTGATTAACAGCAATCACCTTTGCATTTGGATTACGGTAATCTAGCAAGCCCGCAAATGGGTATACTTTCATCGAGGTACCCACAATCACAACTAAATCAGCTTGTTGCATTGCCTTGACAGAATTGATAATATCCTCTTGCTTAATTCCTTCATCATATAACACAATGTCCGGACGCAAGGGACCATTATCCTTTTGATGCAGGCGACTCTTCAAATATTCGCTCACTGGAACAGTTTCATGACACTTTTCACAATAAACGTGGAAAAGGTTCCCATGAAAGTCAATCAAGTGTTTCGTGCCAGCTTCTTCATATAAGTTATCGATATTTTGCGTTATAACAGTCGCACGGTCCTGTTGCGTCAAGGCTGCCTGTTTTTGATGAATTACGTTGGGCTTTGCATCTGGAAAATACAAATTTTGCTTGCAAAATTCGTAAAAGCCTTCTGGATCACTAGCAAAATACCGGTGACTTAAATAGTATTCCGCATTCCGATTCTGCGTATATAAACCGTTTGCTGACCTAAAATCAGGAATGCCAGAAGCAGTCGAAACACCAGCTCCCGTTAGAAAGACAATATTTTTTGCGTCGTCAAATGTTTTTTGAATCGTCGCATCCATCTAACTCACTTCCTTACAATGTATGGAATGCTATTCTGTTCAAGAAATTCCTGCACTGATTGATCATATATCTTTTTAAATGCTTCTGGTGCATTTTGAGTCGGTGCCGGAAGAGTAAATGAATTTTGACCATCACTCCGCCGAAGACCAACATAGGCGCGCTTATCCGTCCCCCGTTCTTTCATATCAGAATGATAGATTTCAAAAACTTGGCGCATCTCTAAACGCAATTGCCGAGCACTTAATACCGGTGAAAGAGTTGTGTATTCGTTATTGTGTAAGGCTGGTAAGCCCCATTCCTGCATCTGTTGATCAAATAAAGAATAAATCTTAACAATTGACCGGCGCATATCGAACGGTGACTTAATGGGTTTCTTTGTAATCTCAGCATACATCTTTTTTGCCGCGGCCAGTGCAAGCGGGTACTTTTCTGCTAAAGTTTTTTCATACTTTGAGAGGTGATCACCGTAAAAGACCAAAGCATCCAAAAGGGTTAATAACCGTAACGTCCGTTCATCATCTTCCTCTTTTTCCGGAGTTAATGTATGTTCAATCCCCTTTAGATACTGCTCTTCAATCTCATCGGTAATAAAACCATGCTTACGTTGTTCTGCCACCACTACTCGATGCATGGCAATGTTATACAAATCCGTTGACATAATCATCATCTGTTCATCGAGTTCCTTATCACCAAGAGACAGTTGGAAAAAGATTTGTGGGAAACCTTTTAGCAACATCAAAAGGTGTAGTAATTCGTGTGAGGCAGTGTAATTGGGGGCAGTCAAGTCGGTCACAATAATAACCAAGGCACCAGGAATAGTTTGTTGAGTTGCTTGGTCATGGCGAACATATCCTGACTTGTCACCATGAAACTGAACAAAGACACTACCTTCAGGATATAGACTATTAACCTGATCAAGAAGTGCCTGATTTTCTTTATTTAGTGTAATTCTCTCTTCAGTCATTAACTTGGTCCTTTCTGATCGTTGATAATATTTCTTTAGCAAGTGCTTGGTCAACATGTGATCGCTGCTTTAATTGTGCTACTACTAATGGTACTTCTGCTGGCGTTGCTCCGACACTTGCTGCTAATGACCGGTATTGGAGTTTCATATGACCAGCTTGAATCCCAGTGGTTGTCAATGCTCGTAAAGCAGCCAAATTTTGTGCTAATCCGACACTTGCTGTTACGGCCGCCAACTCTTCAGCACTCTTAATTTGACTAATATGATAGTTTATCTTAGTCATTTTATTTAATCCAATTGAACCACCAATTACACCAACCGGTAAAGGAAGAACAATTTTTCCTACCAAGTAGCCGTCCTGGATTTCCCAAGTACTTAATCCGCGATATTGTCCATCACGAGCAGCATAAGCATGGGCCCCGCTTTCAATTGCCCGCCAGTCATTTCCACTGGCGACCATGACCGCATCGATCCCGTTCATTATTCCTTTATTATGGGTAGCTGCTCGATAAGGGTCAACTTGTGCAAGATCACTAAGACGAGCAATTCGTTGAGCAACCTCTTTACCATCCATCTCCGGAGTTGCTAAGTACCGAAAAGCAACTTTACAAGTAGCGGTTTGCAGACTCTGTGTTGCAAGATTGCTTAAAATTGCGGTAATAACATGGAAGCCCTGGTCCGTTAACCATTTTCCAACCGCTTCTGCCATCGTATTGACGCTATTAGCGCCCATCGCCTGGCAAACGTCAATCCCTAAATCAACGCTAATAAAGTCCCCAGGGGTGCGAACTTTCATCGACTTCACACCCCCACCTCGTGCCTGCATTGATGGGTGCGCCTGGTTAGCAATTGTTAAAATCTCATCTTGGTGTTCTAATAACCATGCTTTAACTGCTGCTTTATCGGTCACGTCATCTAACACAACTTGTCCCACTAATTGTCGGTCTTGCCGAGGAGCAGTAAATCCTCCCGACCTACTTACCCGGTGTGCACCATTGCTAGCAGCGGCTATGACTGATGGTTCTTCAATCACCATGGGCACAACATACGAACGATTATTTACGGTTATGTTTAAGGCTACTCCTTCAGGTAAAGAATAATCAGTAATATAATTTTCGACTAACTCATCCCCTAAATCTGAACTTGTATTTGCCAATACTTGCTCTTCGATGGGGGACAGTTGACGAGCTTTTGTCAATTGTTGACGTCGATCATCGGCAGATAACTTATAAAAACCGTGTTGCCAATCAGTCATGGTGTCGCTTCCTTTGATTTACATATTCAGTGATGATTCCTTCGCGGACACCACTCTCTGAAAAAATAACCCGACCATCACTGTTGCGTTGCAAAAGGGTTACAAGAGGCAGCATTCCGCCGATGATAATGTCTGCTCGTTCCGGTTCTAGACCAGTCATGCGTTTACGCTGGGCCAAGTTACGATTTAACAATTCCCGATAAGTAGCAAATACTACTCGCGAGGAGAGCTGATACCCATGAATTGAACCATTTCGACGGTGATGGTGATGGTAAGACTGGGTCATACGCGCCAAAGTCCGGTTAGCACCACCTAATAAAACAATCGGGACACGTGTCGCATAACGTAACCACGGAATTTTGGTCAATCGTTCGTTCATCGCTACCTGCGCACGAAAAAGGTCAGCCGAACGAACATAGCCATTTAAATGGTATTGCTCTGATAAATTAACAGCACCCACCGGAATAGAAATCAAGTTACGTGCTTTTCGCTGCTGTACCAATATCAATTCACAGCTTGCTCCACCAACATCTAAAATTAAACAGTGGTTAAGCCGCAATGTTCGAACGACACCTAAGTAATCATAATAGGCTTCTTTTTTACCAGATAAAACTTGCAGATGAATACCAACTTCTTGCTGGACGCGCTTCAAAAACTCTTGACGATTTCGTGCCTGCCGAACTGCAGCAGTCGTGATCGCACGAACCTTAATATTGGGAATCTCTTGGTAGATTTTTTTAAATCGTTTTAGAGCCGCAATTGTGCGTTCAATTGCACTCTCTTGTAACATTTTTTCTCGTCCCATTCCCTCAGATAAACGTGTATTTTCTTTTACACGTCGAATTTCACGGAATCGTCCGTCTGGAGCAATTTCTGTTATTGCCATTCGGGCCGAGTTTGAGCCGAGGTCTACAATCGCGAGGTTTTCCACCATTTTCACCTCCGCTTTAATTAATTATTTTTCGTATAAATACATCTCTTTTATGTTACCATGTTCTGCTATGGGAGACACGAAAAAAAACGGGGCTTGCAGAAAAACTTATTTTCCTAGCAGCCTCGCTTCCTCAATTTATATTTTTAGCCAAAGTAGTTAATTCCGATTGCATCACGAACTTCTTTAAGTGTCTGGTTTGCGACCTCGTTTGCCCGTGCTGATCCTTCTTTAAGAACTTGATCAACATAATCAAGATTAGCAGCATACTCTTCGCGCCGCTTGCGAATTGGTGCAAGTTTAGCTTCAAGAACTTCATTTAAGTAGCGTTTAATCTTAACATCCCCAAGACCACCAGCTTGGTATTGCTCCTTCAATTTAGCAACTTGTTCTTTGTCTGGATCAAAGATGTCAAGATAAGTAAAGACAGTATTGCCTTCAACATGACCAGGATCACTAACCTTGATATGTGTTGGATCAGTATACATCGACATTACTTTCTTTTGCACTGTATCAGCATCATCAGAAAGATAAATTGCATTGCCAAGGGACTTACTCATTTTTGCGTTGCCATCTAGTCCTGGAATCCGTCCCTGACCCTTTGGTGGAAATACTCCTTCAGGTTCAACCAAAATATCTTGTTGGTAAATACGGTTGAACGTCCGCACAATTTCACGAGTTTGTTCAAGCATTGGTTCTTGGTCATCACCCACCGGCACTGTATCAGCCTTAAATGCTGTAATATCTGCTGCTTGGCTTACCGGATAAGTAAAGAATCCGGCTGGAACACTTTCACCAAATTTCTTTTGCTTAATCTCAGTCTTAACAGTTGGATTTCTGCGTAAACGCGCAACAGTTACTAAGTTAAGGTAGTGCATCGTTAATTCACTTAATGCTGGAATTTGTGATTGAACCAAAATTGTTGATTTCTTTGGATCAATTCCAACCGCCAAATAATCCAGAGCAACTTCATGGAGACTACGGCGGATTTTTTCCGGATCCCGGGCATTATCGGTCAATGCTTGTTGGTCAGCAATCATGATAAATGTGTCATATTTACCTGTATTTTGTAATTCAACCCGATTTTTTAACGAACCTACATAGTGTCCAATATGCAACTTGCCAGTTGGTCGATCACCAGTTAAAATAACGTGTTTTTCTTCTGCCATTTTAAATTCCTCCTAAATTACAAAACGCCCTACTTAGTCATATAAACTAAATAGGACGCTTTTCGCGCGGTGCCACCTAAATTGCAATCATCATTGCCGCTCATTATGTATTTTGTTGTGACCATTTCGCACTTTGGGGACCTTTTCACCAACTGTCCCTCGCTAAGACTCGCGCTACTTAATATAGTTAATTTTAATCCAACTCCTACTAAAAAGGCAAGACAATCCTGAATATGACAAGTATAATAATACTAAACGTCGAACAGGAGTGGTCAATATGCGCTCAAAAAGAAATAAAACAATTGATTTCACGCTTGAGGAGGCTTCACCTGAGCTCCTCAGCCAGATTATTCACCCAACTGATAATCTCCAGACAATATCCAACAAGATTATCAACGGGGATTCCTTCAAAGTAATGACTCAACTAGCACCACACCAGGTTGATCTTGCCCTTATTGACCCTCCCTATAATCTTAACAAACAATATGATGGTTTAAACTTCAAAAAGATGTCTACGAGCCAATATCAGACTTACACGCAAAAGTGGATTGATCTCTTAAAGCCATTACTAAAAGAAAATGCTAGTATCTATGTCTTTTCTGATTGGGCAACTAGCATGGCACTTGCGCCGATCCTCGAAAAAAATTTTACAATTCAAAATCGGATTACTTGGCAACGAGAAAAGGGCCGGGGCTCACAGAAAAATTGGAAAAACGGGATGGAGGATATTTGGTTCTTGACTGCTAACCCGAGTGACTATACCTTTAACGTCGACCAAGTTAAACAACGACGGCAGGTGGTAGCCCCTTATCGTCAAGATGGGGTTGCTAAAGACTGGCAAGCTACTAAAAACGGTAATTTTCGTGATACAATGCCCTCTAATTTTTGGGACGATATTTCAATCCCCTATTGGTCAATGCCAGAAAATACTGGTCACCCTACGCAAAAGCCAGAAAAATTACTGGCAAAAATTATTCTTGCTAGTTCTAATCCCAATGACTTTATTTTTGATCCTTTTGCTGGTTCCGGTTCGAGTTTAGTGACTGCCGCTAAGCTTAACCGCCGTTATCTTGGAATCGAGCAAAGTCTTCTATATTGTGCATGGGGACAGTACCGGCTCAATCAAGTAAAGGATGATCCTAGCATCCAAGGCTACACTGACGGGGTCTTTTGGGAACGCAATACCTTGGCAGTACAACGAAAAATTAAACGCCAACAAAGGGCAAGTGATGAATAAATTAAAGAAGCTGAAAGAAAATTTTTGTTTTTTCTTTCAGCTTCTTTAATTCTACTGCTTATCCTTAATATCAAATTCTGGGAACCAAATACCAATTTCGCGAGTAGCACTATCAACATTATCAGATGTATGAATGATATTTCGCAAGTTACCATCAGGCCATTCACGACCGTAGTCACCACGAATTGTTCCCCATTCAGCCTCACCAGGGTTAGTAGCTCCTGCCATATTATGAATTGCTTGGATTACATTAGTACCAGAAACAACAATTCCGACAATTGGTCCTTCTGTCATGTATTCTAACAATTCAGGGAAGAATGGTTTGTCAACTTTATCAAAATAATGTTGACGAAGCTTTTCTTCTGATGGGTTAATCATCTTAAGAGCTTCAATATTATACCCTTTCCGTTCAATACGGGTAATAATATCTCCAATATGACGAGTTTTTACCCCATCAGGTTTTACTAGTACAAGTGTGTATTCGTCTTTAACCATGGCGAAGCATCTCCTTTTTCTATATCTACCCCATTAGATTATCATAAGTCGACACTTCTTGAAAGCGTTTTTAGACAATAGAAAAATTTAATTTTTATTTGGCAATTGATATTCAATCGTTAAAAGACGCCCAGCTTTCTCGTTAATTGCATCGCTAACTGAGCCGTTGCTTAAAAGGACCAGTTCATGCATTGCCCGTGATGCCATTGTATAGATCATACCAACTTCATCAGTATTAGTTAGGTTTTTAGCAGAGACATCCGCAGCAAGAACAGCATCGAATTCAAGCCCCTTTGCTAAGTAAATTGGGAGAATTAAGACTCCCTTTGGCAATTCACTTGCATCCTTATCGAGGAGATGAATATTTTCAACCTTTTGCCGGTGAAGTAATTGATAAATACCAGCGGCTTGCTCTTGATTCTTGGTTAAGATCGCTACAGTTTCATGTTCGTCAGCTAATTTAAGCGTCTCATCTAACAAGCTTTGCTGACTCTCTTTATCAGAATAACGGACTAACAAGCGTGGTTTCTTTCCATGGCGAGTGAAAGAAATTATCTTATCTCCATCCGGCAACAAGGCCTTCGCAAAATTAGTAATCTCCGTCGTGGAACGATAACTCCGCCGTAAAGCAATTAGATTAGGTCGCTTGGCCTTTAATACCCCACTAAGTTTGTTTAATAACTCTTCCGGTAATTGCAATGGCTTAAAAAGAGCCTGTTCACTATCACCGAGGACCGTAAATTTAGCTTGGGGAAAGGCGTGTTTTAAGTAGATTAACATCGCTGTTGAATAATCTTGCATCTCATCAATAAATACATATTGAAAAGAACGATTTTGTCCTGTCCCGGAAATCAAATCACGCAGATACATCAAAGGTGCCGCATGCATTAATTCCAGCCGATGGTATTCAATCTCATCTTGAAAAGCAAGGATCATTGTTGCCCATTCCCGCTGACTAATTGTCTTAGGTACCTCAACTTGATGCAAAAACTTATTATATTGATTATAAAAATCGAGAAAGTAATTATTATAGATCGCATCTGCAATCACACGTAAGCGTCGTTTAGCTAAGCGCCGCGAAAGGTAAGCATATTGCTCATCTTCATCCTTAAAGTCATCAATTGTCTTCTTACCATAAAGGTTGTGCAATTGTTGTAAATCAAGTGAATCCAGTTCTTTAGCTACCCAATCTTTTTTAGCTTCATCTTTAACTCGCCGCTGCAATTCACGAATTAACTTATTTTTCAATTGAACTAACTTATCAGCAGGAGCCATCGTCAATGGTAATTCTTTATAAAGATCTTTGACGTGATCAGCCGAAAAGAAAACTTGACCATTAAAGCGAATATCAGCAAACTGCAAATCATCAATTGTCATTTTCTCGACATAATGTGCAATTGACGTCATAAAAGATTCACTTTCAATAAAGTCAGCAACAACATGAGAAGCATTTTCAGGTTTTTGCCGTTCTTCATAGCGATCAAATAATGTTTCTACTTGCAAGCCTTCAAAACGCCGCCGGATAAACCCTTCTAATGTTACTTGCCGCATATTTCTTTCACCAAGACTTGGCAAAACTTCAGAAATATAGTGGCTAAATAAATTATTGGGACTAAAGAGGACAATCTGGTCAGCATTCAATTCTGTTCGACTATGATAAAGCAAGTATGCAATTCGCTGAAGGATCGCTGAAGTCTTTCCTGAACCAGCCACTCCTTGTACTAGCAAAAGATCACTACGCGTATCACGGATAATATCATTTTGCTCTTTTTGAATTGTTGCCACAATATTATGCATATACTGGTCATTTTGCTTTCCAAGAGCTGCTTGCAAAACTTCATCACCAACCGTTTCATTGGTATCAAACATGTTAGTGATCTTACCATCCTTAATAGTGAATTGGCGTTTCTTTTTTAATTCTGTGGTTTGCATCCCAGCTGGCGTTTCATAATTGACTTTCCCAAGGGTACCATTATAGTAAACCCCAGAAATCGGTGCCCGCCAGTCATAAATTAAAAAGTCTGTTTTATCTTCATTCATTAAGGAAGAAGTACCAATATATAGCGTTTCACTCTTATCTTCACCAGGATCTTGAATATCAATCCGGCCAAAATACGGTGACCCTTTTAAGTTTTTCAAAGTTCTTAACTGGTGCTTTAGAATTGATTCACTTTCCGCTGCTCGTGAAACCAATTGTCGCTGCTGTTCAATCATTGACCGAGATTCGGCAATATCATCAACTTCATAACGGTTAATAGATGCATTTTCACTATAATTACGTTCAACTGCTCGTGTTTCACGATGAGCATCTTCAACAGCTTTAGTGGTAGCAGCTACCTGTTGGTCAATTTGTTTTTCAACATTATCAACCCGCGCTTGCTCCGTTTCTCGTTCATGATTTTCCATCAAAAGCCCCCTTTACTCAAGTTCGTTGGCTGATCGTTTTAATGCATTCTTTAAAATAAATGGCGCTAATACAGTTGCGATAATAATCACGGTAATTACATCTGAATAATACATTGGCGAAAGAAGATGTGCTTCATAACCAATCTGGGCTGTAATCAATCCCATTTCACCACGGGCAACCATCCCACTACCGACAACATAAGAACTTGGCATACTAAAGCCAGATAGCTTAGCACCCGCTCCACATCCAAGCAGTTTTGTTAAGCATGCAAGGATTGTCATTACAATAACAAAGACAAACGATTCACCAATATTATCAAAGCGCATGTTCAACCCTACACTGACAAAGAATAGCGGAATAAACATTGCATACCCAATTGGAATAAAACTCCGGTCAACAACTTCTTTATGCTTGGTGTTAGCCACAGCAATTCCAGCGAAGAAGGAGCCAACAGCCCCACTTAAACCAACATAATCAGCAATTGCAGCCATGCCTAAACAGATAATCATCGCCATTACCGACGTTGAAGCAACTGTTAATAGGCGATCACTCATATGAATTAGGTAAGGTGCTAACCAACGAATCAATAGGTAAGTTCCACCAAAGAATACTAACTGCATCAAGAGGACAATTCCTAAAGGCTGACCATTGCCGTGACCACTATTGCTGCTTCCATTGATTACACTAATCATCACACTTAATAAGATAACACCAATAATATCATCGGCAACCGCTGCTCCAAGCACTGTTGCCCCCTCTCGGCTATCTAGGCGATTAAATTCACGTAAAACTGCAACTGAAATACTAACAGATGTTGTCGCAAAAATAACCCCGATAAATAGTGATTCAAGCTTAGTAAAGCCAAACATATAACTTACCGGTCCCATAATTACAATGGGAACAATTACCCCCAAAAGCGCCACAACAACAGCGGGCTTCAAGTATTTTCTTAGCAAGGATAGGTCGCTTTCCAATCCTGCGATGAACATCAAGATAATAACCCCAATTTCCTGAAATTCATTCATCATTGAATTTAAATGAACCCAATCTAGAACAGCGGGTCCTGCAATGATTCCAACCAGGATTTGTCCAATCACTTCTGGAATCTCAACACGACGACATAAGTGTGCTACGATCTGGGTTGCAAGCAATAACCCCGCCAACACTGCAATAAATTCCATTTCTTTTCCTCCAATTTATCAATTAAGCTAATGCTACATAATTTTGATTTTAACATAGCTGTAATTTCAATCCTAATTATATTACTAGCAAGGCCATATTCTTATAAAGAAGAAAAGAGATTTAGAAAAACGATTTGTTTTTCTAAATCTCTTTTCTTAGTTCATTTTAAGCCATCTAGCGGGTTCGAACCGCCGACCTCATCCTTACCATGGATGTGCTCTACCTAGCTGAGCTAAGATGGCGCTTAAAGTATACCCGAAGATGGTCTTAAATTGCAAGAGTTACCAACCTAACTCTTCTGCATTTGCGGGAGCAGCTAATTTACCAGCGGCTAATTCCGCGAATGCTTGATCAATCATCGCAAAAGCTTGATCTAATTCTTTTTCTGTAATAACTAATGGTGGTTGGAAACGAAGAATACTCCCCCGCAAACTAATGATAATTGCTCCTAGTTCAAAGATGCGGTACATTAGCTTGGTTGTTGCTTCTGTATCACCTTTTCCCGTAACTGGATCAATGATATCAATACCACCATCCAGTCCATACATTCGAACGTCACCCACAAAAGGATATTTTTGCTGTTCAAGCTTAAAGAATTCAGCTGCTTTTTTGCCAAGGCGTTGTGAACGCTCTAAAAGATGCTCATTTTGAATAACATCTAAGGTCGCATTCGCTGCTGCAGTCGTAACCGGGTTACCAGCTGTAGTGTAAACATTGGCTGGCGCCCCTAATGATTCCAGAATCTCCTTACGACCAATCATTGCACTAAGTGGCATTCCCGAAGCTAACGACTTACCAACAGACATTAAATCTGGCTCAATCCCAAAATGCTGGATCGACCACCATTTACCAGTCCGTCCCATCCCCTGATTAACTTCATCAACAGCAAAGAGAATTCCATTAGCTTTAGCAAACTCATATACCTTTTGCATATAAGCAGGCGGAGTTTTTACAATTCCCCCATCACCCTGAATTGGTTCAATAAGAATTGCAGCTACTTCATCCACTGGTAAATAAGTTTCAAAAGGCAGCATAAATTGATGGAACATCCGCTCAACAAACGCTTCGTCACTTTCATTAGTTAATCGTTCCCATGGACTAGGGAATGGTACCTTTACTACGCCTGGTAGCATTGGACCCATTTTTCTTGTCATGTTTAATGAAACACCTGACAAGCTCATTGAACCGTAAGTTGAACCATGATAGGCCCCCGTAAAGGAAATAATATATTGGCGTCCAGTATATGCTCGCGCAAATTTAATAATTGCGTCATTAGCATCCGAACCAGAATTACCCCATACCATTTCAACTGGCCCACTTATCGGCGCTAATTCTGCTAATCGAGGTGCTAACCGCGCTGCTTGTGAATTAGCAAAGTACGCTGGAGTATACTGAATCATTTTAGCTGCTTGTTCTTGAATAGCTTGCACTACTCGCGGATGCGCATGGCCAGTATTAGTCGAACTAGCACTGGCAAGCAAATCGATATAATCATTTCCTTCTATATCAGTAACCATTGCCCCCCGTCCATGATCTAATACAATATCGTAGTACTTAATCCGGGCAGCACTCGCAAATGCATTTTTTTCTTCTAATAAAACATCTCTATTCGTTTTCTTCTGCTTCAGTTTCGTTTTTAACATTTTGTCCATCTTCTTTCTTTGCCATTGACGAGTGGCGTATTCCATAAGCAAAGTAAATAATTAAGCCAAAGATAAACCAGATACCAGCGTAAAGTTTTGCTTGGTAATCTAATCCCATAAACACAAGTAATGAAGCAAGAAAACCTAGAGCTGGTAATACTGGATAGAATGGCATCTTAAATGAAGGATTGGGAATATCTTTTCCTTCACGACGACGTAATGCATAAACACCAAGTGAAACAAACATAAAGGCAATCAATGTACCGGCTGAGATCAATTGGGAAAGAAAGGCGAATGGGAAGAAGGCACCGATCAAAACAGCACCAATTGTAAGTGTCCAAAGTGCACGGTTTGGTCGATTATGTTCATCAAGTTTCCCAAGCCATTTTGGCAACATTCCATCACGACCAAATGAGTAAATCAACCGCGAACCAGCCATGCTCATCCCAATCAAGGCGGTAAACATTCCTAGAACAGCAATTGTTTGAACAACAGTTGCTACACCACTATGATGAGCTGCACGTAATGCAAGCCCAACTGGTTCAGCACTATTAGCGTATTGTTGATATGGTAATACCCCAATCAATACAAGACTAACTGCTATAAAAAGAACAACTGCGATTACTAAGGAACCAAGGATTCCACGTGGCATCGTTTTTTGTGGATTGATTGCTTCCGCTGAATTAGCAGCAATTGAGTCAAATCCGATATAGGAAAGGAAAATCATCGATACCCCGGCATATATACCCTGCCAACCACCAAATGCACCATTAGCTGTTTCATGGTATTGTGGAATAAATGGCATAAAATTGCTTGCTTTTATAGCGGTTAAACCAACAACAATAAAAAGTAAAATTGCAAAAACTTTAAGAATAACAAGAAGATTTTCAACACGAGCAGCTTGTGATACCCCGCGTGAAATTAAGAGGGCTACTAAAATAATTACAACAACTGAAACAATATCAACAACTCCGCCTTCTGTACCAAAAGCATTTGATAATGAAGCAGGCAGCTTCCAGCCAAGCGGAACAAATAATGCCCGGAAGTTAGCAGAGAGACCAGACCCAACAAAGGCCAAAGCAATAAAGTATTCAGCTAATAGTGCCCAACCAGCGACCCAACCAAAAAATTCTCCAAACACGACGTTAATCCATGAATAGGCTGAACCAGCAAACGGCATTGCAGCAGCCATTTCTGCATAGGCGAAGGCAACTAGCCCGGCCACGATCGCAGCAATTAAAAAAGAGATAACTACTGAAGGTCCAGTATGCATTGCGGCCACTTCACCAGGAAGAGTGAAAATGGAAGTGGACACAATCGTTCCAACACCTAAAGCTAAAAAGTCCCGCACCTTCAAAGATCGAACTAAATGACCGTCTTTATTATCATAAACACGCGGGTCTTCTTTACGTGTAATTGTTTTCCAAAAACTCATAATCATCCTCCTTTTCTAAATGATTAAAATTTGATTAGAATTATAAGAAAATCTTTAATACATTTTACCAAGGTGCTCTTCTCTGGTCAATCGTTTATTTAAATTAATTAAAGAAAGAGATTTCTACATTTGCATCCATATTAAACATTTTTTCCTTAACATAAATTGATGTCATATTGCTAACCCCCAATTTTATAAATAATAATTTAATGAGTATAAAATGAGGTTATTACCCTTCGCTATTTTAATCATTCGGGTTAAAATAGTTATAATCATATTCGAAAAGAGTGATTTTATATGTTATCACCAGACGAAATTCGTTACTCAATCAAGGTCATGCGGCAAACATTTCCCGAAGCAGGAACAACTTTGATTGCTGACACAAACTACCACTTTCTTTTGGCTACAATCTTGAGTGCACAGTCAACAGATCAATCTGTCAATGAAGTAACGCCAGCACTATTCGCTCGTTTTCCGTTGCCAGCAGATTTAGCAGGGGTTGAACCCGCAGAAGTTGAGCCTTATATCAAAAGATTAGGGCTTTATCGAAATAAAGCTAAGTTCTTAGTCAAAACTTCTCAACAAATTGTTACTGACTTTAACGGTGAGGTTCCCCACACCCTCAAAGAGCTAATAACCTTATCTGGAGTCGGGAGGAAAGTTGCTGATGTTGTCCTTGCAGAATGCTTTAACATTCCAGCTTTCCCAGTTGATACCCACGTTAGTCGTGTTGCCCGCCGCCTTAGAATGGTTGAACCCAAAGCATCCGTTCTTGCAATTGAAAAGAAGTTAATGAAAACTATACCTCCTGAACACTGGTTAGATGCTCATCATAGTATGATTTTTTGGGGTAGATATGTCTGCACGGCAAGAAATCCTAAATGTCAAACTTGTCCACTGTTATCACTCTGCGTAACAGGCCAAAATAATGTGATTTAACTTAGAAGATTATGGATAATAATAAAATGAGAGAAATAGACAGAAATCAATATATTGGAAGTGGCTTTAGTGCTTATGGCGGTGAATCAGAAGTCTTATTAACCTACCAAGATGATAAGATTCAAGATTTACAAGTAATCAAACATCATGAATCTGAAATGGGTCAATGGGCTTTAGATGAACTTCCCGGTAAAATTATTGCGGCTAATAGTGCAGACGTGGATGGCATTACTGGGGCCAGTGCAACAAGTCGTGCGATTAAAGAAGCAACCAAGGATGCATTGCAACAGGCACAACAAAATTAAGCATAAATACAACAATAGCGAGAAATTAGAAAAATTTTATTTTTCCTAATTCCTCGCTATTTTCTTAATAAAGTTAAATATTTAATCGTTAGCAGCTGCTTTTCTTTCCCGTCCTAAAATAAGCGTTATTACCCAGGAAATAATTAGGAATATCGATACGAACCAATATGGATATTGATAATTAACATCTAATAAATAGCCACTAATAAGCGGTCCAATAATATTCCCCACACTTGTCAATGACATATTTACCCCGTTCAATAATCCTTGGTTTGTCTTGCTCATCTTAGTTAATAATGTAGTAATTGTTGGGCGCAACAGATCGAACGCTTCAAAAACAAACAAGGTTGCAATAATGATATGCCAATGATTGTGATCATAAATCACCATGATCGTTCCAACTAAACTAAGGAAAAAACTGTATCGCATTAGTCGAACTTCTCCCAGCCAACGAACTAGCCGATCAAAGAAAAAGACTTGCAGAATAAGCGAAATAATCCCGTTGAGAGTTAAAACAAGCGCAATTGCGTTTAAGTCAAAATTATGAACTTCATTGACATATAAACTATAGATACTTTCAAAGCCAGCTAATCCAAATGAAGCTACAAAGATCATTCCAAAGAGCGTGATTAGTATTGGGGTCATAATTTGTTTCAACTGACTCCAACCACCAGTCAATAATTCATTTTCCGGATTTTTAGTTTCACTCTTAAATAGTTCATCCTCATCATGAGGTAAAAAGCGCCAGGCAACAACCGTACTAATCAATCCCAGAATACCAGCAACCCAAAATGGGAATTTATAATTTACATGCGCTAACATTCCACCAAGACCTGGTCCTAAAATTAATCCCCCACTAAAAGCTGCTGATAACCACCCAATAACTTTGGCGCGGTCTTTTTCACTAGTAATGTCTGCCGCTAATGCCATTGATGTTGGTACAAACATAGCTGCTGATAATCCATCTACTGCCCGCGATAAGTCAAATAACCATAAATGCTGTGCTAAGGCAAAAACAAATTCAGCAATCGCAAATATCAGCAATCCCCATACTAACATTGGTTTTCGTCCAACCTTGTCTGAAATCCGACCAACAATGGGTGAAGCAATAAATTGCACAAACGCAAATAGGGAAGACATCACTCCCATGTCAAAGGCAGTAAAGTGGTATTCATTTTTAATGAACGGTTCAACTGGGAAGATAAGACTCATTCCGAGACAAATCAAAAACTCACAAAAAAGAACTACAAAGATTATACGCTTTACTTCTTTTGTCATGATATATTTCCTTTCTATATTTTTACAGAATAAAAGTGGTGCCACCAAATTTATCTGATGACGCCACTTTTATTTGTTAAGTATAGAAGCAACTCTACCATGCATAATTTTTTTATGCTAGGCTATTTTCTTTATTTAAGTTTTCCTTAATCTTTTGCTTGCAAACTTTCTTGATACTTTTCCTTAATGAAATCGGCTGATGTTTGCAGCTTTTGCAGTTCTTCTTCTGTCAAGTCAAGTTGGGCTTGCTCTACAACTCCATCACGACCAACAACCGCTGGGTAAGACAAGTAAACTCCATATTCTTCACGGAAATTTGATACCGGTAATTCAGTCAATGAATCGGATAAAATTGCATTGACAAGCTTAACAGCTGCCGTTGCAACCCCATAATTAGTATACTTTTTCCCTTGAAAGACAGTCCAGCCACCCATCTTAGCTTCCTTATCAAGCTCTTCTAAGTCTAATCCACGCTTATCCGCTAATTCAGTTAATGGACGGCCAAGAACGCGAACAGTGGACCATGCTGTAAATTGTGAATTACCATGCTCGCCAAGATTATAACCATCTACAGAACGCGGATCTAAGTTAAGCCGTTCAGCCACTGCCCGCTTCATTCGTGCAGAGTCAAGCAGGGTCCCTGTTCCTAATACATGGTTCTTCGGAAGACCAGTTATTTTTTGGTAGAGCGAGGTAATAACATCAACCGGGTTAGTAATAGCCACAATCTTACCGTTAAAGCCACTTTCCTTAATCTTTTGTGCAACCTCTTTTACTGCTCGGCGGGTAAATGGAAGTTCCGCAAAACGATCAGCATTAGGATTATCTTGAAGTTTGATATTTCCCAACGCGGATACAATTACATCCGCATCCTTCAATGCACTGTAATCACTAACAGTAATATTGGTATGGAAAGGCAGATTAGCCATCGCATCTTCAAAATCAAGTGCATCTGCCTTAACCTTTGCTTCGTTTTTGTCGATCAGAACTAGGTCATCTGCAAAACCCATTGCCACAATATAGTGGGCAACTGTTGACCCCACATTACCCATTCCGATAACTCCAACTTTTCGTGTCATTACTAAGACCCCTTCCAATTTCTTTTTAATCATTTTTTAATCTTAACATAATTGTTTTTTAATTACTATAGATAGGCAAAATAAAAAACGATTGATGACCCAAATAAAACAAAATTTAAATTAAAAAATGCGTTGACAAAAATTAGAGAATCATTATAATGGAACACATAATAATTAATTGAACGTTAAAACATATCGAAAAGCAGAGTAAGTAGCGAGGCTTACAAGAGAGCTTCTGGGTGGTGTAAAGAAGCAAGCGTAACTACTGAAGATGGGCTTGGAATGGTATCGATGATTGTTAGTCGATAACGGGTTAGCACACGTTATTAGTGCTAGGTAATTCTAATTATTTTATTAGAGTAACCTACTGAGGCTGGGTCTGTGAAGATTCAGCAAATAAAGGTGGTAACGCGAGCACTCGTCCTTTGAATAAAGGGACGAGTGCTTTTTTATTTACTAGCAATCTAACGCTTCAATTAACCAACGAAAATATTTAATTGATTGAAAGGGAGTTTTTACTATGAAGAGAAAGAAAAGAAGAAACATCATTATTTGGTCAGTAGTTGCACTTATCGTTGTTATTGCCGGATACTTTAGTTTTATCCGTCCGCAACAACAAGCAAAACGGACTGTTACTGTCGGGATTATGGCTGGTTCAAAACAAGACGATGAAATTTGGAATTCAGTAAGCAAAACCGCTAAAGATAAGTACAACGTTACTTTAAAATTCAAACGATTCACTGATTACAACCAACCAAACAAGGCTTTGGAAAATGGCGATGTTGACTTAAACGCCTTCCAACACAAGTTATTCTTACAAACTTGGAATAAAGCCCATAAAACTGATCTTGTTTCTTTAGGTGATACATTTATCACTCCAATCCGGTTATACTCCAAGCAATACAAGAGTGTAAAGGAAATTCCTAATGGTGGAACGATCGCAGTGCCAAATGATGCTTCAAACGAATCACGGGCATTATTCGCATTAAAGAATGCTGGTTTGATTGACCTCAAGAAGGGCACAAAGCTTGCAACTGTAAGTTCAATTTCCAAGAATCCACGCGATCTTAAGATTAAAGAATTAGCCGCTGATCAAACAGCCCGGTCGTTAGATAACGTTGATGCCTCAGTAGTTAACACTAACTATGCGCAAGCTGCTGGTCTTAATTATAAGAGTGCTATTTTCGTTGAACCAGTTAACAGGGATTCAAAGCAATGGGTCAACATTATTGCTGTTAAAGGCAGTGAAAAGAACAACAAGATTTACAAAGATGTTGTACGTGCTTACCAAACTGAAAAAACAAAACGAGAAATTAAGAAACTATACGGAACAGCAGAAATTCCTGCTTGGGACCTCAACTTCAATAAATAAAGGAGGATTAATATGGCGAACCCGATCATTGACTTAGACAACATTAGCGTAACTTTTAAGCAACGAAAACAGGTTGTTCATGCCGTTAAGGATGTTACCTTAAAAGTAGAAAAAGGCGATATTTATGGGATTGTTGGTTATTCTGGAGCTGGTAAATCAACATTAGTTCGAACCATCAACCTCCTACAACTTCCTACTGCGGGATCAGTAACAGTTAATGGCACTGTTTTTTTCAAAGACCATCAACAGCAAATTAGTAATAAAGAGTTACAAGAAAAGCGCCGAAAAATTGGCATGATTTTTCAACACTTCAATTTATTAAATGAAACTTCAGTAATTGAAAATGTCCTTTTCGCTCTTAAACATACTGACATGGATGATGACGCAAAAGAGAAGAAGGCACTTGAACTTTTAGACTTAGTTGGCTTAAAGGATAAGGCTGAATTCTACCCTGTTCAATTATCTGGTGGTGAACAACAACGGGTTTCCATTGCCCGGGCATTAGCTAATGATCCTGAAATCCTAATTTCTGATGAGGCTACTTCGGCTCTTGATCCCCAAAACACTAATCAGATTTTGGACCTTCTTAAACGGCTCAACGAAAAATTAGATTTAACGATTGTCCTCATTACTCATGAAATGGACGCTGTTAAACGAGTAGCTAATAAGATTGCTGTCATGGAATATGGACAAATCATTGAGCGCGGCACCTTGCAGAAGGTGTTCCTCCAACCACAACAGGACTTAACCCGTCAATTTGTGGGAGGTTCCTTAGCCGCAATCGATACCCTTAAAGCATTTGACCTGGGCCACCTTGACGATGATGAAGAATTGCTGCAATTGGTCTACGATGCAAATAACGTGACTAAATCAATCATTATCGAGTTATATAAGAAGCTGCAAGTTGAAGCAAGTATGCTTTATGGAAACATTGAAGTCTTGGCCGGTTCACCAGTCGGTACCCTGTTTGTGGTTATCAAGGGCGATGCTGATAAGCGTCAACAAGCTATTGACTTCTTAAAAGAAAACGATGTTACTGTCACAAAGATTGATGATCGGAGGATTTGGAATGAATAATCTTATACCAAATGTAATTCAACTTGGTTGGGGTGGTGACAACGGTTGGGGCACTTCAATCGTGCAAACTATCTACATGACTTTCTGGCCTGCTATCTTCGGCGGAATTTTAGGATTAATCTTCGGAGTTGCGCTTGTGGTTACTGAGCCCGGTGGAATTTTAGAAAATCGAATTGTTTTTAGTATCGTTGATAAAGTCGTATCTGTTTTCCGGGCAATTCCATTTATCATTTTGTTGGCCTTCATTGCCCCCTTCACCCAATTGATTGTTGGAACACAGATTGGAACAACCGCCGCATTAGTGCCACTTTCATTAGGTGTATTTGCTTTCTATGCTCGTCAAGTTCAAGTTGCGCTTGAAAGTGTTGATCACGGTAAAATTGAAGCTGCCCAAGCTATTGGGGCTACTAACTGGGATATCATTATTGACGTTTACCTCCGCGAAGCTCGTTCTGAACTTGTCCGTGTCTCCACCGTTACATTAATTAGTTTAGTTAGCCTTACTGCAATGGCTGGTGCAATTGGTGCTGGTGGTTTAGGTAATACTGCTATTTCATACGGTTACGACCGCTTTAACAACGACGTAACCCTTGTCGCCACGATTCTTGTTCTTTTATTTGTTTTAATCATTCAAGTAGTTGGCGATATTTTAGCCAAGAAGCTTAACCACCAAGACCGTTAACATATAGGAGGGATTATTATGGAAGTCAGTGAAAAAGTCAAAGTACTGCAAGATTTAATAAAAATCCATTCTGTCAATGGAAATGAAGTTGAAGTAGCCCACTACTTACAAAAACTTTTATCAAGTCACGGAATTGATTCAAAAGTTGATGAATTTGGTGACCGCCGTGCAAATTTGATCGCGGAAATCGGAACTGGTGAAAGCAAAAAAATTCTTGGACTTACTGGGCACCAAGACACTGTGGCAGTACCTAATCCAGATCGCTGGCAACATGATCCCTTTGGCGGTGAAATTAACGGTGATTATGTTTTCGGTCGGGGAGCCGCTGACATGAAAAGCGGTCTGGCTGCTCAAGCCATCGTCTTAATCGAATTAAAAGAAGCTGGTCAACTGCCATCAGGAACGGTTAGATTTATTGCTACCGCCGGAGAAGAACTTGGTACTCCTGGTGCCTATCGATTACAAAAACAAGGAGTTGCCGATGATCTTGATGCATTAGTAGTCGGTGAACCAACTGGCGGAAACGTTATTTTTGCTCACTCAGGAAGTATGAACTATCGTGTTACTAGCTATGGAAAGTCTTGTCATAGTTCACATCCGCAAAACGGTATTAATGCAATTGAAGGGTTGCTAAAGTTTATCGAAGAAGAAAAACACCTTTTTGATAATAGCAAGGATGATCAGTATCTCGGTAAAGTGCAGCATAGTATTACAGTTATTGATGGCGGGTCACAAGTTAATACCATCCCCGACAGCGCTAGTTTACATGGCAACATTCGTCCCACGGCAGCATTTAATAATATTAAAGTTGCAGATCGATTAAACGATGCGCTTGAATACATTAATCACACAACTCCCTTCCAATTAGAACTAAAAATTATTCAAGATTTCTATCCCATTGCAACAGAACCTAATAATGATTTTGTCCAAATCGCCCTCAATGCTGCTCAGCGCAATTATCCAAATGATATCAAACTCGATATTATCAATGGTGCAACAGATGCGAGTGTATTTACATTAAATCGGCCAGATCTTCCGGTTGTAATTTTAGGTTGTGATGATTGGAATGCGGCTCATCAAAATGATGAATATACAACTATTTCCAGTTACGTCGCTACAATTAAAGCTTATAAGCAAATTATTCGTGATTTCTTCAAAGAATAAGCAAGATGTTTAAATGAATACCCTAAATTAGTAAAATAAGAGATGCTTTTTAATCAATTATAGCCAACTAATGTTAAAATGTAGTCGATGAAAGCGATGTCAATTTTATTAAGAAAGGGTGTTTACCATGATGTCATTATTGAGTAACGTAATCGCTGTTGTAAGTTTTTCCGCAATTTTATTAGCTTCAATTATAAGTTTATTTGTGGGTGGTAAACACCAACATAGATTTTATTAAAAAGCTCATAGAAAATAAGAGTGAACAATACTTATCTCTCGCAGACTGTTATTGTTCACTCTCTTTTTATGCTAATATAGGGAAAACACCGTATTGGAGGCAGTATTTGTGAAAAATGAAAATACCTTATATCACAAACGGGCACGGGACATTTTAGGAAAACCATTCACCTCCATTGTTTCGCGTTACCTTGGCGTTAGTATTGCTATTGGGATAGTAACTGGTCTTGTAATCGGAGTCTTTCGCTGGATTATCGATCATACGCTGACTTTACTTACTATTATCTATCCTTTTATGGGAAAACATCCCTTAGTTTTGATTCCTTATGTATTAGGTACATTTATCGTTGCATGGTTAATTGGAAAAATTGTAAAGCCCTATGAAGAGGACGTTGTTCGTTCCGGGGTTACACAATTAAAAGCTGTTTTGCTAGGAAGACACCGGATCCATTGGTGGCCTGTATTATGGCGAAAGTTTGTCGCTAGTTTGCTCACTATCTGTCCTGGACTTTTCTTAGGACGTGAAGGACCAAGTATCCAAATTGGTGCTTGTATTGGAGCTTGCTTTAACGAAAAATTTTTTCACCTCACAGATAAAGATAAATATTTATTAATGGAATGTGGCGTTGCGGCCGGGTTATCTGCTGCTTTCAGCGCTCCTTTAGCAGGAACAATGTTTTTACTAGAAGAAATGACGCATAATTTCAATTCCCGAATTTGGATTCCCGCTTTAACTTCTTCCATTGTTTCTGCATTTATTACTTTTTTGTTTTTTGGCATTAAGCCCTGCTTATATATTCCAATCACAACCAAATTGCCTGTTGCATCTTATCCATGGTTAATCATCGCGGGGGTTGCTATTGGTTTCTTAGCATACTGTTTTCAATTTGCTGCCCTCAACCTCACCTGGTGGTACAGCAAAATCACATTTATCCCCAAAGAATTTCATAGCATTATTCCACTATTATTAGTTATTCCTGTTGGATTATGGAACCCTTATATTCTTGGTGGTAGTCACGATTTTATTAAATATGTCACTAATATGTCACTTTCAACGAATTGGCAAGCAATGGTCGCAATTTTATTAGTTTATTTTATCCTTCGTTTTGGTGGCACAATGATTGCGTATGGTGCTACAGTTCCAGGTGGTATTTTCATGCCATTATTCGTTTTAGGAACCGTTGTTGGCGCATTGACTGGAACCATTCTTATCCATATGGGAATAATCCCAGCTAGTTGTTATGTCAACGTCATTATAATTTCAATGGCTGCATATTTTGGCGGGGCAGAAGGATTACCATTTACAGCAATTTTATTAGTAACTGAAATGGTGGGTTCAGTTGAACAAATTTTACCAATGACTTTAATTACTTTAGTCGCCTATTACGTTAATCGCTTATTAGGTGGTCGTCCCTCACTTTATGACGCAATGTTAGAAGAAAAATAAATAATTTAAAATCAAAATCGAGAATGGGAAAAAACAAAATTTTCTCCCATTCTCGATTTTTAGCTATTTATCAAACAAACTTAAATATTCTCCATAGCCTTTTTCTTGCAATTTATCAACCGGAATAAACTGCAAAGCGGCTGAATTGATGCAATAGCGCAATCCTCCGCGATCAGTTGGACCATCAGTAAAGACATGCCCTAGATGTGAATCAGCTTCCTTACTTCTTACCTCGGTTCGTTCCATCCCAAATGATTGATCACGTTTTTCGGTAAGGACACGCTTCTTAATTGGTTTAGTAAATGCCGGCCAACCACATCCTGCATCGTATTTATCTAATGATGAGAATAATGGTTCCCCACTAACAACGTCAACATAAATACCCGGTTCATCAAATCGATCATATTTACCACTATATGGCTTTTCCGTAACTCCCATTTGAGTCACAGCATATTGCATTGGCGTTAATTTCTTTAATTCATTTTTATCCATTCAGCATCCTCCTCGTTTTCGTTACCTATTTTGATTATACGAATTCTCAGTGAATACTACTAATTTCCTGCTCAGTTATTTAATACTCCTTTCCACCGATGCAACAACATCCACGAAATCAATTGAACAATTCCTGCGCAAATTAATGTCAAAGCCATTGTTAAAACTGTTCCCCACAAAATCGGCACTACCTGTTGGCCCTGCAGTCCTTCAAACAATAATTGCCCCAGTCCACCGGCATTAATCGTTGCCGCAATAGTTGCCATTGCCATTGTCGAAGCTAGGGCCACTTGGATTCCACTAAAAATTGCCGGTAATGCTTGTGGCAATTGAATTTGGCGAAAAACCTGTCGAGATGTCATCCCCATCCCCACACCAACTTCGATTAATTGTGGATCAACGCCACGGATTCCCGTAATAAAGGAACGTAATAAAACATATTCAGAGTAGATCGTTAAAACAATAATTGCAGTCTTCATTCCTAATCCAGAAATCGGCAAGAGTAAGGCAAAAAATGCAAAACTTGGAATTGAATATAAGAGTGAAAAGAAATAGATCAAACTATTAAGCCACTTTTCACGCCGTAAGAATAATAAGATTATTACAACTGCAATCACTAAGGCAATTGCTAATGAAGAAAGAACCATCGTTGCATGTTGCTGGACATCATCAAGCATTATCGGCCAATTCTCATTCCAATACTCACTCATATTGTTGCCTCCACAAATCTTGATTTTGGCGAATCGTTCCTAAAAGCTGCTCAACAAATTCCGTTGCTGGATGGCGAACAATTTCTTCTGGCGTAGCAAATTGAACGATGCGTCCTTCATGCATGATCATCACTCGCTGGCCTAAAAATAAGGCTTCGTTAATATCATGGGTTACAAACATAAAAGTCTTTTCTGCCAATGATTCATGAATCTTTTTCACTTCTCGTTGCAATTCCATTCTTGTTAAGGCATCCAGCGCGCCAAAAGGTTCATCAAATAATACATACGGTGGATTAGTCGCTAAAGCTCTTGCCACTCCTACGCGTTGTTGTTGGCCCCCAGATAATTGTTGAGGATAGCGATTCATATATTCAGCGGGATTTAGTTGAACAAGACTTAGTAATTCTTTAACACGATTATTAATCTCTTTCTTATCCCAATGCAGCATTTTGGGCACAACTGCAATATTTTGTCCAATCGTCATATGAGGGAATAATCCGATCTGTTGGACAACATATCCCATGTGCCGACGCAATTTTACCAGATCAAGGTCTCGAAGTTTTTGTCCATCAATTAATATTTCACCAGCGCTTGGCGTTATCAGCCCGTTGATCATTTTCAAGGTAGTAGTTTTCCCTGAGCCAGATGAACCAAGAATTGTTATAAATTCACCCTTGTTGACTGTGAAATTGAGATCAGGAATCACTGTTTGATCGTTAAAACGCTTCTCAACATGCTTAAATTGAATAATTGGTTCTGTCATGCTTTTGTACCTTTCTAATTAAAAAATCAAAGCTAATCATTGCCAGCAAGGATAAAATAGCAACGCTTACTGCGCCAATCACTACATAACTCATATCGTATAAGCCTAAGCCGGTAAATATTAGGGTTCCCAATCCACCAGCACCAATATAAGTAGCTAAGGTTGCACTAGCAATGATTTCAACCAATGCTAGTTTTATTCCGTTTAAAATATAGGGCAACGCCAGGGGAATTTCTATTTGCCGGCGCAACTGACGCTGATCCATCCCTAGGGCTATCCCAACTTCCTTATATAGTGGACTCACTTCATTAAAACCAAGAATTGTATTGATTAGCAACGGCGGAAGCGCTAAAACAATTAAAGCAATTAATGCAGGGACAACCCCCGTTCCAATAAATGGAATTAATAAAAACAGCAATGCCAAACTAGGAATAATTCGCAACAATTGCGCAAACATCACACAAAATTGAGCAACTGGTTTTATTCGCGAACCAATATATCCTAATGGCAATGCAATGATCATTGAAATCACGAGCGTTACAACAGTCAGAATTATATGCTGACCAACATATTGCCAATATTGGCCGCTATTTGTTTGAAAATACTGAATTATTTGCTCTAGCAAGCTACCACTCCCCATCTATTACCTATAACGAAGGAGCAAATATCTAGCAATAAAAAAACTAGCTATCTGCCCCTTTGGCACTTATTTCATATTTTGATTATACCAATTTTTAGCAACAGTCTTATAATTTTGCCCGTCGACATTAACTTTTTTGTTTAGATCTGTTAATTGCTTAGTTGTTAACTTCGCATCAACTTTATTTAAGGCTTGCTCCATTTTTGGATGACTTTTAGCAGCTTTTTTATTTACTACTGGCACTAAATTATATGGTGGCCAAATATTCTTATTATCCTTTAGTAAAGTAAACTTGCCAGTTGCTAATTGACCATCAGTTGTTGAAACCGGAGCTGCTTGTGCTTTCCCTTGTTCCATAATCTTGTAGAGTAAATTTACGTCATAATCCTTAATTGACTTAAAATCAAATTTACCATAAACCTTATTCATTTCCGGAAGGGCATCAGCACGTTTTTCGAACTCACCCTGTGAAGCAAAGTTAATCTTCTTTGCATTCTTTTGCAGTTCACTTAAATTGGTAATGTGGTACTTCTTTGCGTCCTTAGTTGGCATTGCAACACCTTGGCGATTATCACCCGGGGCGTATTTAAATGTCGTCAAACCGTCTTTTTGAATACCATCGTGTGCTAATTTAGCCATTTGACTAGCACTCTTGCCGGTCCCCTTCTTTTTAAGGTACGCCTCTACAATTGTTCCCGTATAATCAGGATAAACATCAACTTCGCCTTTTTGTGTTGCACTAAAAATCACATTATTTGAAATATTGGGTTTCCGAGTAACCTTATAACCCTCATGTTCAAGTGCAAGCGCGTAAATTTCACTGACAGTCTTACTTTCTGAAACATTTTTTGAACCCACAATAATTGGTTTATTGCTGGCAGCACTTGCTACTGCCGGCGTAATAGTTCCTGCTAGCAACCCAGCAATGCTTAATAATGAAAGAGCAACGATTTTCTTAAATCTCATTTATTTTCTCCTAACTTGTAACTAAAAAAGTTTCAATCAATAAACTAATACTATATCTAAGAAAAAAATTGTCAAGGCAATGATAAATTCAACCCCTTGACATCATGTAACTCCATAAATTACAATCATAATTAAAGGAATGATAATATAAAAATTTCAACCCGTTTTAGTGATAGCATTCATATTCTTGCTTTCATTAATATTTATCAAGGAACTATTCCATTAACAAGTAATAATATCGCTAGCAGCATTGAAACTTCGCCAGTTGTCGTCCGACGTTTGATGAGCGCGCTCAATAAAGCTGGCTTAATCAATACCGTCCATGGTGCAGCTGATCCAGCCCTTGCAAAATCACCCGAAAATATCTCACTCTATGATATTTTTCTTGCGATCGAAGGGGATGCTCATCTATTTACAATTGATGAACGAACAAATCCCCAATGCATCGTTGGCGGGAATATCCAAGAGACGCTTGATGGCTTTTACCAACAAGCAGAAACAGCCGCGAAAGCCAAACTTGCAAAAACCAGTTTACAAGATGTCATCGACACTATTCGCGTTAAGCAAGCAATAAAAGATGCCAAAAAAGAAAGAGGGAACTAATAATGAAGTATATGGTTACTGGTGCAACCGGGCACCTTGGTCAACACGTTGTTAAGCAATTAAGCAAACTTACATCCCCAGATAACATCCGCGTCGGTGTTCACAATCCCGCCAAAGTTTCTCAATTTAAAGATGCCGGATATGAAATTGCCGCAATTGACTATCATGACGTTGCTAAGATGACGGCAGCCTTTAGCGGAATCGATGTTGTTATCTACATTCCAAGCATCACCTACTTAGTTAAGGATCGAATTGACGAATTTGAGAATTCATTAACCGCAATATTTAAGGCTGACGTTCATAATTTAGTCGATGTTAGTTTTATTGCAGATCAATATAACAATCCTTTCCAAATGGCTGGTTACTATGCATACTTACCAGCACGGCTTGCCAGTTCCGGCCTTAAATACGCTGTTGTTAAGAATTCATTGTATGCAGACCCACTAGTCCCTTACCTTCCAGAATTAATTGAACGCCACAACATCATTTACCCGGTTGGTGACCAGGCAATGAGTTTTATTTCCCGCCAAGATAGTGCTGAAGCCATCGCCAATGTAGCAGTCAAGCCATACTTGCGAGACAAGGGACAAAATTATCTCCTTACCATGAGCAAAAATTATACAATGTCAGAACTTAGTTATATTATGACTAATGTTACGGGTGAAGAAATTGGTTATGACCCCGTTACCGTAAAAAGATTTGCTGAAATTTACGCTGCTGAGGGTGACGGAAACGAACTCGCTTCTATGTACCAAGCAGCTGCAATGGGCTTGATGGACCAAGTTACTGACGACTTTGCGCATATCACTGGACATCAACCAACAGATATGAAAGAATTCCTTATAAAAAACTACTAAGCTCTTAAGTAAATTTTGAAAGGGTGTCTTTTCTATGTTTACTCTTCCCCTTGGTATTGGACAAATTCATGCAATGCACGAGTTATTTAAAACAAACCCGCGTCTTGCTGCCCTTGTCCTTCTTTTGATTATGGGAATTGCTATTTACTATAAATTTCATCGTTAATATAGTCACAATAAAAGAGGACGGAAAATCAGAATTTTTCCATCCTCTTTTATCAATATGCAGAAAATAATTCTCTTAAAAAACTATTACCAACTGGCAACTTATCTCCTAAATCATAATTATCAAGAATTGTTGCCCCAATATCGCTAAAACTTCTGCCACCGAGCGAAATATTTGGTTTTATCTGTGGTGATGTTACAAGTAACGGCACATATTCACGAGTATGTTTTTCGCCAGGATAAGTAGGGTCATTCCCAAAGTTCCCTGTCACAATCAGTAAATCATCATCTTGTAGTTTATCGATAATTTTTGTAAGTTCGTGGTCAATTCGCATCAATTCCGTTCCAAAGCCTTCAGGATTACGCGCTTTACCAAATTGCTCTATCTCCCCCACTTCTGCTATACAAACACCCGTAAACTTTTTCTCGATCAGTTCTTTCAACTGAACAAAGCTCTCTTGATTATTCCCGGTTATTTCATTATGGTCCAAACCAAAGAACTGGGTACTTTTCCCGATTAACTTCACAGCATAACCCTCTTCCAAGAGACAATCAATAACCGTTGGACTTGCTGGAGCTAAAGGAAATTTATAAAGTTCTTGGGGATAAAAATTAGCCGCCTGGTTCCCGCTAAAAAGAAGACCATTCACATTTTCGATAGTATATGGGGAATTATCCAACATTTTTCGCAAAATCTGACAATCTTCTTTTAATTCGCCAACTGAAATAGTCTGTTCATGCGCAATTAACCAAACACTCGAAGAACTAGCCGTCGCTACTAGCAGACCACCTGTTGTCAATTGTTCAAGGCCATAATCTTTCAACGCAGTACGGATATTCATTAAGGAATTGCTTAAAAGAGGGCGCTTTGCTTTTCGCGCAAAATTAATCGCTATTTCCAACGGCACACCATCAATAAAAACGTCAGGTTCAGCGGTCGTTGCCAAGCCCATCATCTCCCACTGGCTCTCCCGATCACTCAGACCCGTTGAAATTGAACTCATTTGACCATAAACAGCGTGAAGATTTTCAAGCGAAGGCATCCCCATAATCGGGTGCAAGTTGCCAAGACCCATTTTCTGAAAAGTCGGTAGTTGTAGCCGTACGCGAAAATGTTCCCCAAGGTGTCCTAGCGTGTCAGCCCCTAAACTCTCAAAATGATTGGCATCAGCCGTTGCTCCAATCCCTAATGAATCAATTATCACTACAAAAATACGTTGATAAGATTGTCCATTTTGCATTCTTTTTCACCAGTTTCCTTAATATTTCTAATTTTTTATTATATCATTGCATAAAAATCCTATAATTAAATTGTAGAAAGTATGAGGACTAAGCGGGGGTATTATGAAAAAACTATCTAATAAACAAAAATTAATCATTATCCTAGTAATTGCAGCAATCGCAGTCGTGCTCCAATTTGGATTTCATTTACAACTTTTTGCTCAAATTCTAGTTACTGTCGTCGGCGCAATTGTTGCTTTTTCAATGTTTATTGGCATGATAAAAACTATCCGTAGTGGTAAATATGGCGTTGATCTGCTTGCCATTATGGCTGTCGTCGCAACGCTAGCTGTTAGCGAATACTGGGCAGCGATGGTTATTCTTGTAATGTTAACCGGAGGAGATGCCTTAGAA
Source organism: Limosilactobacillus reuteri subsp. reuteri (assembly GCF_000016825.1). Lineage (NCBI taxonomy): Bacteria > Bacillati > Bacillota > Bacilli > Lactobacillales > Lactobacillaceae > Limosilactobacillus > Limosilactobacillus reuteri. Next base: position 214,352 of record NC_009513.1, on the reverse strand, counting down.
GATTATGCTGCCAAAAAAGCAAGCACCGAATTAAAAGCATTACTTAATAACTCACCACAAACGGCGCATTTAATCACCAATGGCAAAACCAGCGACATCCCAGTTAACGATGTCAAAGTTGGTGACCAGCTTATCGTTAAGCCTGGAGAATTAGTACCAGTCGATGGAATCATTAAAATCGGCGAAGGTTTATTTGATGAGTCTTCATTAACTGGTGAATCACGGCCAGTTTCCAAAACAACCGGTGATGAAGTGATGTCTGGATCTGTTAATGGTGATAATGCCATCACTTTACAGGTCACCAAGCTAGCCAAAGATAGTCAATATCAGCAACTCGTTAAATTGGTTAAGGAGGCTGAATCCACCCCTGCCCACTTTGTTCGATTAGCCGACCGATATGCTGTTCCATTTACGATTATTGCCATTATTATCTCTTCACTCGCATGGGTGCTTTCTGGCCGTCCCGAACGATTTGCGGAGGTTCTCGTTGTTGCTTCACCATGTCCGTTAATTCTCGCAGCTCCAGTGGCAATGGTTTCTGGAATGAGTCGGGCTTCACGAAACGGAATTGTGGTCAAGACAGGGAGCGTACTGGAAAAACTAGCGGTTGCTAAAACTGGTGCATTTGATAAAACAGGAACTATTACAAGTGGTCAATTGACTGTTGATAAAATCTTGCCGACAGGAAAAATTGACTCAACTCAGCTCCTCCATTACGCCGTAAGCGCTGAACAACAATCATCACATATCCTAGCACGCTCACTGCTTTCTTACGCCACTGCGTATAATGTTTCCTTATCACCTGTCGATCAACTTACAGAAATAACCGGTAAAGGAATTTTAGCAACTGTTGATGGACGGGAAGTTAAAGTAGGAAAATTAAAATTCGTATCACCAGAAAATCTTAACCAGATGTTAGCATCAACGGCTATCTATGTGAGCGTCGATGGGCAATACTATGGTGCAATTACTTTTACCGATCATATTCGTCCTGAAGCAAAGCAAACAATGAACCAGTTAAAAAAGCTTGGGGTTACCAATCTATTAATGTTAACGGGAGACCAAGCTGTTATTGCAGATAAAGTTGCCCAACAAGTAGGGATCACGCAGGTTAAAGCCGACCTTCTTCCCCAAGATAAAATCAATGCACTTAAAGCTATTCCAACAAATGAACATCCTGTTTTCATGGTTGGTGACGGCGTAAACGACGCACCTTCTCTTGTGACAGCTGATGTTGGAATTGCGATGGGAGCTCACGGATCAACTGCTGCTAGTGAATCCGCTGCCGTTGTTATCCTAAAAGATGACCTTTCGCGAGTCGCAAAAGCCGTTAGCATTTCTCAGGAAACTCTGCGGATTGCAAAACAGGCGGTCCTAATCGGAATCGCAATCTGTACCATCCTAATGCTTGTTGCTAGCACCGGAATCATTCCGGCCTTTTTCGGCGCCATGTTACAGGAAGTAATTGATACTGTCTCTATCCTATGGGCACTAAAAGCACGGAAAATGACAGACTAAATAGAATGGGAGCGAGACAGAAGTCACTTGTGACTTCGTTTTTCGACGCGAAGCTAGCCTCTGGGAGCCCCCGCAAGCAACAATAGGCCTCTAACGTTCGGTTTTGCCGGACGTTAGAGGCCATTGTTGTACTGCGTATTTGCTTTTTATGAAAATAACTTAACTTATGTCACAGTCCCATTTTTATTTATTATTAGCATATAGTTTTTGGACTGCTTGCACATCATCTGGTTGGATCGTATAGAATGATCCAGCAGGCTGCATTACCGAAACAGCATTGGTATGATCGAGTCCAATTGCGTGGCCCAGTTCGTGTTCGGCTGTATTAACAATTCGTTCCTGACTATAGCCATAACTTGGATCAGTTAAATAATATGTATTTAAGTACACCGTCGCATGCATAAATCTTCTTGTCAATGAATTAGAGGATGTCTTCGTTAATCCAGCAGCATTTGAATCAGAACGGTTCATCGTCGTTACAACAATATCAGCTTTACTTTGATTGTTTACTGGTTTAAATGTAAATGCCCCCGTTTGATTCCAGTTTTGGATTGCGGTATTAGTAGCTGCGTCAAGTTGAGCATTATTTGTATTTACATAGACTGTTGCTTGATTAGTCGCCCATCGCCCAGTAGATGGAATTGAAGTTTGTGTACTTGTTTGTTGTTCTGTCGTTGGTCCTTGTTCGTTTTTGGAAGAACCATTATTTGCATCGTTTAAGTGCAGATTAGAATTATCGTTTGAATTTGTATCGTCCCTGCCAATTAACTTAGCAATACGGTCACGAACGTTCCATGCAGTTTGGTTCGCCGTTGCTTGAACCCGTGCATCGTTGAAATAAAGCCATCCTCCACCTACTAAAAGTCCTATTATAAATATCCGCTTAAGCAGTCGAAAAATGAAATTTATCTCGTTCACCTTCTTTCAATTGTTACTAATTATAAAAAGTCAATCGGGATAAATCATGAACTAAATTTTAAATTTTGGTAACGATCAGCGGCAATTTAATTCACGTTCTAAATCACGAGCATAAAATTTCAAGATTTGTTCAATCGCTATCACATCATTTTGGGCTTGATGATATTTAACCCGGGGAAGATGCAATAAACGACACATCTTTTCCAAACTGATCCCACTTTTACTTTTCCATACTTCTTTAGCGACTAGCTTTTCCAGATCTAACGACTGAATCGTGCGCCAGGGACGGTCCTCTTTCCTAATTTTTAATCGATTTGCTTCATAATTCAATGATTCAAAGTCAGTTCCATTATCCCAGCTCACAATATAGTCAGGCCGCTCTACCGCAATGAAATGAAAAATCCGGTTAAAAGTCTGTCTAACCTCATATCCGTTTACTTCTGAAAGGCGGAGGTCATATTGTCGCAAAAAGGCCAATTGTCGCTCAGCAGACATATTCTGGGCATAGAGGTAGTAATTAAAGCTGTTTTGTGTTTCAAACATCTTCCCCGCAATCTGAGCAACGCCATTTCGATGCTTCTGCTGATCCTGAAAAAACTCAAGGTCTAAAATAAGAAATCGCGCTTGACTATTTAATCGTTGACGTAATTGATCAAAGTTTTTAATGGCTGGCGCTTTCTGGTCTTCTTTGTCCTTCTCGGCTGGCAACGACTGTAAAATCATCTCTGTCACCGGTGCAAAAGAACTAAAGCGAACTACCGACATCCCATCTTTTGGCATCTCTACTCCTCCTAAACATATGTTCGATTAATTATATCATAGAGTTGAGAGTTAGCATATAAAAAATAGGACTGGAGAAAATTTTGTTTTCTCGCAATCCTATTTTTCCTAGTGTAAACATGTGATAAAAGTGATTAAGCCAAAGATAATACCAGGGAAATTTGCCCAGAAGACTGGCCAATCACGTTGCTGCTTGAAGTAAGCATAAATACACCATAACGTACAGTTAAGCGCTGCCACTAATGGTTGTAAAGGAGCACCGTAATTTCCGGCCAAATTATTCTTAATCTGTGAAATGTAAGATACATACATCAAAATAGCTACAACTGTTGCAACCTTGCTTAAGATGTCGATAAACTTGGTCTCTTGAATAACTGGTTTCTTTTCATTTACTTTTTTGGGGTGTTCTACTAAATGTGCAGCTTTCATTATAATCTCTCCTCAATCAAAACTTTTTGTAAATCAGTAAAACGTTTTATTTCGATAGCACATTCTTTATGATCAATAATGTACAATATTTATCTAATACGTTTTTCTTTAATATACAAGTTCTGACTGCAGTTGGGACTAATATATTTACGATATCATCCTAACACTTTGTTCAGTAAAACGCAAACTGCACATTTGGCTCATTTAAGCGTTTTAAGTGACAAAGCGTTTATTCTTAGTATAATTTCAAAGTATGTAAAATAATTTCAACTTTGGAGGCCTTTTAATGGAAACAGTCAAAAATATTATTATCGGGTTTGGCAAGGGCGGAAAAACACTCGCAAAGTTTCTCGCTCAACACGGAGAACAAGTTCTTGTTATTGAAAAATCGAAGCAAATGTACGGGGGAACCTGCATTAATATTGCTTGCCTTCCCTCCAAACGGCTAATTATTGAAGCTGCTCATGGAACCTCATTTGAAGACGCAGTCGATGGGAAAAATGTGATGACATCCCAACTCCGCCAAAAGAATTATCAAATGTTAGCAAGTGAAGATAATATCACTGTCTTAGATGGAACCGCTCATTTTACTGGTAACCACACAATTGATGTACAAACGCCAGATGGGCATACTCTTTCTTACAAGGGCGAACGTATTTTCATCAATACTGGTGCAACATCAACCATCCCCGACATTCCTGGATTAAAGGATAGTCGTTTTCTTATGAATTCTACTCAAGCGATGGATCAGCCTAAGTTACCACGTGAACTCGTAATTATCGGTGGCGGTTATATTGGTCTTGAATTCGCAAATATGTTCACTTCCTTTGGTTCACACGTCACGGTTCTTGATCACCATCAGACTTTACTACCACGTGAAGATGATGATGTGGCTGAAATGGTAATCCAAAACTTTAAGGATAACGGGGTTCGCTTTGAAGTTGGGGTTGATATTAAAGCGATTGGCGAACAAGATAATCAAGCTGCGATTACTTTTGCCAGAACTGATAATCGTGAAACAACCATTTTTGCTGATAAGATTTTAGTGGCAACAGGCCGAAAACCTGCAACAGCGGCCCTTGATTTGCAAAATACAGATATTAAGGTCGCTAAAAACGGGGCGATTGTTGTCGATGACCTCCTCCACACTAGTGTTCCTAATGTGTGGGCAATCGGGGATGTTAAAGGGGGTCCCCAATTTACTTACATCTCACTTGATGACTTCCGGATCATTAAAGATGAATTATTCGGTAATAAGGAACGCCGAATTAGTGATCGTTTAATTGTTCCTACTAACGTCTTTATCGAACCTTCCCTTGCACAAGTCGGCTTAACAGAAAGAGAGGCGCAAAAACAAGAGAAAGATTACCTGCTCTTTAAGATGCCTGCTGCTGCAATTCCAAAAGCAAAAGTATTGAAGGATACCCGTGGACTGCTTAAGGTATTAGTCGATCCACAAACGAACTTAATTATTGGGGCTACCCTTTATGTCCAAGAAGCACAAGAAATTATCAACATGATTGTTCTGGCAATGCGGGCAAAACTTCCCTATCAAATGCTTCGTGACCAAATCTATACCCACCCAACAATCAGCGAAGCGTTCAATGATTTATTTAAACAATCAGTAGATAAAAAAGAATGATAAGAAATGGAAGCGGGAAATAATCTCCGCGACAAGGCTCGAGGCTAGTGCCACGATATCGTAACAATATTCGTATAAAAAACGAGGCTGTTGAAAAAACAAAAGTTTTTTCTCAGCCTCATTTTTCTATAGCTTATTATCAAGACGATCAATTAGTTTAGAAATGTGATTGTTAAGTTGATCAATCGTGCCTTTTTGTTCATCAATATGTTCTTGTTGCCGTTCAATGGTATCGCGTAATTCATCTTTCTTGCTTTGCTTATTCTTCTTTTGACTCTTCTTTAAGGACTTTACTAGGGCCCCCATCGTGTTGACATCATATTCATTTAATAAGCCAGCTAATTCATCTAATTTAACATCCCGAACTGAACGCTTATCGCTAGTTTTTACCTTTCCTTTTGCCATAATATTCATCTTCTTTCTTCGTCTTTAATTATAGAAGATTTAGTAGAAAACAAAAGCAATATGGTTACGTTTATATTGCTAATAGGTTCATCATCGCCGGGGTTAACGGCTGTTCTAAGACTAAATCCATTCCCACTGCCGCTTTTTTCTTTGGCCCAACTAATTCTTCTCTTACGGAGTCCGGTTGAACATAAGCAGGACCTAAATAATAAAATTCTTTGCCAACTGCATCGCTCTGTTTTACAAACAAGTGTAATTTTACTTGCGGCTTACCCTCTTTTACTCCTGCAAGCAACCGCTGGACCTCATCAGATGAAAGATGGCGAGGTGTCCGTGTGTACCAGCGCAATGAACGGCCATCTTGTAGTTGATTATTATAGATAGCATTCCTTTTTTCTTCCGCATCCTTATGGTAGGTAATGAAAATCGGACAAACATCTTCTGCCACTCGATACCCATATAACGGCGCACTTACATCGAGGGGCCAATTTAATAAACGACAAACATCTTTGCGGTCATATTGCTGATAAAGGGTAAATGCTTGCTTGAGATCATATTGCTTGGCGATTTCAAGACCCGTTGTTAATACATCGGTAAACAAGCACTTGAAATCATTGTCACTTTCTAGTCCTGCTCGAATTTTTGAATTTAACTGATACGTTAACAAATCTGGATGATCAATAATCGGCAGTCCGCCATACTGATCCTTTTTTAACTGTTTACCAGCTTTTACATTAAAGAATTGCAAGCTTAAAATATCATCAACTGATTGTAAAACAGCTGGTGTAACGCGAATGTTTTGCTGCTCTAATTCTGCTTTAAAAGCATCAATTGAACACGTACCGCGAAGTAAGCATTGAAGGAGAATCAATTCATGTGGCCGTTTACCGTTAAGCAACTCTTTAGTTAAAAAGGCTAGTACTTGACGCTCATACTTAGTTAATTTAAGTTCTGTCCCCATCTTTTCTAAGAAGTCACCATAATGGTTGAGTTGGGAATTTTGCGCAAATACTCGGGGATCAACAGAACCATAACGATAAAAGTCACCCAGCAATGGTGCTCTCCCTAGTTGGTTAGCTAAATCATGGTATGCCTGCCGCAATTCACGCATCGAGTCCAATTTAACTTTATCAAGGGAGGCTAAAATTTGTTCTTCGGCAACCTTCGTAAAGTTAATGGTTGAAACATCAAAATTCGTTGGCACCTTAACTTCACGCCGCGCTTGATCCTTACTTCGGCTATTGTCCTGGTTAAGCGCAAGAGGAATCATGTAATTATGTTGGTAATTTCCAATAAAATCAATAACTGTCACAAAATCTTTACCAGGATATTTACGCAAGCCGCGCCCTAGTTGTTGGATAAACACAATTGGTGATTGGGTATTACGCATCATTACAATCTGATTTACTGATGGGATGTCGACCCCTTCATTAAAAAGATCAACGGTAATGATATACTCAATCTTTCCTGCCTCTAATTGCTCAACTGCCTTTGCTCGCTCTTGACTACTACTTTGATTTGTCAATGCAATCGCAGGATGGTTAGCCGCATTAAACTGGACTGCCAATTCTTTTGCCTCTGCCTGCCGACTACAAAATACTAACCCACGAGGCTGATCGCCACAATATCCATAATAGTCTAATTGGTTAAGAACATAATTAACCCGTTTCGAAACAATCAATTGGTTTAACTTAGAAGTCTCAGTAATAACTTCGCCATCAACTTCATAATCGGTAACTCCCACGTAATGGAATGGCGCTAACATTTTAGCAGCCAATGCATCTTTCAGCCGAATTTCATAGGCCAAATGATAATCAAACAGTTTAAAGACGTCTTGATTGTCCATTCGTTCAGGGGTTGCAGTCATCCCCAACCAAAATTGCGGCATAAAGTGGTTTAAAATTCGTTGATAACTAGGTGCTGCTGCACGATGGGCCTCGTCGATCAAAATGTAGTCAAATTCGGTAGCTTTTAGCTTATCAAGTACTGCTTGTTGGCTTAGTGTTTGGACAGTTGCAAATAAATATTTAGCATTCCAATCATGGCGATTACCTGTCAATAACCCGTAATCAGTTTTCTTGCCGCCAATAACTCGTCGAAAACTAGCTAACGATTTTTTGGCAATTTGTTCTCGATGAACGACATATAAGAAACGACGCGGCTGATATTTATTGACAGCAAACGCTCCCAGATATGTTTTTCCAGTTCCTGTTGCTGAAACGACCAGTCCTTTTTTAGCGCCAGTTTTTATCAGAGTGCTTAATTGTCCTAAAGCGGCTTGTTGCATTTGATTAGGTTCAATTGGTTTTAATTTTTCCGGTTGCGTCACCCTAGTCTTTGGTGGTTGCCAATTCTTGCGATACTCCGCAATCCACTCTGACGTTAGAACGGTACTCTCATGTTTAACAGCATTCAATTCCGCCGTTAGTTGTTGAAAAAGGCTTCCTTCTTGGCGGGAGCTTAATTTCAAATTCCACTCCTTATTAACTAACAAAGCAGACCGTGTAAAATTAGCACTCCCAATAATTACGGTCTGATATTTCCCATGATCAAATAAATACCCCTTAGTATGAAATCCATTAAGATCAGCAATCCTAACCGTTAAATTAGGAATCTTTTGCAATTCTTCAAACATCGCGGGGTGATTAAAATTCAAGTAATCACTGGTAATGATCGTCCCTTGTACCCCCTGCTGTGCTAAGTCAGCCATCACTGCCTTAAATGGAACCAACATATCTAACGTAATAAAGGCGACTGACCACGTAAAGTTTTTACATGACAGCAATTCGTGCCGTAACGTTTGCCAAATTGTCGATGATTGGTTGTTGGTTAATAATTGCGGACCTAACAGCGTATTACCTTGATATTGAGTACTAATAAGTCCATTCAAAATTGCGTCTTGCAGCACTGAATTGTCCATGAAATACACCTTTCTAAAATTTAGACAAGAAATAAAAACGAACCACAAATAAAGCCACAAATAAACCCGATAACCACATCACGAGGAAAATGAACTCCGCCAATCACTCTCGTAATAGCAGAAACAACAGCTAAAACGAGTAAAATCACTCCTAAAATCAAATTTAACCTTAACCCACACATCGCAATAACAGTCGCCGAAAAAACATGACGACTAGGCAATGAATCACCAGTTTTTTGCCGTCGAATTAAGGGGTTAATCGGAAATTTTTCGTATGGTCGTGGCGCGTCAATTCGTTGGCGAATAAAAGAAAGCAGGATAAAGCCAATACCGGGAATCAGCAGAAAGGGTCCTGCTTTCAAGACATTATTTTTCCCTACCCACACTAATATAACGATGTAAGCAACGTACATAGTCCACACAACAAATTTATTAACCGCCCGTAATAAAGGAATTGTCCACGGGTGTCGATAAAAAGGAGCTGTAATATGCTGATAGAACTGGAGATAATCTTTTTTCATTATGGCAAATCATTCCCGGCCGCAAGATATAGGTCATACCATTCTTGATTCGTCAACGTAATATCGCTCCCCTTAGCACTATCAATAATATGAGCTGGAGTCATAGTGCCAAGCAACACTTGCATATGCGCAGGGTGACGTAAAATCCATGCAACAGCAATTGCATTTTTACTTACCTTATATTTTTGCGCAAGAGTTTCTAACATTGCGTTTAACTCAGGGAATTGATCATTATTAATAAACGTCCCTGCAAATGTACCGTACTGGAAAGGCGACCATGTTTGAATCGTCATCTGTTTACGACGCGTATATTCTAATAATCCCCCGTCATGATTGATTGCAGCATCATCAGTCATATTTGTATGCAGGCCAAAATCAATCATCCCCGTATGCTTTAAGCCAAATTGTACCTGGTCAATCAAAAGCCGTTGATTTGTCCCCGCTTGAAGGAGCGCGATTTGTTGCGGATTAAAATTTGATACTCCAAAATGGCGGACTTTCCCAGATGCTTGAAGTTGGTCAAAGGCTTCTGCTATTTCTGCGGGCTCCATTAAGGGGTCTGGACGATGAATCAAAAATGAATCAAGATAATCAATCCCCATCCGTTGCAAAATCCCATCAACAGCAGCGATTAAATGCTTCTTTGATGAATCATACCGCGTTATTTTATCATCCGCGTTCGCAAAAAGGCCTCCTTTTGATTGAATGTAAAAGTCATCACGGGTAAGACTGCTTTTCTTTAATGCTTCACCAAAATGGATTTCCGAAGATCCACGTCCTAACTGTGGGTCGTTGCCATAAATATCAGCTGAATCAATAAAGTTTATTCCAGCATCGTGGGCGGCTTCTAAGGCATCAATCGCTTTATTCACTGCTAACGTCCCCATCCGCATAATGCCCAATGCAACATTCGATACTTCCCAATTTGTTCCACCAATTTGTACGTTTTTCATAATTAAAGCCCCTTTTTTCTTTCTCCACCTTATACTGTTTCTATTTTAAGTTACTTTCTTGGATGTTATCAATTAAAATTCATAAAACAGAGAATACAAAAAAGCGCGATGGCAAGGGAAAAATCCTTTGCCATCGCGCTAGGTCAGGGCGGTATGTGGGATTCGAACCCACGCGTGCCGGACCCACAAACCGGTGTGTTAACCAAACTTCACCAATACCGCCATAACAACTGTTAATAACTATAACACAAAATGACGGTAAAGAGAAATACTTTTTTTATTTTTCTTGATCATTTTTTAAATAATTGACCATTCGCAAAAAATTATCAACATCTAAACTTGCCCGACCGATTAATACCCCATCTACATCTGGCTTGTTCATAATCATTCCGATATTATCTGGATTGACACTGCCCCCATAAAGAATCCTGATCTTATCAGCAATCTCATAAGTGTAGTTATCAGCAATCGTTCGCCGAATTTGACGGCATCCTTCTTCAGCAAGAACTGGATTAGCATGCTGACCATATCCAACTGCCCAACTTGGTTCATAGGAAACAACTACATTTTTAATTTGATCAAGAGAAACGCCCCTCAATACGCTCATCAATTGCTGGAAAACGTAGTGAATTTCACCATTAACTTCTTTCTGGACCATCGTTTCATCCGTACAAATTATCGGGGTAACTCCCATTTGAAGGGCTGCCAACACTTTCCGATTAACCAACTCATTATCCTCGTGGAATAAATGGCGCCGTTCAATATGTCCTAACATTACATATGAAACACCGGCGTCAGCTAAACCTCGTAAGCTAATTTCACCAGTGAAAGCTCCCGAATATTCAGCCGCCGCGTTTTGCGCGATTATCTTTAATCCTGAATCATCAGCGGCTTGAACCATACTGGGTAATGCAAAAGCTTGGGCTGCAATTCCGACTTCAACTTCTTGCGGATCTGGTAGCTTTCCTTTAATTGCATCCACAAATTCAACCGATTCTTGGACATTCTTATGCATCTTCCAATTAGCAGCAATAAAGGGTTTGCGCATTTCTCACTCCTCCTTTTGTTATCCATCTTTAAGTATCGCATATTTTTAACAATTATTTTGTTAAATATTAGCTAAATTTCTTGATCATTGCTATCCTAAAGTTAAAGCGTTTTCTTGAGGAGTATCGGAGAATGAAAAAAATATACAAATTAGCAGCTAATTTTAGCCATATTTTGCGTCTATGTACAATCGGTGCCCTAGCAATTTTAGGGATCTTATTAACTATTATTTTATTTACAGAAACTTTTTCGCTGATTCCCCTTATGCAAGATGGGAATACGGATCATGTTATTTTTAAGATTTTGGATCGCGTTATTGTCTTTTTCCTTTTCTTTTCATTTATGACAATGATAATTGCCGCGCTAAAACATCATGGCCGGATTGCAGTCGATTTTCTATTAAGCTTAGGAATTATGGCTTTAATTCGGGGACTAATTGCCGCCCACGGTCAGCCTTATGAAATTCTTACTAATTCGATTGCCATTTTATTATTAATCATCGGCATGGTAGTATTGAAACACTTTATGAAATAGGAGTAGTAATAATGGAGAACGCATACTTAATTCATGGCACTTCTACCCGGGATGACGACTGGTTCCCATGGCTCGAAGAAGAAGCGAAACCAATAATCGCCCTTGATCGGATATGGCTACCAAATCCCTTCAATCCCCAACAAGCTGAATGGGATCAAGCGGTTGACAACCAAATTAATCCCCAAGACAACCTCATCCTCGTCGCTCATAGTCTTGGTTGTATTACGGCACTTCGTTATATTGAACGTCATCATGTTAAAGATGCTCGACTTTTACTGGTGGGAGCATTTGACAAAGGATTATCAGCTTATCCCGAATTAGATGGGTTTATGAAAGATCGTCCTCATTATGAGCAAATTTTTCCTAAACTCGCTAAAGCTACCGTTATAACCGCTAAAGACGACCCAATCGTTCCTTATCAAAATAGCATTGAAGTCGCCAATAAAATTAGAGCAAAACTCATAGTTAAAGAAACAGGTGGTCACTTTTTGACTAGTGACGGCTTTACAAAATTCCCGTTAGCCTTAAAAGAATTAAACAAACTAGCTGAATAACTTATTTTTTAAAGAATCAGCTTAGTTTTGCTTAATAATTAAAATTTATTAATTCCTATGATAGTCACTTATAATATTTTGCTTATAATCACTCCTTTCTTTCGTAAAAAAGCTCATTAAAAGCTTAGCTAATTATTATCGTCACTACTGCTAAGACCTGTTACAATACTTGGTGGAGAGGGGAAAACAATCATTATAATTTGTTTTCCAAAAAGGCAACTGTCATTAGTTGTGCTGTAAAAATATTTTAATTATGTAAAGGAGTTGTTCAATATGATGTCAATTATGAGTAATATGATCGCTGTAGTAAGTTTTATGGGACTGATTATTGCAACATGCGCCCACGTAATTAATAACCGGGCCTAGCAATTATTTTCATTATTTTTGGGACTGTGATATAAGTTAAGTTGCTTTCATAAAAAGCAACTACGCAGTACAACAATAGGCCTCCAACGTCCGTCAAAGAACGTTGGAGGCCTATTGTTGCTTGCAGGGGCTCCCAGAGGCTAGCTTCGCGTCGAAAAACGAAGTCACAAGTGCCTTCTGTCTCGCTCCCTTATTTTTTGCGTTACAATTAAACTGATTTTATTAATCAAGGAAGTTCTTAAATTAATGACTAAATTTAAAAGACATACAACCGAAGAAATGAATAACTGGGAAAAAACGCAAGCAAACGAACTAGCAAAGATTCGAACTTCCCAACACCATTTAATCTATAACTTGGTTGCTTATGTTGTTATTTCAATAATTGAGTACTGGTTGGCTGAAATAAGTAAATCGCAGACATTACGGGCCGATGCTTTCAACAACCTTTCGGGAATTATCTCGACCTTTTTACTGATGATGGGCTTACACATCGCCCAGGATGTCGATGATGATGATATCATTGGCGCACGGCTGCCTTCTGGAAATTATCAAGCACATATCACATATGGGGTCTGACCAACGAGTACAATTTGTTCGTTGGCGTTATGAGACAATTTTTTCCTTGTCACAGCGGTCGTTATGGTTGCGATTGCTTTAAGCGTTATCATCGATGGCATTAAAAGTCTCCTCAATCCTGCAAGTCGGGTGGTTCCACAACCAGTCGCATTAATTGGAGCCGGAATCACGTCAGTTATTATGTTAGTTGTTTGGTATATGAATCGCCAAACAGGACTTAAGTTAAAAAACGCCGCGTTGCTTGCTTCTGCCCAAGATAGTCTGAGCGATGCCTTCACAAGTATTGGAACCTTGATTTCAATTGGTGGTGCCCTCCTCTTTAACCTTCGTTGGCTTGATGGTGCTACCAGTATTGTCGTCGGTTTCTTTATTCTATATTCTGGACTAAAAATTTTCTTTGAAAGTAGTCTTAACTTAACCGACTACTTTGATCCCCGCGCTGAACAGGAATACCGTCAAACAATCACCAATATTCCGCACGTTGTAAAAGTTGTCGAACTAAAAGCTCACTATAACGGAAACGTGGTCACGCTTGATGCTTCCGTGATGGTTAACGCTAAAATGACGATTCTCAAAAGTTTCCAATTATCAGAACACATCGAAAATGTAATGCGAGAAAAATTTGGAATAATTGACACTGATATTTCTTTTGTTCCTGATCCTCATTCATTTTCTGATAAGGATATTTCTGGTGAATTTTAAAATTAAAATTTGACAAATTTAGATTAGAATGTTTTAATAATTACAACTTAACTTGAAAGGAACGACTAACATGATTCAACACTCATTAACTTCAACCAAGTATTATAACAACTATGCTTACCGTGCATAATTGTCTGTACTCATTTAGGTACGGACAGCGGTGTTCGTACCTAAGCAGGGTTGTTGTTGTAATGAGTCCTTTGCTAGGTACATTAATCTAGTAAGGGCGTGTAGTTTTCCGCGATTTTTTATACTACCGTAATACCAACTAGATTAAGCAAATGCCGCTGATCTAGTTGGTATTTTTTATTAAAAAACAAGGAGAATTACACAATGAAAATTATTAACAAATCAAAAAATAGTCCTGAGCCAGTGATTGGTTTTAGTGAAAGTTTACTTATTCTTGGCGTTATTTTATGCATCTTAGGCTACCCTATTATTTTTAAGCACCAAGAACCGCAAGCCCCATTATTTATTTCCCTTGTTTTGCTCGCCGTTTACGGACGAATTCGTGGATTTAAATGGGATACCATAATGAATGGAATGCGTCATGGTTTGCGAGCCGGTGTTGACCCCCTCATTATCTTTCTTTCTATCGGTGTCTTAATTGCTACCTGGATTTTCTCGGGAACTATTCCAACAATTATGTACTTTGGGTTTGAAATCATTTCTGTAAAGTTCTTCCTCCCAACAGTTTTTATTGTTTGTACCCTTGTTGGAGTCGCTTGCGGAAGCTCATTTACAACTGTATCAACAATGGGGATCGCCTTTATTGGCATTGGTGCAACCCTTAAAATCAACCCCGGTTTAACTGCGGGGGTAATTGTTTCAGGCGCCTTTTGTGGTTCAAATATTTCCCCGCTTTCAGGAACCACCAACCTTGCCGCCAGTGTTGGTGAAATTAGTATCTACAAGCATATTAAATCCTTACTCACCACCGATATTCCTGCCTGGGCAATCTGTCTTATTCTTTACACCTTCTTAGGGTTAAACTCCAAAAATGTTAGCTTAGGTGCCGTTCACCAAATGATGGCCGGGCTACAAAATGGGTTCTGGATCTCCGGATGGGCTCTTCTCCCAGTTCTGCTCCTAATCGTATTAGCCATTTTCCAAGTTCCTGCTATTCCTTCCCTTGGCCTTGGCTCACTCTTTGCGGTCGTACTTGGCTGGATTCATGCACCTAAAACCAGCCTCACTACGATTACTAATACCATCATGACTGGTTACGTTTCCCATACCGGTGATAAAACAATCGATACATTGCTTTCTAAAGGCGGTATCTCTAGTATGCTTACTTCTCTAGCCCTAATTATCTTTGCCCTTGCTTTAGGTGGCTTATTGATCAAGTTCAATATTATTAGCGCCATCATTAATCACTTAACTGGGATTGTAAAGACGCCTGGTCGATTAGCATTCTCCACAGCTCTTACCTGTATTGGGGTTAACCTCCTTGTTGGGGAACACTACCTCGCAATTATTCTTCCTGGGCAATCATTTCTCCCGTCATTTGATAAATTAGGCTTAAAACGGGTTGATTTAACTCGGATTCTCAATGACGCAGGGGCCGCAGTCAACGCAATTGTCCCATGGAGTGTTTCTGGGGTATTCATCGCTAGTACCTTACAAATCAATCCATTAAGTTTCATTCCTTGGGTATTTTTCCCATTCCTCGTTACAATCCTAACTATCATTGCAGGAATGCTCGTGAAAGTCCCAGTCAAAAGCCCTGCTGCAAACTTAGCAACTGAATAAATTGAATTTCCGATGTCATTACCATTTTCGTGTTATAGTGATGATAGGATAACGAATAAACTCGTCATCTATTTTCATATGTTATTACATCTATACAGGAAGGGGCCGAGTCAATTCCCAGCTTCTTATAGGAGGGATTATTATGCGGTCATTTACTCACAATGAATTAGCGCAATATAATGGTCAAGAAGGTCGTCCGGCATATATTGGAGTGCGTGGAAATGTTTATGATGTTTCTGAGGTTCCAGAGTGGAAAGGCGCAGAAATCCACGGTAATGTTTTCGGCCATGATTTATCAGATGTCACCTATCAACAAGCAGCTAAAAAGTATTCACCGGTTTCAAAACTTCCAATTATCGGAAAATTAGTTGACTAATATTAAAAGGCATGAGAATTGATTTGCGTTCTCATGCCTTTTCGTATTTGCTTTAGTTCCAATAACTATTCTGCATCAATAACAGTAATTCGTTCACGATGGTGGCGTGGCGCTAAAATTTCATTGACCACTAACTTCGCCATTGTTCCAGCAGTTACCTTTGATTCATTTTGTTCGTTAAATAATAATTCATCTTGACCAAGAATATAATTAGTAGCAACCCCAGCTTCAAATACTGCTGATGGTGAAATACCTAACCAATCAATGTCAGAAATAGTTTCAAGATACTGTAACTCTTTTAACTGCTGGCGTGGGGTATTAATCCATGTCTCAGCACCAGGCATCTTTTCAATATCATCAACAAATAGGTGCTTATCCTTACCAGTTTTAAGGCTTCCGGCACCAAGAATGAAAATTAAACGGATTTTATGTTTCCGGGCTAAAACTACTAATTTCTCAGCTAGTCTTACTTGCCGATCAGCATTTTCCGGACTAGTACCATATGCATCAACAATCACATCAAACCGCGACAACAAACTATCATTTAAGGCAAAAATGTCACCACTGATCAAATTAGCATCGGCACCGAGAATCTTTCTAGCCTTACTCTCATTTCGAACAATTCCAGTTACATTCAAATCTTTTTTCGTCGATGCTAATTTATAGATTGCGCTACCTGCCATTCCAGAAGCACCAATTATTCCAACTCTTATCATGACTATCCCTCCTTGGACTATATTCCCTTCATGAATAACTCTATCACGAGGAAGTATTCTTGCCAAAGAAAAGGCTTCCTATTCGTTACTAGCTAAATAATGGCGAATATTCCGAATGCATTTATTAAACTCAACCCATTCATTAAAATTCAGGTCAAGGTCTTTCACTTGATAGCGATCAGGTGGCGTAATGACTGCTCGTTCTTGTCCATGATATTTAAGAATTAGTTGTGCGTCTACTTGTTCTAATGTATAGCCACGTCCATGAAGCCAATTTTGGAGCGCTTTTAAGGTTGCTGTATTCATTGCGTTTCCTCCTCATCTTTATTTTATTATAAAGACTTTCCTAACAAATAGCTAAATTCGGCCAAAAATGCCATAATTAGAGAAAAGATTAGAGAGGAGTTTTATATATGCAAACAGTTGTTATTACTGGTGGAACCTCTGGGATTGGTCTTGCCACTGCTAATATTTTTCTTAAAAACGAGTGGAATACGGTGCTTATCGGTCGTGATGCAGAAAAGGGGATGCAGGTTGAACAACAATTAGGCGAAACGTATTCTCCGGCACAAGTTGCTTTTATTCAAGCCGATATTAGTAAATCAAGTGAGGTTGAACATGTTAAGCAAATAACCCTCAATAAATTTAAAACCGTTGATGCGATTATCAATAATGCAGGAATCGTTATTCACGGCGAGGTTCATGAAACCAGTGAAGAAGATTGGGATAAAATCTTTAATGTTGATGTTAAGGGAACTTTCCTCGTTAGCAAAGCCTTCTTGCCAACAATGATTGAACAAGATCATGGTAGTATCGTTAATATTTCCTCTGTCTCAGGAATGGCTGGTGATCGAGCAATGGTTGCTTATAATGCCGCCAAGGGAGCAATTATTAACATGACTCGGGCAATGGCAATTGATTACGGTAAAAATAATATTCGCGTAAATGTTGTTGCACCTGGTCCGACTAATACCCCGCTTTTTCACCAAGATAAACAAAAATTCGCTAAGAACAGCCCGTTAAATCGGATTGTTGAACCAGAAGAAGTCGCCGCTGCAATTTATTTCGTTGCCAGCCCAGCTGCTAGCGCAATTACGGGAGAAGTAATTCCTGTAACAGCCGGCTTTGAAATCTCAACTGGACAACCAATGTAAATAATAAAGCCACTAGTAGCACTTAATGTGTGTTACCAGTGGCTTTATTAATTATGACTTGACCAAAGTTTTTGCATCATCTTTTTTAACGGGGACATAAATTTTTATCTAATAACTATAGTCAGTAGGTTTTCTCACTAATTCCTCTAAACAAGATATTATTTAGTATAATCCACATCCTTTGTTTCTTTTGTCAATAACCAAGAAATAACTGCTAGTACTGATAAAACTAGCATATAATATCCAGCCGAATGTAATCCATAATTAGCAATTAACCACGTTGTTACAGTTGGAGCAACGGCTGCCCCAACCACTGCAGCTAAGTTATAAGTAATTCCTGCACCAGAATAGCGAACTCTGGTTGGGAACAGTTCAGGCAAAACAGCACCGACTGGACCATAAAGAGTGCCCATTACTAAGAATCCTAGTCCTAAGAAGAGTAAAACGCCAACTAAGTTATGTTGTCCTGTAAGGAAATATGGGAATACCAAGGAATAGCCAACTAGTGCTACTGACGCAGTTAATAGAACTTTTTTCCGACCAACACGATCTGCTAATACAGAAGTTAACATGATCAAAGCAGCGAATTCAACAATTGCACCCATTAATAATAATAAAAATTCCGAAGAGGTAAAACCTAAAGCTGTTGTAGCATATGATAATGACCAAGTTGTTAATGTAAAGAATAGTGCATAGGTTGCTCCCATGATGAAAGTTCCTTTTAAGATTTCACGCCAATTAGATTTGAATACTTCACGAAGAGGCGAAGCAGCTGTGTTATCACGTTCTTGAGCTAATTTAAACAAAGGTGTTTCCTGTAAACGACGTCGGACATATAACCCTATAACGACTAAAACAGCTGAGGCCCAAAAAGGAATTCGCCAACCAAACGTCATCATTTGCGTTGGTGTTAGTACCCGTTCTAAAGCAAAGAATAAGCCATTGCATAGGAAGAATCCAATTGGTGCTCCCACTTCCGGAAATGCACCATATAATGCCCGCTTATTAGCCGGAGCATTTTCAGTAGCTACTAATACAGCCCCGGACCATTCACCACCAAGCCCGATTCCTTGGACAAACCGACAAAGGCAAAGTAACAATGCTCCCCAAACGCCGATAACCTGATAGCTAGGAATGAAACCAATGGCTACCGTCGCCACTCCCATTACTAAAAGTGAGACCACAAGTGTTTTCTTGCGTCCTAAACGATCACCATAATGTCCAAATAGGAAGGAACCTATCGGGCGTGCTACAAAGGCTACTCCAAAAGTTAACAAACTTAAAAGTGTTGCAAGTAAAGGGGTCATTTGCGGAAAGAAAATTTTGGGAAAATAAGCAGCAGATGCAGTCCCGTAAGCGTAAAAATCGAAAAACTCAATTGCCGTTCCCATCATCGAAGCCAAAATTACTGTCTTGACAGGATCACGTTTTACATTAAGCTTGCTGTTTGTCTGCGGGGTGTTAGTTACTGTACTATCCATAGTATTTACCTCTCATTTCAGTTTAATTTACGATCTATTATCACTTCTAGTCTTAATTTCACTTTCCATTTTTTTCACATCCCTTCAATAAAAAAACCAGCTAACTGTTGAACAGTCAACTGGCTGACAGAAATGTCTCTACCACTATCACTGTTCACATCCCTAGTATGGTGATGCGAACAGCACTAATTATTCGCATCATCTAATTAATGATCCGAATAATAATAATATTTACGTGTACATTAGTAGTAAATGACATTAATCTGTTCTCGCTTTCGTCTTAATTAATAGTAAAATCTTATCATAGCTATAATTAGAAATCAATAAAATTTCACACCATTTTTTAATTTTATTCTAAATTTATAGTGTTATATATTCTTCCCCATTTCTCCATTTCAATAATAAGTGGAGTTAACGTTTATCCAAAACGGGTTAATTTATATTCTGTTTTAGGAGGAATAACTGGATATAGTTTCTTTTCGACAATGTTATCTTTTTCTAATTCGCTAAGTTGTAAAGATAGCATTCGCCTAGAACAATTCGGCATTCGTTTTTGTAGTTCACTAAAACGACATACTTTATTTTTAATTCGCCGTTTGTAAAGTAATTCATCTATTTGAGAAGTCAGAGCACCGGTTATTCCCCATTTATCCTTAAATTTCATAACATCATTACCCTGATAAACTGCATCTTTTGTAGTTGTTGCATTTTGATCACTGATTAAAAAGGCAGCATTATAGCCTACGTACTCTGTTTTACCTGTTATTCAATTTATGTAATAACAAAAACTATTAGATAAGGCTTCCAGCTTCTTGCTGAATAACTTGTGCAGAAAGATTATTTCCAATCTTACATACTTCTGCAAATGAATTACCATTTAGCAGTCCAGCAATCACTCCACCACAGTGAGTATCACCAGCACCGATTGTATTGACAACATTTTCGACTTTATCACTGCTAATGATTCTTCCACCATTATCATCATATAAGTAAGTTCCCTTAGCACCTAGAGTAACGAGAACTGGTTCGTCAGTTTTTTCAAAAACGTCACTTGTCTTTTCTTCCAATGTATCTCTATCACTAAGAAAACCAATTTCATCCTCATTGGCATTAATAATTACGCCTTTTGTGATTAGCCTATTTAAAATCCGGGAATCAATATGACTAATTCGTGGTGAAGCGTCAAACAGAATGTATGAATCATTATCACGTTGTTCCAAGTAGTCCAACAGTAAATTGGCTGATTTTACGTCTTCCATTTCATAACCACTTACATAGAAATACTTATAATCAGACAAATTAATCTTACTAAACCACTCATCTTTCCAATCTTGTTCAATTCCTGGAACCGTGATGAAAGTCCGCTCACCATTTGGCTCAACCAAGCAAAGATCCCAACCGTTATCTTGATGGTTATCTTCAAGTAAAATTGGAATTCTGCTATAATTCATTGTTTTTCGAACTATTTCACTATATTGTCCCTTTCCCACAGGCACAAAGAGGTCAGCAGAGTTAGCACCTAGATAGTGTTTAATTGCACCGTAGACATTGAAAGCACAACCACCAACATTATAGGACTTTAATTTTGCTGTAACGTCACTGCCCGAAGTCGGCATCTGCGGAACGTCCATTATTACATCTACAAAAGCAGCACCAATAATTAGACTTTTTTTGGTCATAATACTCAATCCTCCTGCTTATCACTACTCTTAATAAACATAACAATAATTGCAGCAATTCCTGAAACGAAGACAGCCAAACTACTGTTATTTTCAAAAATACCATGAGCAAACGGTCCACGATATGCTGCATTTGACGTAAAGAGGAAGCCGAAAATAGTAGCAATAATCCAAGAAATAATTCCTGGCCAGTTATAGTGTACAGATGAATTTGGTTCCATTAGCTTAACATCATAGCCATTCTTACGGTAAATAACGCTATCTACTAAGAAGATAGCAACCCATGAAGCAAGGCAAATGCCCAAGAAGTTTAAGAACAATTCAAAGTTGCTTAAAAAGTCACCAGAAATAAACAAAACATAGATAGAAATTAGAATAATAATCACAGCATGCAAAATTAATGATCTCTTTTGTGAAACTTCAATTCCAATCGTAGAAAGATTGATTCGCGCTGAACGGAATGAAACTAAACATTGTGGAATAATACCACCAGCAGCCACTAAGAAGTAGAGAAAACCAAACCAACCTGGAATAACTCCATACATTACTTGGTATGGGTCACTTGCACTAGCTAAACTTGGGGAAATTGTACTTAGCAATACCCCACCAGCCATTAAAATGAAAAGTGGTGTAGCAGCACCTAAAGTAGTATTCCAAAAAGTAGCAGATGGCTTCGTGTTAGGATGAACGTATGCACCCCAATCAGCTGCAGCCATTGACCATGAGATACTAGAACCGGCAGCAATGAAGGCAACAGCTGGTAACCAGCCTGTTACCCAACTGCCCGGCTTCATAGCAAATGCCTCACCCCAATTTGCGTTCATTAAGAACATAATCAACATAACTAATGTTAATCCACCAAATATCCAGCTTAACCAAGTCTGAATTTTAGCTAAAGTATCTTCCTTAAAGATACCTGACAGAAAGACTAATCCTGCGAAAACAACTAAACAAATAAACTTTGTAAAGCCAGTTTGTGGGACATGGATTGTTTTTAGCATTGCAGAAAATAGTAAAGTACCAGTAATTACATTGACAGCAAGCCAGCCAACCATATTTAGCCAAGCCATAAAGTTAGGAATTTTGTTACCATGCGTACCAAAAGTTGCTCGACTCATCTTAAATGTGGTTACACCTTCACGTTGCCCAATCATTGCAACCCAACCCGGAATTGCAAAAGTCAATGCACCAATCAACGCTGCCGTAACTGATTGCCAGAAGGATAAATGATAACTAACAATAATAGCACCATAAACGAAACCCATAATACCGATATTAGCAGCAAACCAGTTATAGAAAAGTTTCCCAGGACTTAACGTTTTATCTTTTTCTGGAACTTTAACAAATTCATTATCCATAGTAATTCACCTCATTTTACTATGCCTTAAATTCAGAAATCTTATCTGCAAACTCTTGAATATTGTGTTGAGGGTTCTTTTCGTCAATTAACTTTTTCCAGTCTTCTGGAATGTTTTTAGCACCAACTTTTGCTCCACAAATTGCAGTTGCCATTGCGCCAATCGTATCGGTATCGCCACCTAAATTAGTACAAATGAAGGCACTCTTCTTTACGTCCTTAGCATAGTAAGCAATTGCCAGTGCTGCTGGAATACTCTCTGAAATCGTGGTTCCTGTTCCAACAGTATTGGAAATTGCTCGACTAAATGCTTCATCATTACCTTCGTACTTATGTGCAAGGGCAATCCCGACTTCAAGCCGTTCTTTGTTATGTGCAGCCCACGTTGGCGTACCTAATTTAAAACCAGCATCGTTTGCCTTTTTAGCATAATCAATAATGTCATCCCAGTCGTAGTCAGCCATTGCAGCAGTAACAGCTCCTGCAATCATTGCAGCTCCTGAAATGGAAACATCACTAGAGTGAGTAATCTTAGTAACCTCATAAACCATCTCAATTAACTGATCAAAGTCTTCAGGTTCATAAAGAGTACCAATTGGTGAAATCCGCATACCACAACCATTAGTTAAAGCAGTTTTGGTAACTTCAGATGGGTTCTTCCCTTCCTTTACCAGTTTGAGTGCTGCTTTACTACTTGGACCTAAAATATTATTGGTCCATACTCCAACAGCGTCAGCCCACTTCATAATGTGCTTAACTAGTACTTTAGTATCTGGTTCCCAGTTTGTTTCAATAAGCGCATCTAAGATTGCAAACGCTTGGTTGGTATCATCGGTGTACTCACCAGCCTTAAAATTAATCGCAATATCATTATCGTCTGTACCATCTAAAAAGGTTGTAATATTCCGGCCAAACTTATCCCGAATTTTTTGAATTGGCCATAATTCAGTAGGCATTCCCATTGAATCACCAATTGCTTGTCCATATAATGCTCCTAAAATTTTATCTTTATCTCGCATAAAAACTCCCCACGCACCAAGCGTTAAATCGAATTCAGCAAAATTGCTATATGTGTCTTTGGCCTTTTCATAATGTTTCTTCTTCATCAACAGCAACGGCTGACATTCTTAATAGTGTTGTCGAAGCAATTGCCTTATATTCGTATTCAAGTGTAGAATATCTTGATATATCAACGTTTACACACTGTACCATGTATCATAGTAGACTTTTGATAGCCAATCATATTTTTATTAATTTTCTGAAAATTCAACCAATAGGTGTTTAGGATGGCTAGCCCTTCCTACTGCATCACTTAACTGTGACAAGAGCTACTTTTAATTACGATTACTTGGACGTTCTACCTTTATTGTCAGCTTCCACGTTTGCCCAAGGGATCACAATATTTAAGTAAACTATACTTTAACTATTGCATAAAAATTTGTCTATTCTTTCCGGTCAAAATTCATTAAACCAAGGTTGCCCCTAATGAATTCTTAAAATGATCCAGCGCCCACTGTTGACCATTATTAGTGAAGGTTGCAACGTCTTTCCTCGGAATAGTAAGATGGTAATTCAAATTATAGGCAGAAATGGCCGTATGAAGAACACAAATATCAGTACACAAGCCGGCAAGCCACAAGTCATCAATTTTTCGTTCACGTAAATAATTATCGAGATTAGTATTCTGAAAAGCGGAATAACGATTCTTATTGAACTGGTATACCCGGTCGCTATCGCAGTGCTGGTCATACCACTCCTTTAACTCGCCATATAGTAACTGTCCTGACGTCCCAACAATATTGTGCCGGAGGTATAGCTTATATTCCGGGCTGAACTTATCCCCCGTATGCCCATCGGTTGGGAAGATTACATAATCCCCTGCCCGATAAAATTTATCGGCCAATTCAACGAGACTATTCTCAAGCTTTTGCGCCGGCTTACCGCATGTTAGTGCACCGTCATCTGCAACAGAATCATAAGTATAATCAATTATCAATAATGCTTTTGCCATCATTTCTTACCTCTCTTACATATTGGTAGCTTCATCAATTAATTTTTGTTGTAAATCAACAAGACGCTTCGTTAGGTAAACAGGGAAGTGGTCAGGATTGAGCAAGCGTTGGGTTGCTGCCGGCAACTGTGCTAAATTCTTCTTCGCAAACCGTTGAATTACAAAGGGATTAGCTTCGCATGTCGCCGTCTTATCAGGCGTTAACACTTGCTGCAGTAACGGCTTAGCAATAAAGTCAGTCAAAATAACCTTGTTCCGGGTCACATGAACGTCGGCACTGATTGCCGTAATCTTGGACCCAATCTGTTCATCAGCCAGGGCAATCACATCCGCAACGGCATGCTGGGGATCATGCTTATCGTATAAGCGGTAAACCTGCTTATGTCCCGGCAGCGTTACCTTTTCTCGACTATTACTGATCTTGATTTTGGGCTCCCACTTACCTTTATTTTCAAGCGCCGCCATCTTATAGACCCCACTCAAAACAGGACTAGATGAACTCGTTATCAATCTTTCCCCAATTCCAAAGTTGTCCAGTGGAGCACCTTGATTTAATAGCGACTTGATAATATGAGCATCGAGAGCATTCGAGGCAGTGATCTTCGCATCAGGGAACCCTGCATCATCCATCATCTTCCGGGCCTGCTTTGCTAGTTGGGCAATGTCCCCTGAATCAATGCGGATGCCGACTGGTTCATGCCCTGCAGCCCGTAATTCCTTAAATACCTTAATTGCGTTTGGCACCCCAGATTGCAAAACATCGTAAGTATCAACCAGCAACGCCGCATTATCAGGATAAATTTTTGCCCATGCCCGAAAGGCGGTCAATTCATCAGGAAAACTTTCGATCCAGGCGTGAGCCATTGTCCCGACTGCTGGCACATTAAACAGTTTAGCTGCGAGAACATTGGAGGTGCTTCCACAACCACCAATGATTGCAGCCCGTGCTCCGTAGATTGCGGCATCAGGTCCTTGCGCCCGCCGCGCACCAAATTCCATTACTGGCCGATTGTCCGCGGCACTTGTGATTTGCCATGCCTTTGTTGCAATCAACGACTGGTGATTAATGATGTTTAAAATAAGCGTCTCGAGCAATTGAACGTCCATCAAGGGACCAGTAATACTTAGAAACGGTTCTTGCGGGAAAACCGGCGTCCCTTCCGGTAATGCTTCAATGGAGCACCGATTGTGAGCTTCAGTTAAGTAAAAAAGAAAGTCATCTGAAAAATGCTTCAATGATTTCAAGTAAGCAATATCATCAGGAGAAAAGTGCCAGTTCTTAACTTCATCAACTACCTGCTTTAATCCAGCACTGATGACAAAGCTGCCATCATCAGGAGCCTTCCGGTAAAAGACATCAAACCGAGCCTGTTTATCATGAGAAAGCGTTAGATAATAACCATTTGCCATCGAAAATTCGTACATATCGGTTAATAATTCATGATTCATCTAATATTTGCTTCCAATCTTTTAAGTAAAAAGTACCTAAATTATAGTAAAAAATAAAAGTATGATTAACTTTTATTATTCCGATTATAGCACCGCTATTTTTAAATACAACCCTCCGCCAGTTTAAATAGCTTAGGCGGCCGTCCCGAACGCTTAGTAGCAGCCGTTCCAACCTCCTTAAATATTTTTCGATGGGTTTTCTTAAAGTTAGAATTATCAATTTTCTCGACCGTTGTTTGTAAAAAGATCGCATAGACTTCTCGTGCCTGGCGTAAAGTAAAGGTTGGCCCCAGGATCTGGAGAATCGTCGGCTGATAGTTTAATTTATTTTTAATGCGCCTAATTGCAGTCCCAATAATTTGGTGATGGTCAAATGCTAACGGTGAATCGTCGGATAACCCCAAGACAAGTTCGCCGTTTTGCAGCAGGAAGTCACCATGGTCAAAATTGAGACTAAACCACCGCACTTCTGTCGCCCCGTATCCGGCTTTAAGCTGGGGCATCACTGGTAAAAATGTCATGTAAGCAATCGCCAACGCGCGGTCGCCACTAACCCGCTGGGGATTAGTAAATGTTGCTAATTGTTCGGTCGCACTATTGGAAAGCTGAACCCCAATTTTATCCTTAATCAAACGAATGCAAGCAATTTTGGCGCTTTCATTGCTCCGTAATAGAGTTTCCGGGAGTGCCCACCGATCCTTAAAAGGTGCATATGCCCGTTTTACAAGCAGGATTTGGGGCAAGTGCGTTTGCGGATTAAAGCTCCAGATAATATTTGCAATCGTAATTAGCGGTCGTGCAACAATTTTGTCAACCATCTTTTTCACCTCATCAAATATTATAGCGCAATCCAAAATTGCAATAAAAAAATCGGCATCTGTTCATTCATGATAAATTAAAAATAATTGTTACAAGGTAGTTTTATGATTCGCCGTTTGTAAAATTAAGTTAGAAAAAATAAAAAGCCATTTGTGATAGACTTTTGAGTATCCCTAATCAAAAGAAAGGCAATCACAAATGACCTATAAACATCTTACCACACGCGAATTAACTCTCATAGCTGATTTTTGGTATCAAGGCACTAAAGCTTATCGGGCCGCTAAATTACTTCAACGTAGTCAAGAAACCATCTATCGTGTTTATCGTTTCCTCAATAACGGTAAAACCATCGACCAATATCTTCAGACTTATCAGCGTCATAAACGTCGTTGTGGTCGGAAGCAGACCCAACTGCCAACTATCGAGGTTAACTATATCCATGCACAAATCAAGGCTGGTTGGACTCCTGATACTATTATTGGTCGTCATGAACACCCGATTAGTTGCAGTATGCGCACCCTCTATCGCATGTTTGCCCGCAATCAGTATGGCTTTTCCGTTAAACAGCTACCGATGAAAGGAAAACGCCATCCCAATGGCTATGTGGAACATCGTGGTAAAGCTGGCCAATTAGGACGCAGTATCTATCAACGATATCGTGATTTTCCGCATTACCAACATGAATTTGGACACTTTGAAGCTGATACAGTTCAAGGTAAAGCTCACCGCGGAGCGGTAATGACGCTAGTAGAGCGACAATCCAAAGTAATGATTGTCCTTAATATTCATCATAAAACAGACGAAGCAGTGAATTGCCAGCTTGACCAATGGCTCGCTAAACTGCCACGTCACTTTGTTAAATCAATTACTTTTGATAATGGGAAAGAATTTGCTGGATGGCGAGAGATAGCCAATAAGTATGATCTTCATACCTATTTTGCGGAAGTCGGTGCTCCCAATCAACGAGGGTTAAACGAAAATAATAACGGCATCTTGCGTCGTGACGGTCTTAGCAAAAAGCTAGATTTTCGCCATTTACCAAACGAACTAGTCACTCAGCTAATGCACCGTCGCAACAATATCCCACGAAAGTCTCTTAATTATCGTACACCACTAGAAGTATTCATGAGTTATGTCACAGAAGAACAGCTTTCAACTTTTTTCTAATTTAAATTGACATTTCGGGATTAACAAATACACTTTTCTAAACGCCGTCCCTCAACTCAGCGATTCAGCTAATGCCGAAATCATAATGATGGTTAAATCAACAGCCGAAGAATTAAAACATGTTTGTCATGTAGCGGATATAAATCCATTAACTTTTAATTTTGTACTTCCACCGATAAAACATCACGGTATCATGCCGTAGACAGCGAGTTATTGAACGATCCATTTATTTTAGTAATTTACGATTTCGTCGCTGCACCGGCCAAAATGGAAGATCAACTGTCGTCGGTAATCATTGTTTTCAATAATCAAACGTGAGAATTCAACAGTTTAAACTAGCCAAAACAACCACGCAGCAATACTCATAAATAACGTCATTGATTTTTTTCTATGTCTTTAACATCGTTTTATTTATACGTTTGCACACAAAAAAATAGGCACAAAGCCTATTAAATCAGTAGATACAATCTTTTCCTGATGCAAGCTTATGCACACACTTTTTTGGCTCTACGTCAAGTAGTGTTGATACTCAAATATGAATTTTCGCCAATTAAATTGGTTTAGTTAGAATCGTCATTCGTGACAGTTCTTTTTAGTTAGTTTGAATTTGGTGGCCAATAATTAAATAAATCCGCGTTTTAAATGCCGTAAAGTAACGATAACCACAGGCAACTCGTTTGATAGTTTTAATTCGATTATTAATCCCTTCGGTTCGACCATTTGAGAACTTCGTCTCAAAGCCACGTTTAATTCCCTCTTTATAGCGCGCTAAAGCTTGACAACGGTGGATTGTATAATGGCTGACACTGTCTGGCCGGAGTTTAAGTAATTGAAAGAAAGTTGTAAAATCACGTTGATTGTAAGCATGCTTCAAGGATTGAATAAAATTATAGGTGGCTCTTAACTCTTGGTCATACGCTAATATTAAGTCTAAGATCATAATGGAATTAACAACGCGATTAAAATAACGTCCTTCGTAATAAACTTTTGTACTTAAATTTTCCCGATCTTGAAGAAATAGCCGCCAATAACGTTTAAGGCGCCGAGCTTGTTTCTGCTCCGCAGAATCACCTTTTCGCAAACGTCGGTAGCTCATGATCCCAATTTTTTCAATCCGTACTGTTATTGACTGCTTACAATTCAACTTCATTTACATTGATTTTTATAGCAGGGCGTGCCGTAAAAACATGCTTCTTAAAATCACTTGCTTTATTTTTGAAAACCGGGGTAATAATTTCATTTTGTTTTGTCATACATAAAAATCTCCTTACTGATGATAGTCTCAGTATAGGAGATCCGGGGTAGCCAGGGCTAGACATACTGTTATTGACTGCTTACTGTTATTGACTGCTTGTAAGCAGTCCATATTGACACATTATTGACAGACAAAAAATCCCCGTAGAATCGTCCTTGATGGCTTCACGGGGATTTTCTATTCGTGACATTCTTCTTGTACGCTTTTTGACCACGGCAAAAAAGCTGCCAGATCTTGACAATTGCTCTCTGGTAGGTGATCAAACAAGTATTTTAAGTACCGCTGGACGTTAAGCTGGTTTAGTTTAGCTGTTTCTACTAAGCTATAGTAGACGGCGTTCGCCTTGGCACCTTCTTCGGTTTTTGCGAATAGACAATTCTTTCGAATTAGTGTTGATGGCCGAATACTTTGCTCAACTGAATTGTTGCTTAACGGTAATTGTCCATTTTCAAATACACGATACACTCGTGATTTTAACTGGATGGCGTTCTGAATTGCCTTACGCAACTGTCCAATCGGCTGGCTAATCTGGCTAATGTAATTGTAAAATTTATCCATTAGCGGTTTGACATGGATTTGCCGTTGCACTAACTTCTCATTAGCCGTTTGATAACTCAACTGGTTTTCCGAATGGAAAACCTGACTAAGAAGAGTTATTGCTTGTTGCGCTTTGGACGCCTTCATTGTTTTGGGAAGTGCCTTAACCAGTTTGACAAACTCTCGCCGAATATGCACTAAGCACGAACCAAATTTTGCTTGCGGATAGAGTTGATTACTATACCCTTTATACCCATCGCACATGATAATACCCGGATAATTATTACCGACTATTTGTCCAATGATTCTACCAGAACGCGTATTGGCATGATGAAAGACTACAACCGGATGTTGGGCAAACTCTTTCGTTGTCCGCGTTACCCAGAAATAGTCTTGGGATTTAGGACTATCAACGACTTTAAAAGGTGTTTCATCCATATGAATGACTGGTTCTTGTCTAATTATATTGCTTAAATACTGATACAACGGCTCTAAGTACGTTTGACTAACTTTAATAATATTCGAGGCCATTTGCTTGGCACTAACAGGTAATCCCAGCCCTTGTACAAAACCTTCTTGCCGATGGAAAGGCAACGCCAGATTAAATTTTAAATAGGCGATGAATGCCATAGTACTGCTTGAAAAGTAACTATGTGGTAATAAAGCCATGGGCGCCTTACTAGTTACCAATTTATCATTTTCATCTTGACTACAGTGTTTACACTTATAGCTTTCCTCATATAAGTTGGCACAATACAATTCGGGCTCTTTTAGTCTAGCTTCCCGTCGTGCCAATCGTTTTCCAATATGAGCCATTTTGTGCTGACAATCTGGACAGGCAGTCGTTTTTAAAGAAACAACTTCCTCGACTTGAGGAAGTTGGTCTAAAAACTCTTGACGAGTTAGTTGCTTCTTTGCTGGTCGATGACGTACGACCTTAGTCGTAGTTGTTTTAACTACTTCAGTAATCTCTTGATCCAAGTTCAGATCATCAACTGGATCAAATAGTGATAGTTGTCCATCAGCTACCTGCTCTAAAACTTCAGTTTTTTTTCCAAAAATTATTTCCTGCAGTTGCTTAATCGTAGCTGCTTGTCGTTCAAGTTGTTCTTGCGCTTTCTTCAACTGCGCACGTAGTGCTTCGTTTTGTTTCTTTAATGATTCAGTCATTGTACGTCACCTCCGATCTAATAAACTTTTGTTATTATATCAGAGCCAAAACAGTTTAAAAAGAGCTTAATATAAACTTCCTGGTTTAATTTTATGAATGCTTCGCTCGGGGAATGGGGATAGACCTGTAAATAAGGCATTTAGTTGCGCTGGCTTTAGTTCTTTAACTTCACTTTTGTTCTTAGGCCATCTTAAACTCCCATTCTCATATCTTTTATATAGCAGAATGAAGCCTTCGTCATCCCAATAAAGGGCTTTGAACCGATCGTTGCGACTACCACAAAATAAAAAAAGCGAATTATTATATAACTCCAGTCCAAAGTTCTCCGCAACTACCATCGCTAAACCGTCAATTCCTTTACGGAGGTCTGTTTTACCGCAAACAAGGTAAACATGCTCCGGTGTCTGCCAATTAATGAGCATAACGAATAACCACTTTAGCTATATCAGTCGCAAGACTGAGATTAGCTCCCTTAAAGATCGTTAATTCAATGTTATCAACTTGTAGTTTTGCGGCTGGCCGAGGAATAAATTCATCCTTATTAACAACTGAATTCTTGGGCTTAAAAATTGGTGATACAATATCGTGTTTTCCTTCCATAAGAAAAAGCCTCCTGTACTAAGATTGCTTTTAGTATAGAAGACTAAGTTTTTGATGGCTAGACGTGTCAATATGGACTGCTTACGACTGCTTACCCTCTTTTTTAGTTTAAAAACAAAAATACTCCTTGATATACCTTTGAAAAGTATTGATATATCAAGGAGTATTAAACTTTGTTAAGTTTAGATATGCTGACTAGAGGATTCGAACCTCCGACCTCATCATTACTAGTGACGTGCTCTGCCAACTGAGCTAAGTCAGCATAATAACAATTCCTAATTAATTATACCAGAAAATGTTATTAAAGAAAAGACGCGAATCGTTTAACCGGTTCACGTTTTGATCGCATGGCAACGTCCTATCCTCGCAGGGAGCGATCCCCCAACTACTTTCGGCGTGTTGAAGCTTAACTTCTGTGTTCGGCATGGGAACAGGTGTATCCTTCAAGCCATCATCACCACAC
>NC_009513.1:0-180000 GCF_000016825.1 Limosilactobacillus reuteri subsp. reuteri | reverse complement strand
GGTTCACTATCGGTCACTAGGGAGTATTTAGCCTTGCGAGATGGTCCTCGCGGGTTCCGACGGGGTTTCACGTGTCCCGCCGTACTCAGGATCCTGAACAGAGAGTGTGACGTTTCGTCTACGGGGCTTTCACCCTCTATGGCACAGCTTCCCAACTGTTGCGACTACGTCGCACTTTGGTAACTCTAATGTTCAGTCCTACAACCCCAACAAGCAAGCTTGTTGGTTTGGGCTCTTCCCTTTTCGCTCGCCGCTACTCAGGGAATCGATGTTTCTTTCTCTTCCTGCAGCTACTAAGATGTTTCAGTTCACTGCGTCTACCTCTTGCTAGCTATGTATTCACTAGTCAAGTAATCAGCGACTAAGCTGATTGGGTTTCCCCATTCGGAAATCTCCGGATCAAAGCGTACTTACCGCTCCCCGAAGCATATCGGTGTTAGTCCCGTCCTTCATCGGCTCCTAGTACCAAGGCATTCACCATGCGCCCTTCATAACTTAACCTAAACAATCAAAGATTGTCTGATTAATTGAGTTAGCGATTATAATTCGTTAATTAAAACTCAAATAACGCGGTGTTCTCGGTTTATTGTTTTGTTAATAAAGAAATTAGATAGTATTTAGTTTTCAAAGTACAAGCTCTGAGGGTAAACCCCTCAAAACTAAACAAAGTTTCTTCGATGTGTAGGTTCCGTTTTATTCCTTAGAAAGGAGGTGATCCAGCCGCAGGTTCTCCTACGGCTACCTTGTTACGACTTCACCCCAGTCATCTGTCCCGCCTTAGGCGGCTCCCTCCATAAAGGTTAGGCCACCGACTTTGGGCGTTACAAACTCCCATGGTGTGACGGGCGGTGTGTACAAGGCCCGGGAACGTATTCACCGCGGCATGCTGATCCGCGATTACTAGCGATTCCGACTTCGTGTAGGCGAGTTGCAGCCTACAGTCCGAACTGAGAACGGCTTTAAGAGATTAGCTTACTCTCGCGAGCTTGCGACTCATTGTACCGTCCATTGTAGCACGTGTGTAGCCCAGGTCATAAGGGGCATGATGATCTGACGTCGTCCCCACCTTCCTCCGGTTTGTCACCGGCAGTCTCACTAGAGTGCCCAACTTAATGCTGGCAACTAGTAACAAGGGTTGCGCTCGTTGCGGGACTTAACCCAACATCTCACGACACGAGCTGACGACGACCATGCACCACCTGTCATTGCGTCCCCGAAGGGAACGCCTTATCTCTAAGGTTAGCGCAAGATGTCAAGACCTGGTAAGGTTCTTCGCGTAGCTTCGAATTAAACCACATGCTCCACCGCTTGTGCGGGCCCCCGTCAATTCCTTTGAGTTTCAACCTTGCGGTCGTACTCCCCAGGCGGAGTGCTTAATGCGTTAGCTCCGGCACTGAAGGGCGGAAACCCTCCAACACCTAGCACTCATCGTTTACGGCATGGACTACCAGGGTATCTAATCCTGTTCGCTACCCATGCTTTCGAGCCTCAGCGTCAGTTGCAGACCAGACAGCCGCCTTCGCCACTGGTGTTCTTCCATATATCTACGCATTCCACCGCTACACATGGAGTTCCACTGTCCTCTTCTGCACTCAAGTCGCCCGGTTTCCGATGCACTTCTTCGGTTAAGCCGAAGGCTTTCACATCAGACCTAAGCAACCGCCTGCGCTCGCTTTACGCCCAATAAATCCGGATAACGCTTGCCACCTACGTATTACCGCGGCTGCTGGCACGTAGTTAGCCGTGACTTTCTGGTTGGATACCGTCACTGCGTGAACAGTTACTCTCACGCACGTTCTTCTCCAACAACAGAGCTTTACGAGCCGAAACCCTTCTTCACTCACGCGGTGTTGCTCCATCAGGCTTGCGCCCATTGTGGAAGATTCCCTACTGCTGCCTCCCGTAGGAGTATGGACCGTGTCTCAGTTCCATTGTGGCCGATCAGTCTCTCAACTCGGCTATGCATCATCGCCTTGGTAAGCCATTACCTTACCAACTAGCTAATGCACCGCAGGTCCATCCCAGAGTGATAGCCAAAGCCATCTTTCAAACAAAAGCCATGTGGCTTTTGTTGTTATGCGGTATTAGCATCTGTTTCCAAATGTTATCCCCCGCTCCGGGGCAGGTTACCTACGTGTTACTCACCCGTCCGCCACTCACTGGTGATCCATCGTCAATCAGGTGCAAGCACCATCAATCAGTTGGGCCAGTGCGTACGACTTGCATGTATTAGGCACACCGCCGGCGTTCATCCTGAGCCAGGATCAAACTCTCATATAAAATATATAAGAACTTGAATAGCTCTCAATTATCTTTGTTATTAAGCGAATTGACTTCGCAAATGTTTTGCTTCAAATCACATCGTGATTGAAGACCCTACACATTTGATTCGTCGAAACTTTGTTCAGTTTTCAAAGGTCTACCTGTTGGCTAATCAAGCAGCCAATCAACATAATTATTATAACATATATCAGATTAGCTTGTCAAGAAGAAATTTTAATTAATTTTGAATTTCTTTTGATCGATAACTCAATCAGCAACTTTATTAATATATCATGTCGTCAATCAGATGTCAACAATTATTTTTAACTTTTTTGTTAAACCATCTCAACAGCACTTAACTGTTTCGACAACGATAACTACTATACATGGATTTCATTCTTTCGTCAACACCTTTTTTCAACTTTTTGAATTTATTTTTTAAAACTGAACTTTTTTATTTTTTGAATAAGTAAAATTTGTTTTTTGCATCTAAAAATAAAAAATACGCCCTTAAATTATCTTTTAAGAACGTATTTCCTAACGATTGGTCTAGTTTATTTTACGCGAGCTAAGTAATAGTGCTTCTTACCCTTACGGACAATCACAAACTTACCAGCAAAATGCGCTTGGGGATCAATCTCGGCGTCAACATCATCAACTTTTTCCCCATTAATTCTGATAGCCCCACTCGATACATCTTGCCGAGCTTGGCGGCGTGAAGGTTCAATACCATTATCAGTTAGCCAAATAATAATATTTTCTTTCTTATTTTCTACATCTACTGAAGGCATAT
Organism: Limosilactobacillus reuteri subsp. reuteri; assembly: GCF_000016825.1. Lineage (NCBI taxonomy): Bacteria > Bacillati > Bacillota > Bacilli > Lactobacillales > Lactobacillaceae > Limosilactobacillus > Limosilactobacillus reuteri. The sequence goes on along the minus strand of NC_009513.1, from coordinate 176,945 downwards.
TCTTGAAGCCTTGTTCAATTTCTGCAACAGAAAGATCAGCAACATCCCCAGAGAACAATGCTTTACTAATCCGTTCTGCTTCTTCAACTGCTTCTTGGCCATGAACAAATTTAGTTACTTCTTGGGCTAAGCGACGTTGAGCTTCTCGCTTCCATGGTTCTTTTTCAACTTTTTCTGCCAAGTCATCAATTTCTTCCTTTGATAAGAAAGTGAAGTACTTCAAGTATTTAATAACGTCACGGTCATCTTGATTAATCCAAAATTGATAAAATTCGTATGGAGAAGTCTTTTCTGGGTCAAGCCAAATTGCACCACCCGCGGTCTTTCCAAATTTAGTTCCATCAGCTTTGAGCATTAATGGAATGGTAAGTCCGTAAACCTTAGTATCTGGCCCTTCAACCTTATGAATCAAATCAATCCCGGCAGTGATGTTTCCCCACTGATCGGAGCCACCAATTTGTAATTGCACATCGTTGTGGCGGTAAAGATGAAGGAAATCGACCGATTGAAGAATTTGGTAAGTGAACTCAGTAAATGAAATACCAGCATCTAACCGACTTGCTACTACTTCCTTATTTAACATGGTGTTAATGTTAAACAGTTTACCGTAGTCACGAAGGAAGTCTAATAAACTGATCTTTGATAACCATTCATAGTTGTTTACAATTGTGAAGTTTTCAGTTCCAAACAACTTCTTCATTTGAGCAGTTAATGCTTCTTCGTTGTGGTGAACTTGATCCATTGTTTGAAGCTGCCGTTCTGACTTTCGACCGGATGGATCACCAATTGCACCCGTTCCTCCCCCAATAATAATTACTGGGTGGTGACCAGCTAATTGGAACCGTTTCAAAATCATAAATGGAATTAGGTGTCCAATATGAAGACTATCCCCGGTTGGGTCAGTTCCACAGTAAAGAGCAATTTTATCTTCTGATGTTAATTTGCGTAGACCTTCTTCGTCTGTAACTTGGTTAATAGCCCCACGCCATTCTAGTTCATTAAGAATATCCATGTTTACCTCCATAAGTTTCTCGGATACAAAAAATCCCCAACTTCAAATAATGAAGTCAGGGACGATTTACCGCGTTACCACCTTGATTGCAGCTAGCTAGCTACCACTCTAGTCGATAACGAGACGATCCGTTCAAATACTGAAAGACTCCGTAAGTGTAATTCGTATAACGGCATTGGCAAAGTTTACAGTTACCACTTGCTTCCTAAATGTCCAACCGCTTACTACTAAGATTACTTCTTCATCTTTGGTTATTGCCGTCATTGTACATGGAATTAACGATTACTGTCAAGAAGTATTTAAGATTCAAAAAAGCTGAAGAGATTTCGTTACCCTTCAGCCTCGTTTTTCACTATTCATCTTTTTTTGCTTCGTGTTTCTTTTCGTCTTCGCGCTTCACAGTTGGTGATGGTTGTTCTTTTGGTTGTTTTTCTACATATACTTCATGAACATAAGCTTCACCGGTTAATTCAGCTACTGGCTTAAAAGTATCCTTGAAAAGCACATCCATTTCCATTCCTGCTCGAGCCTTGTTGTAGTATAAAGCAAGAATTGCATATACCACTGGAAGGTAGCAGGAAATACCAACAATCACTAAGACGATTCCGATATAAGTAAGGACATAAGTTGCCGTGTAAACACCGTAAAATGCCAATCCACCAAAAATTAAAGTCCAGATAAAAATTGGAAGGAATTCTAAGACAAACAAAATTACAAAGTAGTTCCACTTTCGACCAGTCATGAACCGCCGACTAGCAGTTAAGGCATAACGCATTGATTGGCCAAGGAATTGTGGCTGCTTTTCACGATAAAGGAAGTATGATTGAGAATATTCAATACTCTTCCATAATACGACAATATCATTAAGGATGCGAATTGCCCACCCCGTATAAACAGCGGCTACTCCGGATAGATGTGGCAAGAGTAATGCGTTAACAATGTTGAGGGGCAAACTCCATAAGAAAGTGAACAATCCAATATAAAGCACGATCCGCCATACTTGATTCTTTCGCAAGTGCTTATAGTGCATCCAGATTGAGCCAGCACTAACTGGTTGTTCTGGATGAGCCATCTTATCTTGGTATGTATATTGAGTAGCAACGCCAAAGAAAGTATAGAAGAAAGCTAACGCAGCAATAATTGCGACAATCCCTACAATTTCTAATAATGAGAACAAGATTGCAACCGGGGAAGCCATTCCGTACATTACCATCATCATTGTCATACTCAACGAGGCAGCAATGTTTGAATTAAGGAGTGCTAAAATCGCTGCTAAAGCAATAAAAATAATTGATACCCCTGCAACTGGCCACATTGCCTTTAAATAGTTGGGCTTTACCAGTTCTTTCAATGAAGGGAAAAATTCCTTCATTGGGAGTGTTCGTTGTTTTTCCATTTTCATTTAAATTCTCTCCACCTTATTAGATTCTGATGTTAATCATACCACAACTCACTATAAGCTCAATTTATTCGCCAATATCTTCAATATTTTTTCAAAAAAGGCTACAAAAAAGAGGCGTTAGAAATTTAACTTTCCCGCCTCTCCAAATTTAATATCGTAAATTTATTTTAGTACTTTTCCTTGCTTAATACGTTAAGCTTGTCATCGAAGTCGTAAACAACTGGTTGACCAGTAGCCATTTCAAGGTTCATGATATCTTCATCAGAAATGTTTTCGATGTACTTGCTCAATGCACGAAGAGAGTTACCGTGGGCAGCGATGATAACGTTTTTGTTGTCCAAAAGCTTTGGTGCAATTTCATCTTGCCATAATGGAATAACACGTTCCAAAGTAACCTTTAAGTTTTCACCACCAGGAATAGCACGTGGGTCTAAGTTAGCGTAACGACGATCCTTTGCAGCAGAACCTTCATCGTCAGCACTTAGCAATGGAGGTAATACATCGTATGAACGACGCCAAATGTGAACTTGTTCGTCACCGTACTTTTCAGCGGCCTTTTGCTTGTTGTGGCCTTGAAGTGCACCATAGTGACGTTCGTTTAAACGCCAAGTCTTGTATTCAGGAATCCATAATTGGTCACATTCTTCAAGAGCATAGTGCAAAGTCTTGATAGCACGCTTCAAAACAGAAGTGTATGCGTAGTCAAATTCAATGCCGTGTTCCTTAAGGGCTTTACCAGCATTCTTTGCTTGTTCAACACCCTTTTCACTTAAATCAACATCAACCCAACCAGTAAATTGGTTAGATAAGTTCCATTCACTTTGACCGTGACGAATTAATACTAATTTAGCCATGTTCAATTGACCTCTTTCTTCTTAAAATCGCTATAAACAGCATTACCATATTATTTTAATCCATTCCCCTGCAAATGCCAATAGTGATGAAGAAATTATTGTAGTCCAGCTTTTGCACCAATATCATGACGATAAAAACATTCAGGTTCATCAAGCTGGCGCAAGTAGTCGTAAACGTGATCGCGGGCTTTTTGAAGAGAATCATCTTTCCCGATCACCATTAGTAAACGTCCGCCTGCCCCTCTTAAGTCATTAATCGTCCCAGCAACATTTGCATAATCAATAGTGACATTGGGATCAACGGGAAATGTTCCCAGCTTTTGTCCATGGATTGGCTTAGTTGGATATCCTTTCGATGCCAAAACAACGCCAAAACAAGCATCTTCATTTTCTTCAACTTCTGGTAATGGTCGATCATTAATTGCTGCATCTACAAGTTCAAACAAGTCGGTTTTCATGCGGGGCAAAATCACCTGGGTCTCTGGATCACCTAGACGAACATTATATTCAATTACTTTTGGACCATCGTCAGTCAAAATAAGGCCAATATATAAAATCCCATGGTAGTGATACTCGCCAGCCACCAAACCATCAACTGTTGGTTTAAGTACTTCATCAATCATTTGTTGACGAACAGCTGAGGAAAGTTGTGGCAAGGGACTATAAGCCCCCATTCCCCCAGTATTAGGACCTTTATCGCCATCAAATGCTCGTTTGTGGTCTTGAGCCATGGGCAAAATTCGATAGTGACCATTACTAATCAAAACAAACATTGAATATTCAGGACCTGATAGACATTCTTCAATCACAAGGCGCGCCTGACCATTGACAAACATTTCTTTGATTGTCTTAATTGCTTCTACACGATCCTTTGCAATGACAACCCCTTTTCCTCCTGCTAAACCATTTTCTTTAATTACTACCGGAAAGCCAAATTGGCCAACGTTATTAATTGCTGCTGTTTGATCCCGATATGTCGCATGGCGGGCAGTGGGAACGTGATAATTATTCATAAAATTAAGGGCATAGTCTTTCGAACCTTCTAATTGGGCAGCCCGCGCATCAGGACCGAAAATCTTTAATCCAGCGGCCTTAAATTCATCAACAATCCCATCAACCAAGCAATCCTCAGGGCCCACGAATGTCCACGCGACATTATGTTCTTTAGCAAATTGAATCAGCTTAGCAAAGTCAGTTTCCGCAATTGCAACGGGAACCACTCCTACAGTCGACATCCCCACGTTGCCTGGCGCACAATAAACTTGCTTAACACGGGGACTTTCTTGTAATTTTTTCGCCACGGCAAATTCACGACCGCCTTCACCTACAACTAATACGTTGACCTGCTTTTCCATGATACCCTCCTAGCTTTAATGGCGGAAATGACGAATGCCTGTTGTGACCATTGCAATTCCGTACTTATTTGCCATCTCAATTGATTCCTGATCGCGAACTGATCCCCCTGGCTGAACAATCGCCTTAATGCCATTTTGACCCGCATATTCAACACAATCACCAAATGGGAAGAAAGCATCCGATGCCATCACTGTCCGATCATCAATCGCCTCGCCAGCATGTTTTACGGCAATTTTTAATGAATCAATTCGGTTAGGTTGACCTTCTCCGACCCCTAACGTCCGCTCATCATTTGCTAAGACAATCGCATTTGATTTGGCATGTTTAACTGCTTTCCAAGCAAACATTAATGTCTTAAGCTGTTCCTCTGTTGGTTGCTTTTCAGTAACACATTGCCAGTCGTGGTAATCTTCCTTAAGCATGTCTTGTTCCTGCAACAACATCCCACCCATCACTGAAACAACTTCATGTTTAGTTGGTTCATCCTTCTTACTGAAGTCCAGAGTTAGTAAGCGAATGTTTTTCTTCTTTGCCAACAACTCAAATGCATCATCGTCAAAGCCTGGCGCAATGACAATTTCTAAAAAGATTTTGTGCATTTTCTCGGCGGTAACTAAATCAACTTGGCGATTAAGAGCAATCACTCCCCCAAAGATAGAAACAGGGTCAGCTTCATAGGCACGATCCCAAGCTTGAACCAAACTATCTCCTCGACCAATGCCGCATGGGTTCATATGTTTCATCGCTACAACTGTTGGTTCATCAAATTCGCGAATGCACCGTAATGCTTCATCAGCATCCTTAATATTATTGTAGGAAAGTTTCTTACCATGTAATTGTTTAGCCTGTAAAACTGAAAAAGCCTTAGGAAGCGCGTCTTCATATAACCAAGCCTTTTGGTGACTATTTTCACCATAACGCATTGTTTCTTTTAAATCCCAGCTTAAGGTTAATTTTTCTGGGTCTTCAAGCCCTGTCTGTTTTGTAAGGTATTGAGAGATGAGGGAATCATAGGCTGCCGTATGACGAAAGGCTTTTGCTGCTAAGCGTGCTCGGGTTGCTAATGATGTTTCACCATCTTCTTTGATCTGGGCTAAGACTTCATCGTAATCAGCTTGATCCACCACAATTGTTACATCATGATAGTTTTTAGCAGCTGAGCGGACCATGCTAGGACCACCAATATCAATGTTTTCAATTGCATCGGCTATTTCCACTCCCGGCTTTTCGATCGTCTCTTTAAATGGATAAAGATTAACACAGACTAAATCGATTGGCGTAATATTAAGTTTTTCGAGGGTTGCCATGTGTTCTGGTAAGTTCCGGCGAGCCAACAGTCCCCCATGGACGTATGGGTTAAGAGTCTTTACGCGGCCATCAAGAATTTCCGGAAAATGAGTAACATCCTCAATCCCAATTGTTTCAATTCCCGCTTCGTCTAAAACCCGCTTCGTCCCACCAGTCGAGATAATTTCAAAACCATTTTCAACTAATCCTTTAACGAATGGAACCAGGTTTTGCTTATCAGAAACGCTTACTAATGCTCTTTTCATAATTTAATGTTGCTCCTTTTCTAATGCCTGCTTTAGTGCTTCAGGATATAACCGGTGCTCAGTTTCATGAACCCGTGCTTCTAAGGTTTCAATAGTATCAGTTGGTAAAATTGGGACGTGTTCCTGGGCGATAATGGGGCCGGAATCGAGTCCCGCATCAATATAGTGTACGGTGACGCCTGTCTGTGCTTGTTGATCAGCAAATGCCCGTTCAATCGAATGTAGTCCAGGATATTCTGGCAACCATGCTGGATGAAGGTTAATAATTCGGTGAGCATAATGATCTAAAATAGTGGGCCCAATTACTCGTAAATAACCAGCAAGGGCAATAAAGTCAATTTGATACTTTTTCAACACTCCCAATAATTTTTCCTCGTATTCCTGTTTTCCCCCACAAGATTTGACCGTAAAGCTTTCTGCCGAAATCCCCAGTCGGGCAGCTCTTTTCATTACCGGAGCATCTGGATGATTACAGAATAATAATGCTAATTCACCAGGAAGATCATTATTTTTGAAGTGCTGTGCTAAGACTTCAAAATTCGTTCCGTTTCCTGATGCTAAAATTGCGACTCTCATTTACACCCCTCACTTGATAACAATCTTTTTTGTATCTGGCAAACAATGACGAAGATAACCAATTTGATAACTTGTCATGTTTTTATTTGATAGTATCTCTTGAACTTGTGCTACTTGATCTGGTGCTACTGCTAAGACCATTCCTATTCCCATGTTAAATGCTTCGAAACAATCCTCCTTAGTAAGGCCTCCTAGCACCCGCAAATAGTCAAAGACTGGAAGCTGTGGCCACCGACCAGGATCAATCACCGCTTGCAAGTTATCTCCTAACATTCGGGGAACATTTTCAATCAATCCTCCACCAGTAATATGGCTAATCCCATGAACCAATTTGCGATGTACTAGTGGTAAAACCGCTTGAACATAAATCCTAGTAGGAGTTAGGATCGTTTCTCCTACCGTCTTTCCTCTCAATGCTTCTGGGCGATCAGTTAATTTGACGTGATTATCCTTAAATAAGATCTGCCGGACAAGGGAAAAGCCATTGGAATGCAAGCCGCTTGATGGGAGTCCAAGCAAGATATCACCTTTTTGTGGTCCAGCAGTGGTAAGAAGTTCTTCTTTTTCTGCTATCCCTGTTACTGTTCCTGCTAGGTCATACTCATTGGCTGCATACATATCTGGCATCTCTGCTGTTTCTCCACCAATTAAAGCGGCTCCAGCTTCTCGGCAACCAGTTGCTACTCCACTAACAATCGCTGCCATCTTAGCCGGATCATTATGGCCGGTCGCAATATAGTCGAGAAATGTTATTGGTTCCGCTCCCTGCGCCAGGACATCATTAACGCACATTGCGACAACATCGATCCCGATTGTATCGTGCTTATTCATTTGTTGAGCAATTAAGAGTTTCGTACCTACACCGTCAGTACCAGAGACAAGAATTGGATGCTGCACCTGTAATTTTTCTAAGTCAAACATCCCCCCAAAGCTGCCAATTCCCCCAATCACACCTGGGCGATCAGTTGATTTGACTGCATCTTTAATACGGTGAACAAGTTCGTACCCGGCATTTACATCTACCCCTGCATCTTGATAACGACTCATCCTCTTACCCCTTTCCTGCTAATCGCTCTTGTTCGCTTAACGACTTTAAGTACCCTTTTTCATAATCATAAAGTGGTGTTGGGTACTTCCCATCAAAATAAGCCACGGTAAGTCCACCATTAGGAGCATCTCCTGCGTCTGGTACGTTAATTGCTTTGATTAGACTATCAATACTCAAAAAATTAAGAGAATCTGCACCAATTAACTGCCGCATTTCTTCAATGGAGTAATGAGCAGCCATCAGTTCTGAACGCGTTGATACGTCAATCCCATAGAAACATGGAAACTTAAATGGTGGTGAGGAGATAAGCATATGAACTTCTTTGGCCCCAGCTCTTTTTAGCATTTGGACAATCTGCTTAGAAGTTGTTCCGCGCACAATCGAATCGTCGACTACTACCACTCTTTTTCCTTTTACAACTCCGCGGACAGCTGATAATTTCATCTGAACGCCTAACTCCCGTAACTCTTGAGTTGGTTGAATAAACGTTCGCGCAACATATTGGCTCTTTATTAACCCCATTTCATATGGAAGGCCACTTTCTTCAGCATATCCACTAGCAGCAGACAACGATGAGTTAGGTACTCCAATCACCATATCAGCATCAACCGGATGTTCCTTTGCTAATAACTTTCCCATTCGTTTCCGCGCATTATGTACCGTTACCCCATGAATAATAGAATCAGGACGGGCAAAATAGATATACTCCATTGAGCAAATTGCCAGCTGAGTTTGGGTAGTGTAATGGTCAATATGTAACCCATTTTTATCAATAACTATTAATTCTCCTGGTAAAACATCACGCACAAATTGAGCACTAATAATATCTAAAGCACAAGTCTCACTAGCAACAACATAAGCACCATTTTCTAACCTTCCAATACATAAAGGACGAATCCCATTAGGATCCAAAGCCGCAATCAACCGATCTTTTTGCAGTAATAGGTAGGCAAATCCACCATGGACAAGGTTGAGGCTTTTCTTCAAAGCAGGAATAAAACCTTCATTAATATATTTCCGGATAAGGTGAATTAAAATTTCCGTATCAGAATCTGACTGGAAAACTGCCCCTTCATTTTCCAATTCACGACGAAGGGTAACAGCATTAGTTAAATTACCATTGTGGGCGAGTGCAACAGCACCATCATGAAAGTGAAAAAGGAAGGGTTGAACATTGGCAATCGAATTATGTCCACTTGTCCCATAACGCACATGGCCAATCGCAGCGTTTCCTTTTAATCGTTTAAGCTCAGCCGGATCAGCAAACACTTTCGCCAACAATCCTCGGTCACGGTGTTGATAAAGTTCCGTCCCATCAGTTGAGACAATGCCGGCTCCTTCTTGGCCGCGATGCTGAAGAGTATGCAGGCCGTAATAGGTTAATTGACTAGCGTTAGCCGCATCAAAAACCCCAAAGACCCCACATTCCTCATTTAATCCTTTGATTTCAGTTGGCACGGAATTGCCTCCTCCCATGTTTCTTGTAATTTCGCAACATTTTCATTGAGTTCACCATTTGCCAGTTTAACCATTAACCAGTGACTATTCGTAACTTCTCCGATTAAGTGCGCATCTTTTCCTAATACCTGTTCGAATTCGGTTGCTTTTTCAGGAGCAACCGTCACGATAAATCTTCCAGGAGTCTCACTAAACAGGCGAGCTGTGTGCTGATCAGCAAGGTCAATTTTCAACCCTAAATCAGTTTTGAAGACCGTTTCTGCTAAAGCTACTCCGAGGCCACCTTCACTCAAATCATGCGCACTGGAAACAAGGCCGTTCTCCATCGTTGTCAATAACCGTTGCATATATTGATGAACATGATGAAGGTCAAATGATTCAACAATTCCGCTAATATCACCGGTCATCATTTTTTGCAACTCAGACCCCGCATAATCATCACGAGTTTGGCCCACTAGGTAAACCTTATCTCCCGGGTGTTGGACAAACGAAGGAATTACGCGATCAATATTTTTAATCAGGCCGACCATTCCAACCATCGGCGTCGGGTGAATTGCTTGCCCATTGTTTTCGTTATATAAAGAAACATTCCCAGAAATAACTGGGGTATTAAATTCACGGCAAGCATCAGCCATCCCTTGGACAGATTGATGAAGTTCCCAGAAAATTTCTGGATCAGTTGGGTCACCATAATTTAAGCAGTCAGTAATTGCTAACGGTTCGGCTCCACTGGCAATTATGTTGGCAGCCGCTTCAACTAAGGCAATTTGTCCACCAACTTCTGGACTAAGGTAAACAAACCGACCGTTCCCATCAGTTGTCATCGCTAACCCTTTATGTGTTCCACGAATCCGCAGAACCCCAGCATCACTCCCGGGACCAGCCACTGTATTCGTCCGTACTTGAGAATCATATTGCTGATAAAGACTACTTTTATCCGCAATCGTTGACTGAGCAAGCAAGGCAGTTAAAACTTCAGCAACGTTATCAATATCCGGAATCCACGCTGGCTGCTGTTCGGCTAATTCAATCCGCGCAGGCTTTTTTTCTAGGCTTTCTTCTTCTAGTACGTCATCCGTTAAACTCGACACTGGGATATGACATACTTCTTCACCATCATGAAAGAGAACATAATCATGACCCGCAGTAATCCGGCCAATTGTGACCGCTTCAAGATCGTAAAAATCAAAAATCTTTTTGACATCTTCTTCATGGCCTTTTTTTACGCAAAGAAGCATTCGTTCTTGGGATTCACTAAGCATAATTTCATAAGCCGACATCCCGGGTTCACGTTGCGGAACAAGATCCAAATTTAGCTCCATTCCACTTTGACCTTCGGAAGCCATTTCCGCACTTGAAGAAACAATTCCTGCTGCCCCCATATCTTGAATTCCTACTAACCAGTCAGGATGATTTCTAATAAGATCAAGGCAAGCTTCTAATAAGAGTTTTTCCATAAAAGGATTACCAACTTGAACCGCCGAACGCTGCGTCATATTTTCATCATTAAAGTCTGCTGAAGCAAAGGTGGCGCCATGAATTCCGTCACGGCCAGTTTTAGCACCGACATACATCACTGCATTTCCAATTCCGGCAGCGCGACCCTGCTGGATATCTTTCTGGTCCATTAAGCCGACACTCATTGCATTACACAGAATATTGCCCTGGTAGCATGGATCAAATGTTGTTTCACCCGCAATTGTAGGAATTCCCATACAATTACCGTAATCACCAATTCCCCGAACGGTATTAGTTACTTTCATCCGCGTTGTCGAATTATCTAATTCACCGAAATGGAGGGAATCAAGGGAAGCAATTGGTCGTGCACCCATGCTGAAAATGTCCCGTAGAATCCCACCGACACCAGTTGCCGCTCCTTGATAAGGTTCAACAGTTGTCGGATGATTGTGACTTTCAGCTTTGAATACCACTGCTTGTCCATCATCAATATCAACAACCCCTGCTCCTTCTCCGGGACCTTGCAATACTCGCTCATTTTTATTAGGGAAGAGACGCAGAACCGGTTTTGACTTTTTATATGAACAGTGCTCACTCCACATCGCAGAAAACAAGCCAGTTTCAGTATAATTTGGTAATCGTCCTAAGAGCTGGGTACGAATGTAATCATATTCTGCTTCAGTCAAGCTCCAATCTAAGTATGGTTTCTTTTCTTTAATCTCTTCTGGGGTCATTGCTTGTTTCATTAACTATGCCTCCACTTTAATTCTGCCGTTTTCTAACAAGGATTCAAATAACCGTAAGCCATCCGTACTACCAAGAATAGTTTCTACTGCCCGTTCAGGATGGGGCATCATGCCTAAGACATTTCCGTGCTTATTGGTAATTCCAGCAATGTTATGCAAACTGCCATTTGGATTTTCAGTCGCGTAACGAAAGACAACCTGATTATTTGCTTCAAGTTCATCTAGTGTTTTTTCATCCGCATAATAACTACCATCGGCATGCGCAATTGGTAATGCGATTCGTTCGTGATCCTGATAATGACTAGTAAAAAGAGTGTGCGAGTTCACTACTTCTAAAGGAACAGTTTTACAAACAAAGCGTTGGCTATCATTGCGTTTGAGTCCACCTGGCAAAAGACCTGCTTCTGTCAAAATTTGAAATCCGTTACACGTTCCAAAGACTGGTTTTCCCTCATTTGCCATTTTGATTATTGCAGGCATGATATTGGTAAACCGAGCAATTGCGCCAGCTCGTAGATAATCACCATAGGAAAATCCTCCTGGTAACATCACAGCATCAAAACCAGCTAAACTTTTTTGCCGGTGAGAAACATACTCCACATCTGCATGGCAAACGGAATGAAGGGCTTCATATAAATCCACATCGCAATTGGATCCCGGAAAAACAACCACCGCAATTTTCATCTAGGCTTCCTCCATAACTTGGTATGTATAAGTTTCCATATTGAAATTAACAAGGAGCTGATCGTCAATTTCTTTTACTGCCGTTGCTACCTCATCCTCATTTGTGTCTAAGGTAACGTCAAAGAATTTCCCAACTTTAACGGCAGTTACTTCATCATGACCTAGAGAATGGATCGCATCCTTAATTGTTTCTCCCTGCGGATCAAAGACTGATTGCTTATATGTTACGAAAATCCGAACATTGACCATTTATGCTTCCTCCTTCATCACTGCTTCTAACCGTTCCAATACCCCATCATATGTTTGGGTTAAATCAGCAAGTTTGCGTCGATATACGTCTTTATCCATATGTTGCTTAGTTGTCAGATCCCATAACCGACAGTTATCTGGCGAAAATTCATCTGCAAGAATAATCTTGCCATCACTTAAACGGCCAAATTCGAGTTTGAAGTCAACCAACCGTAAATTAGCTTTGGCAAATAATGGTTTAAGTAAGTTATTGACCTTCCGACAGATCCCCCACATTTGCGCAAGCTCCTCTTTGCTGGCAATCTCAAGAGCAATCGTTGCGGATTCATTGATAAAGGGATCATTAAGTTCATCGCTTTTATAGAAGGTTTCCTCAACTGGTGAAGGAAGCTCTTCCCCTTCTGAAAGTCCATACCGACTCGCAAAATGACCAGCAATTACATTCCGCGTTACAAATTCAAGCGGGAACATCTCACATTTTTTTACAAGGTCTTCGTTAGTTGATAGTTTCTTAATAAAGTGGGTCTCAATTCCCTGCTTCATTAAGTAATCAAAAACGAGGGAAGAAATAGCATTGGCAGCCTTACCCTTACCAGTAAAGTGATCCTTCTTTTTTCCGTTGAGGGCGGTAGCTTGGTCCAGATAAACTACTCGTAAAACCGCTGGATCCTCAGTTTGCCACATTTGCTTTGCCTTGCCGGTATACAATAACTTCTCCATTTACGGAACTTCCTTTCAGTAAAACACGAACATTTATTTTAATATCCGAAAATTAATTCGATATTTCATGACAACAATATACTCTTTCCTCCTCCCGCTTGTCAATACGAATTACGATATTTATATGATTTTAAGTTTAAATTGTTCGTGTTTTGATAAATAAAGCATAACAAAAAGGCTAGACAAACTTTTTTGTTCGTCTAGCCCCTTAAACTAACTTAAATTAGTCTAATCCCAATCGTTTATAAATGTCATCAACATGGCGGAGGTGCCAGTGGTAATCAAAGGCATCATCAAGATCTTCTTTAGTTAATTGCTTTTGAATTGTTGGGTCATCTTCCAATAATGGACGGAACGGAATCTGTTCTGCCCAGCACTTAGCGGTATATGGTTGAATCAAATCATAAGCTGCTTCCCGAGTCATTCCACTGTTAACCAACTTCAAAAGAACCCGACCACTGTAAATTAAGCCCAATGTCTTATCCATATTCTTCTTCATTGTTTCAGGGAATACATCGAGATTCTTTAAGATTCGACCAAAACGCCGCAACATGTAATCAAGTAATGAAGTTGCATCTGGTAAAATCATTCGCTCTGCACTGGAATGAGAAATATCCCGTTCATGCCAAAGCGAAACATCTTCATAAGCAGGTACCATAAAGCCACGAAGCATCCGCGCACAACCAGTAATGTTTTCTGAGCCAATTGGATTACGCTTATGTGGCATAGCAGAAGATCCTTTTTGTCCCTTGGCAAAGTGTTCTTCGACTTCATGGATTTCCGTTCGTTGAAGAGAGCGAATCTCGGTTGCCATTTCTTCCATACTTGTTCCAATAAGCGCAATGGTAGCAATATATTCAGCATGCAAATCTCGCGGAAGAACTTGTGTGGAGATTTCTTGAGGACGTAAGCCAAGTTTTTTGCAGACATATTCCTCAACAAATGGGTCAATTTCAGCAAAAGTTCCTACTGCACCAGAAATTTTACCCGCTTCAACACCCTTAGCAGCATGTTCAAAACGTTCTTTATTACGCTTCATTTCTGAATACCACCGAGCAGCTTTTAAGCCAAAAGTCGTTGGTTCGGCATGGATACCATGTGTTCGTCCCATACAAACTGTGTACTTATATTTTTCAGCTAATTCTTTAAGGACATCCATAAAGTTATCAATATCTTGACGAAGGATATCGTTCGCCTTTTTTAAACGCAAGCCTTGTGCAGTATCAACTACATCTGTACTCGTCATTCCATAGTGAACCCACTTTCGTTCAGGCCCCAATGATTTAGAAACGTCACGGGTAAAAGCAATCACATCATGATGGGTCACTGCTTCAATCTCTGCAATTCCCTCTACAGAAAATTTAGCATTCTTTTTAATCTTCTCCACATCTTCTGCCGGAATATGCCCAAGCTCACTCCACGCTTCATCAGTAGCAATCTCAACATCTAACCAACATTGGTATTGTGTTTCTAAGCTCCAAATCTTTTTCATCTCTGGACTGGTATAACGATCAATCATCAGTTAAAAATCCTCTCTATTTTTTCTAAATGTATTATCGCACAAGAAAAGCGGTTACGTAAAGCCGAACTTTATGCACCCCAAATTCCTGTATTGTCAATTTCTGCTAAAGTAGCTTCAATATCATCAGTCAAGATTGTAACGTGGCCCATTTTCCGGTTATGACGAACTTCTGCTTTCCCATAATCATGAAAATGCCAATCTGCCTTTTTCTGAATCTGTTGTCGGACTCCATTAACATGCTGACCCAAAACATTTACCATTACCACCGGCTTTAATAGCTCTACTTGCGGGAGTGGCCAGTTACAAATTGCTCGATTATGGATGGCGAACTGGGAGAAGTTACAAGCTTCAATTGAATAATGACCAGAATTGTGGGGACGGGGAGCAAGCTCATTAATATAGATCTCTCCATCATCTGTTACAAACATTTCAACCCCTAAAATTCCTCGCAAATTAATCGCTTGGGCAATCTGCACCGCTATTTTTTGCGCCTTTTGTTGTAATTCAGAAGAGATCCTTGCTGGAACAATGCTTAAATGTAGAATTTCATCATGGTGAATATTTTCTGAAACCGGAAATGCCGTTATTTCTCCATCTTCATTACGTCCGACCATTACTGAACATTCGCGGTTAAAAGGAACCCAGCCCTCTAAGATACAGTCGCCAGTGGCTAAAATAGGCGCACACTTATCGAGGTCATCCTTATTACGTAACACTTCTTGACCGTGTCCGTCATATCCCCCTTCACTAGTTTTCAAAACTGCTGGGTAACCGATTTTCTTTACCGCATCCTTTAATTCAGCAGAAGTATGCACTGCCATGAAAGGTGCTGTTTTTACCCCTGCCTGACGTAAGAAATTCTTTTCCCGTAAACGATTTTTGGTCGTGTAAAGTAAATTAGTTCCCTGGGGAAGATAAACGCGATCCTGTACATCTTCCAAAGCGTTTAAATCAACATTTTCAAATTCGTAGGTTAATACATCCGCTTTATCAGCTAACTTTTCAATCGCTTTAGTATCGGCATAAGGAGCAACAATTTGTTCATCAGCAACCTGCCCCGCTGGACAATTTGGTGTCGGATCTAAAATAATAACCTTCATCCCCGTCTGTTTGGCATCCAATGCCATCATCTGTCCCAATTGGCCACCACCAATAATGCCAATCGTTGAGCCTTGTGGAATAAATTTATTCAAGATACTGCCCACTTTCTTTTGCTTGATCATGCATCGCCTGTCGATATTCGATGATTTGTTGTTGGATATGCTTATCTGTGATCCCCAGAATTTGCAATGCTAATAACGCTGCATTTTTAGCGCCTGCTTTTCCAATCGCAGTGGTTGCCACCGGAATTCCCGCTGGCATTTGAACAATTGATAAAAGCGAGTCCATGCCACCAAGAGCTTTTGTCTGTCCTGGGATCCCAATTACTGGCAGGGGGGTATTTGCCGCAATCATTCCGGGAAGATGAGCTGCTCCCCCAGCACATGCAATAATTACTTTAACCCCATTATCAACCGCATTTTGCGCAAACGCGAACATTTCATTTGGCATCCGATGAGCAGAAATCACATTCTTTTCATATGAAACACCAAATTCATCTAAAATATCACAAGTTTCTTTAACAGTTGGCCAGTCTGATTTACTGCCCATCACGACACTAATATCACTCATAACAATGCCTCCTCAAATCTGCTTTAAGGATAGCAAATCATCTTCCGTAATTCAACACAAATTCGAACTTTAAATAAAATAAACAATAAATAGTTCGTGTATAATAAACAAAAAGAAAGAGAGTGAGACTGAACTCACTTGCGAGTTTTCAGTCTCACCCCCGAAGGATGGATGGTTAGGTGTTCTATTCAGCATTACCTTCCGATTTAGCAATTCCATCACGTAAAGTTGCCATATCAACTGTACTCTCCCGAAATTCTTGATTATGAATCGGCAGATGTTGTTCCAGGTTATCAAAAATTTCAAAGCTACCTGTTAATTCTGGAGCATCAAATGCCAGGAGGTGCCCAGCAAATTGCCGATCATCGCTAATAAAATGAAGATGCCAGCCTTCTGCCGTAATCGTGCCAAAAATTTCTGGTGCATAATAACCGATAATGGTTCCGGAAATATTTTCAGCCGTAAACTCGGATTGATGTTGCGCGACATCGAGTAAAGTCGGGTATGGTTTTTCCTGTTTCGGAGCAATTCGAATTTTAACGTGCTCAAACTCACCGCTTAATTGTAAGAATGCAAAAACATTAGCAAGCTTATGTTCTTTAACAAAATCATTATTAAGTTTAGCAAAGTTTACATTTCTTAATGTTATATCCTGTTGTTCAGCGGGAAAATGGACTGAGGCGAATGGCATTGTAGCATCCATATCTGTAATGTGGTTGACCTGACCATTTGAAACCGCTTGGTACACTTCGTTATTCAGGATAACAACCTCACCGTCTAAGCCAGTAAAAGTCCCGATTCCCATCGAACCATGTTTTAGTAAATCACCGACAGTAATTGTGCCATCAAAATTTCCTGCCATCAAAGCAGCTAACGTTCCGTGTTCATATAATGTTGTCATAATCTTTGTTCCCCTCTTAGCCAAGTTGTGAATCAATCAAGTTGGCAGCTAATTCTTTATTATTACTGTAATCAACTGGCACATCTACCACAACTGGGCCGTCAATATTAAACGCTTGACTGAGTACCTTAGTAAGGTCAGCTGGCTTATTTACCCGCAGTCCAGTTGCACCAAAACTCTCAGCATACTTAACAATATCAACATTTCCAAATTTAACACCAGCTGCTTGTGAATACTTCATCTCTTCCTGGAACTTAACCATGTCGTAATGACCGCCATCATTCCATACAATCGTTACAACATTAAGATGGTGTTGAACGGCTGTCGCTAATTCCGCCCCAGAGAAGAGGAAGCCTCCATCCCCGCAAACTGCCACTGATTTATGTTCGGGATAAAGCATCGCTGCAACCATCGCCCATGGCAAGCCAACGCCCAGTGTTTGCATCCCGTTACTGATTAACAGGTGTCGTGGTTGGTAGCAACGGAAATGTCGTGCCATCCAGATATAGTGGGAACCCACATCTAGCGCAACGTGCATATCATCAGTAACATTTTCTTGAATTGCATGCACAACCGCTAACGGATGACTGGCATCATTGCTTGTTGGTACTTGAATCTTTTTATCTTGGTCAAGTTCTTGCTTATACTTAGCGAGTTGCTCAGTGGCTGCAACAGGATACTCATACCCTTTTAGTAACTTATCAAGCCCCGTTAAGCTTGTAGCAATATTACCAACCAGTTGCATGATTGGCGTATAGTGGTTATCAATTTGAGCTGGCAAGGTATCAAGGTTTACAATTCGCAGATTCCCCTCCTTATTCCAGTTTCGTGGTTCATATTCAATCGGATCATAACCAACCGCAATAACAAGGTCGCTTTGTTGAAGGAGTTGATCCCCAACTTGATTGCGGAAAAGGCCAATCCGTCCAAAGTATGACTGTTGTTCTAAGTCACGTGATACCACTCCCGCCGCTTGATATGTTTCAACAACAGGCAATGAATAATCACTTAATAATTTGCGGAGAGCAGTCGTAATTTCTTCATCCGCGCCCCGTTGACCGACTAAGATAACCGGCATTTTACTATTTTTAATTAGTTCGACTAATTTTTGTAAGTCATTTGGATCAGCAGGACCCATCTTAGGTGTTTCATAAATTGGCAATGGCTTTTCAGTTACCTCAGCATCATCAACGTCTTGTGGAAGACTAACGAAAGCTGCTCCCTTACGTGCATCTTGACTTGCTTCAAACGCATTGGCCATAATCTCTGAAATATTATTAGGGTCTTGAATTTCAGCGCTATATTGCGTAATTGGCGCCATAATTTCAGTTGAAAGCGTGCTTTGGTGGGTTGCACGGTGAAGGTCCTTCCGTTGTACTTGGCCCCCAATCGCTAACATTGGATCTCCTTCTGCGTTAGCGGTCATGATTCCGGTTGCTAAATTACCAACCCCTGGACCAGAAGTAGCGATTGCGACCCCTGTTTTTCCGGTTAAGCGACCATAAGCTTGGGCCATGAATGCCGCATTTTGCTCATGCCGGGTAACAATTAATTTAGGTGCATCTTCACTGTCTTGACCATCTAGTCCTTCAAACAAACGATCAATCTTCGCTCCGGGAATACCAAAGACGAGATTAACCCCGTGTTTTCTTAAACTATCAATAACAATATCGGCGCCATGTAGTTTCTTTTCCATTAGCCATTCACCTCTACCTAATTAAACTTATAAAGCGATATACCTCTACTGTAGTCCTTATTTTATAATTTCACAAGAAAACGATTAAGTTCACATAGTAGTATATCAATAACTTCAATCCGCTAACCTTGAAAAGTTTGTGAAAAAAACATCGATGTACGTTATTGCACAATCGATGTTTTGTGTTGGTTATTTAGAATAATCCGGTAATTTTACCATTATCGTCAATCATCATGTTTACAGCAGCTGGTTCTTTAGGGAGGCCTGGCATTGTCATCATATTACCAGCTAATGCCACGACAAAGCCGGCACCGATCTTTGGTACCAATTCCCGAATATGGAAAGTAAAGTCAGTTGGGGCACCTAGTTGTTTTTGGTCATCTGTAAATGAATACTGGGTCTTGGCAATACATACTGGCAAATCATTCCATCCATACTTAGCAAACCGCTTCAATTGATTTTGTG
This sequence comes from Limosilactobacillus reuteri subsp. reuteri, assembly GCF_000016825.1. Classification (NCBI taxonomy): domain Bacteria; kingdom Bacillati; phylum Bacillota; class Bacilli; order Lactobacillales; family Lactobacillaceae; genus Limosilactobacillus; species Limosilactobacillus reuteri. Next base: position 157,574 of record NC_009513.1, on the reverse strand, counting down.
CTTTACGGCTAAATGATACTTCTTTAGCACCATAAATCTGCTTAGCAATCTTCTCTAACTTAGTTTGAAGGTCATCAACTTGAACGTCATAGATATGAGTAAATTCACTTGGACTATCAGCAAGTTCGACTACTTTATTAGCCAAATCATGGGTACCTTTACCGCCCTTAGCCCAAGCATCAGTCAAAATCGCTTCAACATTTTGCTTAGCACAATCATCCTTAATCATTTGGATTTCTTTATCGGTATCACTGACAAAATGATTGATTGCAACTACGATTGGTAACCCATATAATTGCATATTCTTAATGTGACGATTAAGGTTTGCCATACCTTTTTTCAGCGCATCAAGATTTTCTTCATTTAAGTCTGCAAGTTTGGCACCGCCATTGTATTCTAGCGCTCGGACAGTCGCTACGATGACAATTGCATCTGGATGCTTGCCAAGAACACGTTGTTTAATATCAAGGAACTTTTCTCCACCAAGGTCAGCCCCAAAACCAGCCTCCGTTACAGTATAATCAGAAAGGTTAAGGGCAGTTTGGGTCGCCAAAACACTATTACAACCATGGGCAATGTTAGCAAATGGGCCACCATGAACAATAGTTGGGGTATGGTCTAAAGTTTGAACAAGGTTAGGCTTCAATGCGTCTTTCAAGATAATTGTAATTGCATCCTGAAAATTAAGCTGGCCAACTGTGACCGGTTCTTTATCGTATGTATATCCTACTACAATTCGGCTAATCCGTTCTTTCAAGTCATGGAGACTAGTTGAAAGGCATAAAATTGCCATCAACTCGGAGGCAGCTGTAATGTCGAAGCCCGTTTCACGTGGAACACCAGCCATTGGACCGCCAAGACCAGTAACTACATTCCGAAGCGCACGATCGTTAACGTCTTCTACTCGTTTCCAGATAATTCGCCGCGGATCAAGATTCATTGCATTATCACGCATAATATAGTTATCAATTAGAGCAGCCAACGTATTATTAGCACTAGTAAGCGCATGTAAGTCACCGGTAAAGTTCAGGTTAATATCTTCCATTGGAACAACCTGACTATATCCACCACCAGTTGCACCACCTTTTATTCCAAAAACGGGACCCATTGATGGTTCACGCATCGCAATCGTTGTCTGATAATTTAACTGATTTAATGCATCCCCTAAGCCAATGAGGACAGTCGACTTTCCTTCACCAGCAGGAGTCGGGTTGATGGACGTAACTAAAATTAGTTTATGTTTTTTATCAGGTAATGGTTTTACATTTAAATCAATTTTAGCTTTGTACTTACCATATTGTTCGATTTCGTCTTCTGAAAGTCCGAGTTTCTCGGCAATTTCTGTAATTGGTTCCAGGGTCGCTTGGTCTGCAATCTCAATGTCTGTCATAAATATCAGCTTCCTTTCTTTAGGCCTATCTTAATTTCATTATACACTAACTCAAGACTTTTTCAGCTATTTTGCAAAATAAGTTCGATTTCCGTTAACTTTATTCAACTAACCAACGTATATTGTTCGGATAACCAAAAAGCAAAAAATAAAATCCCGCTATGGAACTTTATTTTTTACTTACTTTTTTTTGCACCACGAATGGATTTTACGCCTAATACATCAAGTAAGAAAGTAAAGATTGGTACTCCCACAATCAATCCCCATGTACCAAAAAGATGTTCACCAATCAGCAATACAATAAAAGTATAAAAGATTGGTAGATCTGTCCGACTAGACATAAACTTAGGATTTAAGACGTAGGCCTCCAAAGTATGGATGATGATAATCATGATGATAATGTAAACCACATCGCGAATTCCACCGACTGAGTAACCAACCATCGCCAAGGGGATTGTTGAAATAATTACTCCAGCAACCGGAACCAGACTAAAGATAAATACAATCAACGATAGGGCGAAAATCTGTGGCATCCGCATAAATAATAGGCCAATCGTGGTAATCACCGTATTGCAAATAGCAATAAAGAATTGGGCCTCCAATACAACCCCAAAAGTATTGACAAATTTCTTGCCAAAATAATCAATATCCTGGAAAAACCAGCCAAAATCACTATCTAAAAAGCTATGAGAAAATTCATTCATCTGTTTTAATTCAAGCGTATAGAAAAAACTCAAGATTAAAGACATTACAAATGAAACAGTGATTGCACCAATACTTGTCAAAGTGCTAACTGCGATTGTTATCCCATGTCGAACCTGACTCATAATAGTAGCGGTACTTACGTAATGGCTGACATAACGATATATCATCGTCGCTTGATGCGTACTATAGAAATGAACTACTGAATTAACCATTTTAACAACTTGCCGAGACAAAACTGGTAAATAGCGTGTCACTCCTAAATACAATAGAACAATTAACAACACATAGGTAACGATTACAATTAAACTTGTCGACATTCGTGGTAACCACCGCTGGACGAGTCTTACCCAACTAACAACAAGGTAAGTAAGAATAAACGTAAATAAAATTAAATTCATCATTGATCTCATTAACCAGAGTACGACAATGATTAATAATAAGACGGTGAAGCGCCGTAGTTTCACATTCTCAATAAAATGCTTCCAGGCATTCGTCATTCAATCATCTCCCCTATTTTTCCTACTAATTAGCATAGTAGCAAGCTTTCATTTTTTCAGCAATTAGTTTATCGCTTTCTTATGAAATGTTTTTTATAAATTGTCTTGAAACACTTTTATTTTGAGGGTGTTATAATGAATATTATTATTGCAGAAAGAAGGATGCGTTTCATGTTAGAAAAGACGTTCTATAAGTCACTACTAAAGCACTCGTTTAACATTCCAGTAAAGATCGTATTTTGGGATGGATCAAGTGTTATCTATGGTGACGGAACTCCCGAGGTAACTATCACTTTTAAGGAAAAAATTCCAATGCGTGATATTACCAAGAACGCCTCAATTGCACTTGGGGAAGCCTACATGGATAAGAAGATTGAGATCCAGGGTAGCATTCAAGAATTGATCGAATCAGCCTATGAAAGTGCTGATAGTTTTATGCGGAGTTCTAAGTTCCGCAAATTTTTACCTAAACAAGGCCACTCAGAAAAAGAAAGTGAAAATGATGTTCAAAGTCATTATGATGTAGGGAACGACTTCTACAAGTTATGGCTTGATGATACGCTAACTTATTCATGTGCTTACTTTACTGATGGCAACCACGATGATCTTACAAAGGCCCAAGTTGACAAGGTTCATCACATCTTAAAGAAGCTTGATCCAAAGCCTGGCAAAACATTGCTTGATATTGGATGTGGTTGGGGAACATTAATGCTAACCGCTGCAAAAGAATATGGCTTAAAAGTTACCGGGGTTACTTTAAGTGAAGAACAATATCGCTTTGTTAAGGAACGGATTGAAAAAGAAGGTTTGCAAGACGTTGCCGAAGTTAAACTAGTTGATTATCGTGAACTTGGTGACCAAAAGTGGGATTACATTACATCCGTTGGTATGTTTGAACACGTTGGAAAAGAAAATCTAGGTCTTTACTTTAAAGATATCCAAGGTTACCTTGCTGATGATGGTGTTGCCTTGATTCATGGTATTACTCGTCAACAAGGCGGTGCATATAATGGGTGGATTAACAAGTATATCTTCCCTGGCGGTTACGTACCTGGTCTCGAAGAAATGATCGGTCACATTGAAGAAAATCATATGCAAATCGCTGATATCGAAATGCTTCGCCGTCACTATCAACGCACCCTCGAAATTTGGGACATGAACTTTAATGAACATCGTGCCCAAATCCTTGATATGATGGGTGAACGTTTTACACGGATGTGGGATTTATATCTTCAAGCATGTGCTGCATCCTTTGAATCTGGAAACATTGATGTTATTCAATACTTGATTACTAAGGGTCCTTCAGGTAAAAACTTACCAATGACTCGGGATTACATGACAAAATAGAAAAAACAAATGGGTCTCCAACGTTCGGCTTAACCGGGTGATGGAGGCCCTTATTATATCGTTCGTTATTATAAATGTATTCCCTTTCATTTTCGATTACGTTAAAATATAGACATAATTACCTATGAAGGGATGTTTAATCATGGACGGTGCGATTTTTTCGTTTAATAATATCTTTGTTAATACAAATAAGTTATCCTTTACTGCTTGGCAACGTTTTGCAATGTATGAATTTGGGATGGGATTACCTGGAAAATTAGCTTCCCAATTTGATAACCTTACTCCTTCGCAAGGGCTCTCCCTAATCTTAGCCCATTTTAATGCTAATCTTGCCCCTAGCGAAAAGGCTTCAATGATTGCAGAATGGCAAAAATTTCTTAACGAAGAAGCGGATAGCCTAAGTGAAAAAGATCAACTTCCAGGGATTAAGCGTCTTTTACTAAATCTCTATGATCATTACGTTAAAATTGCTGTTTTAGATACTAATGGGGATGTGCAAAATGTCCTCAAACAAATTGGCCTTGATAACTATGTCGATAGTATCGTTAAGACTAATGATAAAGAAAACCCATATCTAACTGCTGTTAATCAATTAAACCTTATCGGCGCTAATTGTATAGGAGTTGGAACGACAGCTCATGATATCGAGAATATTCATCACATAAATGCGATTGCAATTGGTGTTGGTGATGCCAAAACATTAGCAAGTGCAGATTATCAAGTAGTACAAGTTGGTGACTTACGCTACCCAATGCTCCAAAAGATTTGGGAAGATAAGCAATAAGATAAAGCCTAAGATTACTTCAGATTAACATTTTTCTGAATCAATCTTAGACTTTTTTGATAATCAATTTATTATGATGCTTGCTCTTTGCTCCAGCTTAACGGGTCTTTTCGCCATTCTTGAAGGGATTTGAGGTGGTCTGTACTAATTTGGTTATTTTCCTTGGCCACCTTAATCAAAGTCATATAATCCGTTACTGAATAGTACTTCAGCCCATTTGCCATAAAGTTTTGTTCGGCAGCCGGCAAATCATAAGTAAAGACAGAAACAACGCCAATTACTTTTCCGCCTGCATTGTTAACCGCCCGCACAGCATTTAGTACACTGCCACCAGTTGAAATAAGGTCATCAATCACGACGACTTTTTGTCCTTCTTTAAGCACCCCTTCAATTTGCTTGCCTTGACCATGATCTTTCGGTTTAGTCCGAACATAAATCATCGGTAATTCCATATTCTGAGCAACCCATGCCGCATGAGGAATCCCAGCAGTTGCTGTCCCGGCAATAACATCGGCCGCACTAAAATGGAGTTTAATTTGTTCAACCATCCCATTAAAAATTGCTTGCCGAACTTCTGGATAAGAAATCGTCAATCGATTATCGGTATAGATTGGGGATTTTAGACCACTTGCCCAGGTAAATGGTTGGTCTGGGTTAAGGGTAACAGCATGAATATCTAATAATGCCTTTGCAACGCGTTGTGAATATGTCATTTTTCTTCCTCCTCATTTAAGAATGCTTTTTGAACTTCTTGATAAGCAGCAACTGGGTCAAAGCTCTGGGTGATTGGCCGTCCAACCACAATCGCATTACTTCCATCTATTCTTGCTTGGGCAGGGGTAACTACTCGTTTTTGGTCATCTTTTATTGCATGAGTCGGGCGGATTCCTGGCGTTACACATAGGAAATCATCCCCAGTCACTTCACGAATCGCCTTGATTTCATGGGCTGAGCATACTACGCCGGCCAATCCTACTTTTTCTGCTAGTTGTGCGTAGCTTTGAACTGACTCAATCAACGACAAATCAACATGCTGTTGTTCATGCAGAATTTTTTCATCAATCGAAGTAAGTTGGGTAATTGCTAATAACTTTGCTGGTTCAACGCCTGCTTCCTTAGCTCCTTCTTCTAGACCGGCTAATCCGGCAATCAGCATTTCACTGCCCCCAGCTGCGTGAATTGTCGTAAAATCAATTCCCAATCGACCAATAGCTGCCATTGCGCGATGAACAGTATTTGGAATATCGTATAATTTTAAATCAAGGAATACCTTAAATCCTCGCTTTTTTGCCTCTTTAACAATTACTTGTCCTAGACCATAATATAATTCCATTCCAATTTTTACGATTGGCTGCGGTTTTACCATTAATTTGTCAAATAAGTCAATTGCTTCCTGCTTAGTTGCAACATCGATAGCCACCATCGGTACGAAGCGTTTCAAAATCTTACCTCCCATAAATCCGTAAGTTTCTTAATCCCGTATCTATCCATTACGATTGGTAAATCAGCTGCAATTTTCGGGCAAGCCAATGGATCATGAAAACTAGCTGCCCCGATTTGAACAGCATTAGCACCCGCCATCATAAATTCAAGAACATCTTCAGCTGACTCAATTCCACCCACGCCGATGATCGGTAAAGAAGAAACCTGACGTACCTGGTGAATCATTCTTAATGCTAAAGGTTTAATGGCAGGGCCTGATAAACCGCCCGTTACATTAGCTAAAGCCGGGCGTCGGGTTTTTAAGTCGATGCTTAATCCTGTTAACGTATTAATCATCGTCAGGCCATTAGCGCCCCCTTGCTCAGCTGCTTGCGCGAGGGGAACAATATTAGTTACATTTGGTGTTAGCTTTACATAGATAGGAATTCCTAGGGCAGCTTTAACTACTTGTTTTACTAATCGTTGAAGTACTTCTGGATCAGTTCCCATTGCCATCCCGCCGTGTTTTACATTCGGACATGATACGTTTAATTCAATTGCTTTCACCCCAGCCGTATTAGCAAATTCACTAACGACTTTAACGTATTCGTCTTCAGAAAAACCAGCAGCACTTGCAATAATCGGTAGTTGCGGATAATTTTTTCGTAACCACGGAATTTTTTCATTAGTTGCTGCGGTAATGCCCACATTCTGAAGACCATTAGCATTAAGCCAACCGGCACTGGTTTCACAAACTCGCGGACGCGGATTGCCTTGACGGGGATAAAGGGTCGTGGACTTTAACACAAGGGAGCCTAAATGATTAAGGTTATACTTTTTAGCTGCTTCTTGCCCATATCCACAAGTCCCACTTGCCGCAATAATCGGATTTTTTAGTGATAATCCCGGCAATTCAACTGCTAATCGTTGTGTTTCTTGCATTATCCTTCTCCCTCCAGATATACGAGCTTTCCATCGACATAAGTTCGCTTAGTCATTCCGTATACTTGTTCACCAACAAATGGAGTATTGTGACCCTTAGAGAAAAACTGGTCTGGTTGAATTACATCTTGATGATCGATGTCAAATACAGCAATATCTGCTGGGTCCCCTACCTTTAATAATCCAGCGTTATCAAGGTTAAAAATCGCTTGCGGCTTAACGGCCATCCAGTCAATCAATTGGGCAAGCGTAAAGATACCTGTTTTAACAAAGTGTGTATAGAGTAAGGCAAAAGCTGTTTCTGAGCCAACAATACCATTTGGTGATTTAAGAAATCCTTGTTGCTTCTCCGCATCGGTATGTGGCGCATGGTCGGTAGCAATACAATCAATCGTGCCATCTAACAGCCCAATTAAACAAGCCTGTTGGTCAAGACGTTGCCGAAGAGGTGGATTCATCTTAAATTCAGCATCATCCTCTTTAATATCAGCATCAGCTAAAAGTAAATGATGAGGAGTAACTTCACATGTAACGTTAATTCCTTGTTGTTTGGCATGACGAATCAGGTCAATACTTTCTTTAGTTGAAACATGGCAAACATGATAATGAACCCCAGTTGCCTGAGCAATCACCAAATTCCGAGCAATTTGCGCTGTTTCACTAATCGCTGGCATTCCTGGTAGTGCTAGTTTTTTAGCAATAGTTGCCCCATCATTAATTACCCCATTTTGTGCAAGTTGATTATCTTGCGCATGATCACATAACGGAGCGTTAACTTTCGCTAGTTGTTGCATTGCTTGGTATACAACTCCAGCATCTTGAATTCCCGCACCATCATCGCTAAAAAGACGGGCACCTGCAGCATACTGCTCAGCAACATTAACTGCTTGTTTCCCAGCCCGACCAACTGTAACTGGTGAGTATTGGAGGATTTTTACCAGTCCAGCTTTCTCGTTTCGATCAACCTGTTCTTTAAATTTTTCTGGTGTATCACATGTCGGATTGAGGTTAGCCATTGCAGCGATCGTCGTAAAGCCACCATGTGCAGCGGCTTTGCTTCCTGTGGCAATCGTTTCTTTATTGGTATAGCCTGGTTCGCGAAGATGGACATGAATATCAATTAGTCCCGGTGTAATCAAGCCATTATCTAGGTCAACTTTTTCTGCATCACTTGGTACCTGGATATGCTCGCCAATTGCCTTAATCTTGCCATCTACAATCAAAACTTCACTCTTAACCAATTCATCATTATAAATTCGCTGGCCATTCGTTAGTAAAATTGCCTTACTCATCGTAATCACCTTTTTACATCAATCCTTGGTAACGAAGAACTCGACTAAGAATTGCCATCCGGGTATATACGCCGTTTGTCATTTGTTGGAAAATGCGGGAATTAGGCGCTTCAACAAGGGAGCTATCAATTTCAACACCCCGGTTAACTGGCGCTGGATGCATAATGATTGCACCCTGCTTCATCTTTGCGGCCCGCTCTAAAGTTAAACCATAAGCTTGGTGATATTGATTAGCATCAAAAGCCTGACCGTCAGCAGTCGTTAGCCGTTCATTTTGAACTCGTAGTAAATTAACTACATCCATTTGAGGAAGCAATTCGTCAAAGTCACCAAAAGTTCCATATTGTTCCAGTGTAGGATCATACCATTTTTCTGGGCCAGCAAAATAAACCTCTGCTCCTAGACGATTAAGCATCATTGCATTTGAGTGCGCTACTCGAGAGTGACTAAGATCACCAATAATTAGTACTTTTAAGCCCTTGAAATCGCCAAATTCTTCATTAATTGTCATCATATCAAGTAAACATTGGGATGGGTGTTGACCACTACCATCACCACCATTTACAATTCCGATCTTAAGGTCTGAATGATTAATCAATTGGTTGTAATATTCATTTTCAGGATGACGGATTACCGCAACATTTACACCGATTGATTCCATTGTCTTAACAGTGTCATAGAGGCTTTCCCCTTTTTTCACTGAACTCGTGCCCGCTTCGAATTCTAGTACATTCATCCCCAACTTCATTTGTGCCATTTGGAAACTAGTCTTTGTTCGGGTTGAGTTTTCAAAGAAGAGGTTAACCGCGTATGCCGGTGCAGTGAGAACCGCTTGCTTCCCAGCTTTATATGCTTGGGCTTCATGAATTAAATCAATTGCATCTGCTGCGTCCATGTCGGCAACTGTTACTAAATTTGGTTGAATTCTTTCTGTACTAATCATCAATAGCGCTCCTTTTCCAGTCTAATTACAACAAAACAGTGATAACTTCCCATTTAAATTTCGAGAGTCATCACTGTTTGCTTTTAGGATATAAGTAGGCTAAAAACAACATACCGTTCTGCTCTCTCTGGAAACAATTAAATGGTCGGTCGTTTCAAAATACCTATTGATTTTACTGGCGTATTCTTGGTGCTACTGCTTAAAAGAAAAACCTTCTCAGCAATAGCTAAGAAGGTGTACTTAAACGCTCAATTAAATCCTTCCTAGCCTCACGGGACTAAGTTAAAGGTATTTTTGTTATTTATGATAATAAGCGTAGTTCGTGAAAATGTCAAATCTTTTTTCTATTTTTCAAAGGATTCTTTTAGAGCTTGCCATAACTCTTCTTGCTCTGACGTGTGTTCTACATTTTTACGACGAACAACAGCAAGGTGTTGAGTAACTTTGGGAACAATTGGCACTTTAACCACTTTACTATCTAAGTTTTCACTTATTGATTGTTCCATCAACAAGGTTATCCCCATCCCCCAAAGCAACCATATTTACTAATGTTCTTCCTTTTTCTCCTTCAAAAACGGAATATGGGTCAAATCCAGCAGCAGCACAAACCTGTTGAACAAAGACTGCAAATGGATTTTGATGGTTTAGTGTCAAAAATTTTTCTGTTTTTAGATCAGTAAGCGTTAATTCCTTTTGTTCAGAAAGTGGGTTCCGCGCTGGGATATAAGCTACTAAGTCATCAGTTCCCACTGAAAGCACCTCAAAATCATCGGGAAGTTTGCCGGCATAACTAATAAATGCCAGCTCGCTTTCCCCTTGTTGTAGCTGTGCCATTGGATCAACATCTTCAACAATATTCATTTTATGTTGTTGGGCTAATTTTTTAACAACCGGGGCTGCTTGATAATTGGCAAAGCCTGGGACGACAGTAACTTTGATCGCTTCTTCCGCTTCCTTTTTTCGATAATCCGTAACTACCGATAATAATTTAGCATGTTTTTGAGCAATTTCAGTGATCAACGGTAAAAGTTTTGCCCCGATTTCAGTTAATTCAACTACGCCGCCTTCAGGTCTAATAAGCTTGACGTTAAGCTCTTCTTCAAGCGCCTTAATTGTGCGAACCAATTCATCAACCGTTATCCCTGATTTTTTTGCTGCATATTGATAATCCAAAGTATTAGCAAGATTAACAAATGCAATTGTTTGCTTAAAATCCAACGTACTCACTTCCTAAAATAAAAGGGATTGGCTCCTTCGCAAGTTAGAAACCAATCCACTGTTTAAAGCTTAATTTAATTATAACAAAACTACTCTTATAACGCTAAACTCAGAAGCCAAACAGCAACCAATCCAGCAATTACTGAAATCGACATTGATCGAGTAAAGTACGCAATCACAATCACGATCAATGCTGCAATAATCCGTTCTGGATAACCAAATAGAGTAAAATGATAAGAGCCAGTTAAGAAAATCCCTTTTACAACCAGGGTCGCAAATAAACTAACTGGGACATATTTCATCCATTCATTAAACCATTCTGGAATTTTTCGCGTTGAGAAGAATAATACTGGTAGATAACGGGGAATAAATGCCGCTAAAGCTGCCAAGATAATCACTATAATATGGTAAACGATTTTATTACTTAATAGTTGTTCCATGTCTAGCCCTCATCAGGATGTTGATCATCATGTTTTCGCTCTTCATGTTTCTTATCATGGTGTTCAACAACATCTTCAATCTTAGTTTCCAGTTTTTCAACTTCCTTAACTTCTTTTTGTTGCGCTTGCTTATCCTCGATCGTAGTCTTTGTGATCTTCGGCCTAAACATTTTTGTCAAGAACCAGTTCGAGTTTGGATGCTTACTATGATGACGAACTGTATTTTCAATCAAGAATCCAACAAAGGAAGCAATTAAGGTCGCAATAATAATCCCCAGTGTACTTTTAGTTAATGCCTGGAAGTATACACCAAGAACAGCTGCCAAAATGCCAATAACTAGGGTCAAGTGATTTTGAACTTGCATTACGATCATATATAAGAATAAGGCAGTTAATGCAAAGTCAACCACTTCAAGGTCAATCGAAATTGCACCACCAATCAAACCACCAACCATGTTTGAAATCGACCATGCTGCAAGTGAATAATACTCCACTAACAACGCGTCATCGGGATCCCATTTCTTATCAGTTGCAAACTTCATATAGTTAACAGCATAGTTTTCATCGTTCATTGATGCAGAAAAGATGAGGATGAAACGTGCTGATTTATCCTTAATATATTTAGATAAACTCGATCCTAACAATGCATATCGTAACTCCAAGAAGAAAAGTGAGATAAAGATAGTCCCTAATGGAGCGTTACTTGCTAATAACGATGCCAGAATAAATTGTGCCCCACCAGAGAACACTAATACCGACACCAATAAAATCATTATAAAGTTTAAACCTGCTGCGTGTAGTAAGATTCCACAGGCCAATCCAATCGGAATATAACTAAGACACAATGGCATTGAGACACCAAGCACCTCAAGCCAGCGTGTCCTTTCTGGATTTATTTGTGCTTTAGCCACAGAATTTCCTCCAATAATTTGTATCTTTTATAATATCAAGTGACACAATGCTCTTTTAGTCTACCACATATAAAATTAGTTGAATATAATTGAAAAAGAAAAAAGTCTAAAATCAAATGATTTTAGACTTTTTTCTCATTTTTGCTTGTTTTCTTTAACTTCTTGTTTTAAAGGTAATGTGACAATAAATGCTGTTTCGTCTTCAGTTGAAGTAACCTTGACGCTCCCATGATGAAGATCAACAATGCTTTTGACAATCGCTAAACCTAATCCCGTTCCACCAGTAGCTCGTGAACGGGAAGCTTCTGCGCGGTAGAAACGCTCAAATAGGTGGTCAAGTGCTTTTTCAGGAATTGGTGTACCATCATTAGCAACTTTGACGACCACCATATCATTTTCTTGCCGGGCATTGATCCGAATGTAACTTGCACCATTGCCGTATTTAAAGGCATTTGAAACTAAATTATTAAAAACCCGCCCAAGCTTCTCCGGATCCGCCTCAATCATTAAAGGATTAGGGATAACTGAGGAAGTAATTTCAATTCCGCGATGCTGGGCTTCTAATTCAAAACTTGCCGTTAACTGTTCAATTAACTGGTTAAGATCGATTTTCATAATATTTACTGGTGCCCCATGTTGCTGAACTTTTGTATATTCAAACAAATCATCCACCAAGGTCTTCATTTGCTTAGCTTTCTCATAAGCAGTATGGGTATATTTTAGAATATCTTCCTCACTACGATACTGCTTATCTTCAATCAATCCCAAGTAGCCAATAATACTAGTCAATGGCGTCCGTAAATCATGGCTCACATTAGTAATCAGCTCATCTTTTGACTTTTCAATCTTCCGTTCATCATCCATCGACCGCACCGCGCTATCAACTAATGCATTTACACTAGTAATAACATGCTGTTGATTCCCTTTTAGCCGAAACGGAATTCGATGATCCAAATGTCCCTGCGCAATATAGTGTAATTCCGCGATAATATGATCCATTTGATAAAGGTGGTACCGACGACGTAATCGCCACCATACTACCCACACATCAATAATTACTAAAAAGGCAATTAAGATCCGCTGATAGCTCCATATTTGTGCTTGAAGCGGGCCAATCTTCAATGATTGCTTAATCATAAAGATTCCATTGGTTACTCCCGGATTTGACTGAATGGCATCTTGAATAATTACGATAATCGCCATGTTCAGCAATAACAATAAGATAACCGTTACTACCCCTTCTAAAATAAGCGAACTCTTTTCACGCCCCGTTAACTTCACAATTTTTCCTCCACATCATTAAGGCTAGGCTTTAGTGGTCTTCCACCTTATAACCAACACCCCACACAGTTTGAATAACCTTTTCACCGTTAGTTGCTTCTTCAATTTTATCCCGCAAATGACTCACGTGAACCATGACTGTTTTAGCTGATACGACACTTTCTTGTTGCCATACCCGCTCAAAAATGTCATCTGCTGAGAAAACACGATTAGGGTGACTGGCAAGTAAGTATAAGATACCAAATTCAAGGGCTGTTAATTGAATTACATCCCCTTTAATCGTCTTAACCTCGTGAGAATCTTTATTGATTAATAATGGACCAACATTAAGAATATCTGGTTGATCATTTGTCACTTCTCCTTGGCTCCGACGAAGTAATGATTTAACTCGTGCCATTACTTCAAGCGGATTAAATGGCTTAGTAACATAATCATCCGCCCCAGTGATTAGACCTTGTATCTTATCCATATCTGCCGTCTTAGCTGAAAGCACTAAAATTGGAATATCAGAATCTTTCCGCACCCGCTTAATTACATCCATTCCATCGATTTCTGGCATCATTAAGTCAAGAATAATCAGACCGATATCAGGATTAGTATTTAGCTTTGTCAATGCTTCTTTTCCGTCGTAAGCAGAAATTGGCTCATATCCTTCATTTCGGATGTAAATTTCAAGTAATTGAACAATTTCTTTATCATCATCAACAACTAGAATTTTCATAAGAGGTACTCCTTTTTACAGCATAATATCCTATTGAATATTATAACTAACTATGCGAAAAAAGCGATCATTCTAGGATAGCCTTAACAAAAAGTTTACCCTCCATTATTTCTCGGGAAATAAAAACTGCTGTGACTATATCTTCACGAATAAAGCCATAGCAGTTCCTTATTGAATTAATTATTTATAGTTAGGTGCACTACGAGTAATTTGGACATCATGAGGATGTGACTCAATAAGTCCTGCGTTAGTAATTTGGACAAATTGGGCCTTTTCGATCAATGTTGGAATATCACCAGCACCAACATAACCCATTCCTGAACGAAGACCACCATCAATTTGGAAAACAATATCAGAAACATCGCCCTTGTATTCTACCCGAGCTTCAATACCTTCCGGAACAAGCTTATTAGCTTCATTTACTCCACCTTGGAAGTAACGGTCGGAGGAACCATGTGCTTGAGCCATTGCACCAACAGAACCCATTCCACGATAAGCCTTGTACTTCTTGCCATTGTCTTCAAAAACTTCGCCAGGTGCTTCCGTCGTACCAGAAAGCATACTGCCAAGCATTACTGCATTACCACCAGCAGCAAGAGCTTTTACAACGTCACCAGAGTACTTAATACCTCCATCGGCGATAATTGGCTTGTTATATTCACGAGCAACACTAGCAGCGTCATAAATAGCAGTAATTTGTGGAACACCAACTCCAGCGACCACCCGAGTAGTACAAATTGAACCAGGACCGATACCAACCTTTACAACGTCAACACCAGCATCAAACAAGGCGCGAGTAGCTTCACCAGTAGCAACATTACCAGCGATTAAGGTTGCGTCTGGGAAGTGTTCGCGAATTTCCGCGATCTTACGAAGAACACCTGCTGAATGTCCATGAGCTGTATCAATAACGATAGCATCTGCGCCCGCCTTTAAAAGGGCCTCAGCACGTTCAAAAGTATCACTAGTAACCCCAACTGCTGCAGCAACCAATAATCGATTATTATCATCAACAGCAGCCTTAGTTGCGCCTGCAGGTACGACTACGCTCTTTACATTAGCCACTTCTCCTGCTTGGGCTTGGATTGACATATTTTTGTGAACAACCCCTAAGCCCCCTTGTAAGGCCATTGCAATCGCCATTGGTCCTTCAGTAACAGTATCCATTCCGGCACTAATCAACGGAATATGAAGCTTCAAATTATCAGCTAACTGTGTACTCAAGTCAACTTCATTTGGTAATACATGACTTTCGGCTGGAATAAGTAATACATCATCGAAGGTTAAGCCCTTCTTGGCAAATTTCGTGTCCCAATTTGACATCTGTAGTGCAACTCCTTTGATTTTTAATTAGGTATACTCTACTAGGATTTCGCACTGAGGTCAATCTAAAAATTTAAATTAATTTAAAAATCAACTAGACTATTTGCACTCTCTTGATCAATAACCAATGTATTCGCATACCCAGCACTCAAAACACCATGTACTGCTGGTACTTTAGCAACATTTGCCGCCACTAAAATGCTGTGTTTTTTCTTTTGCAACTCAGGAAGTGCAATTCCAATTGTTCGTTGATTGATATCTTCATTTACTATCTGACCCTTACTATCAATGAAACGAGAGAAAACATCCCCTACCGCCTCATGTTGTAATGTTAATTGCTCCTGCTTGGTGAAGTAACCTAATTTAAATAACAATGCTGAGTCACGTACTGTTCCCACTGTGAAAACAGCGATATTAGACTGCTCCCCTAATTTCAAAATATGTTTGATGTGGGTATCATTAGCAACTAATTCACGTGTCTTTGCATGATCAAAGATAACTGGTAACGGCAAATACTGGGGAACGGTATTAAAAGCATTCGCAAAGATATTAACCGTTTCAAACGCATAATTTCGCGTATTAGTATTTGCCATACTGCCTTTCATTTGAACAACAGTAATATCAGTAACGTCTTTAGGTTTCAAATGCAATCCTACTTGATAGACGGTTTTTCCCCAGCCTAATCCAATAATATCTTTATCTTCTACGACTTGTTCGATATATTTAGCACCCGCTGCACCAACTTCTTCAAGTGGATCATCCGTGCCTGGAACAATAATAATTTTATGCAATGATGGATATTTAGCGAGCAAGTCCACTTCCAACTGGTGAAGCGGAGCAACTGGATTATGAATTTTAATGGTTACTAATCCTCGATCCCGACCAAATTGTAATAATCGTGACACTGTTGCCCGGGAAATATTTAGTTCAGTTGCAATATCGCTTTGGTTCCATCCATCACGATAATATAAGGTTGCTACTTTTAGCGCTAATTCAATCTTATTTTTATCATCCATCTAATCCCCCTCCTTTCCCATATTAAAAGAGACTGGGCATTACCTCAGTCTCTTTCATTATCTAAACCACATTTTATTATAAAATGCATTCTCTAACCTATGCAAGAAGCTACTTTCCAGCAATCGCCGTTTCAAGCGAAATATTAATCATATCATTAAATGTTCGTTCACGTTCTTCAGCAGTTGCTTTTTCGTCACCAAAGATTAAGTCACTAACAGTCAAAACTGAAAGTGCCCGGAAATGAAGCTTAGCCGCTAACAAGTAAAGTCCGGCAGATTCCATTTCTGTTCCTAAAATTCCATAGTCACGAAGCTTTTCCATATCAAGCTCATCATTGTAAAAACGATCGGCAGCAAAGATATCTCCAACTTTTGTTTCAATACCTAATTTACCAGCTACATGATAGGCAGTATCTAACAACTTGAAATCAGCTAATGGTGCGTAATGGAATCCTGGTCCAAATGTATTTACCGTTACTGCTGAATCGGTTGAAGAACCTTGGGCAAGAAGAACATCGCGAACATGAACATCTGGAGCAATTCCGCCACAAGAACCAACCCGGATAATGGTTTTAACACCAAATTCGCGTACTAACTCATTAATATAAATTGACATCGAAGGAATTCCCATCCCAGATCCTTGTACTGAAATACGATGACCCTTATATTCACCAGTATAACCAAAGGCATTCCGGACTGAATTTACTTGTTTAACATTTTCCAAGAAGTTTTCTGCAATATATTTTGCACGCAGCGGATCCCCCGGAAGTAATACAGTGTCTGCGTAGTCACCCATTTTTGCATTAATATGTGTACTCATTGAAATATCCTCCTGTCTCTTTATTCAATAATTTCATGAATTAACGTTGGTACTTTGCCATCATCGCTAATTTTAATACTTTCTCTTAGCAACTGTTCTATATCTGGAATTTCTTGGCGGTTACTATAGATTGTTAAAATTGGTTCGCCATCTTTAACGTAATCACCCAGCTTATGGTGTAATTCAATTCCTACACTATAATCAAGGGCATCATCTGCCTTTTGACGGCCTCCGCCTAATAACATGCTGGCAGTTCCAACTTCATCCGCTGAAAGCTTTGTCAATACTCCATCCCGATCAGCTTTGAACGGAATCTTATATTTAGCTTGCGGCATTAATTGATAGTTATCAACAACAGCTGGATCTCCACCTTGTGCTTTTATCATTGCTGCAAACCGTTCAAAGGCTGATCCATCCTGAATAGTTTGCTCTAACATCTTTCGTGCTTCAGTAGTGTTTTGTGCTTTTTCACCCATTACAACCATATAACTACCAAGCGTCAAAACTAATTCAGTAAGATCTTTTGGTCCCTTTCCTTTTAAGACATCAATTGATTCTTCAATTTCAAGGGCATTACCAATTTTATTTCCAAGTGGCTGGTTCATATCTGAGATTACTGCCATGCACTTTAATCCTGCTTGTTTACCAATCTCAACTAACGCTTTAGCCAGTAGTCTTGATTGATCAAGGGTCTTCATAAAGGCACCAGTACCAGTTTTAACATCAATTACAAGCGCATCTGTTCCAGAAGCAATCTTCTTACTCATAATTGAACTAGCAATTAACGGAATTGAGTCAACAGTGTCAGTAACATCCCGTAATCCATAAATCTTCTTATCCGCTGGCGCAACCTCACCAGTCGCACCTACAATTGCTAATTTTTCTTTGGCAACTTGATTAATGAACTCATCTTCGGAAAGTTCTACCCGAAATCCTGGAATCGCTTCTAACTTGTCAAGCGTGCCTCCTGTATGACCAAGGCCACGACCTGAAATCATTGGAACCGGAATTCCTGTAGCGGCGACCATTGCTGCAAGTGGCAGACTCACTTTATCACCAACACCACCCGTTGAATGTTTATCAACCTTAATTCCAGGGATTCGGCTCAAATCTAATCGTTCACCAGACTCCATCATCTTCATTGTTAGGCTCGTCTGTTCTTCTTTGGTCATATCCTGGAAGTAGATTGCCATAAGGAGAGCACTGATTTGATAGTCAGGAATCGTTCCATTAACGACGCCATCAACAAAGAATTGTAATTGCTCATCACTCAGAACGCCGCCATTTCTCTTGGTGTCAATGATATCAACCATTCGCATCGTGTTTCGCCCCTTTCCTTAATTAATCTTAATCGTTACTAATTTCCTTGTAGAAGCTGGTACCTTTTACTGGTTCAACGTTAAAGTTCTCTAAGATAGTTGCACCAAGGTCTGAGAATGTCTTCCGCACCCCAAGGGATTGATTTGGCTTGTTCATTGAAGGAGAGTAAACCAACAATGGAACATTTTCACGTGTATGATCAGTTCCCTTAAAGCCAGGGTCATTACCGTGATCAGCAGTTATCATCAAAAGATCATCTGGCTTCATTTCATCAAGAACATTGCCTAAACGCTTATCAAAGTCCATTAATGCTTGACCAAAGCCCTTTGGATTACGACGGTGACCATACATTGCGTCAAAATCGACCAAGTTTGTGAAACAGAAACCAGTAAAGTCTTGCTTCATTACTTCATCAACATGATCCATTCCGTCCATGTTGCTTTCGTTATGGTATCCTTTATCGATCCCTTCACCAGAGAAGATATCATTAATCTTACCAACACCAATTACATCGTACCCTGCTGCACGAAGACGATCCATATCAGTCTCACCAATTGGCTTCAAACTAAAGTCATGTCGATTAGCAGTCCGGGTAAAGTGATCTTTATCGGGACCAACATATGGACGGGCAATAATCCGACCAACAGTATATTCTGGACCATTAACAAGTGTCCGGGCATATTCACAAATCTTGTAGAGTTCCTCAACAGGAATAACATCTTCATGAGCAGCAATCTGCATTACTGAATCACCAGACGTGTAGAGAATTAATTCTCCGGTCTCCATTTGACGTTCACCATAGTCATGAATTACTTCTGTTCCTGAGTATGGCTTGTTAACAATAACCTTTCGTCCTGAGAATTTTTCAAGCTTATCAACAATTTCTTGTGGAAAACCATTAGGGAACGTTGACAATGGCTTCATTACTGGTAAACCCATCATTTCCCAGTGACCATCCATACTATCTTTTCCGGCAGAAATTTCTTCCATCTTACCGTAATCACCAATAGCTGGATCAGCAACTGGAACCCCTTCAATCGGAGTATCGCGCAAATTACTAATCCCTAATTTACCAAGGTTTGGTAGCTTCAAGGCACCCTTGTAATACTCACCAACGTGGCCAAGCGTATCTGATCCAACATCATCAAACTTTGCGGCGTCATGAGCGGCACCTGTACCAACTGAGTCCATTACAATAACAAAAACACGTTTATATGACATTTTCTGACTCCTCCTATTTCTGTAAATTAAGATTAGTAATTAAACTTTATTCTTATTGTTTTGCGGCTTCTTCTAAGATTTGAACAGAAGCGGAAACACCTAAACGGTTAGCACCAGCTTCAATCATATCGTAAGCTTCTTGAAGGCTGTGAATTCCACCAGCTGCCTTAATCTTAAAGTCTGGTCCAACTGCTTCACGCATAATCTTAACGTCTTCTACCTTAGCTCCTGAAGTTAAAAAACCAGTTGAAGTCTTAACAAAGTCAGCATCGCCTTTTACAGTAAGCTTACTTGCACGTGCTTTTTCTTCATCAGTAAGAAGAGCATTTTCAATAATAACTTTAAGAAGTTTACCCTTTTCGTGAGTAGCATCAGCAACCGCCTTAATATCAGCAACAACTGCATCATCATTTTCCGCTTTTAATTCACCGATATTAATAACCATATCAATTTCATCGGCGCCATCTTCAATTGCTTGCTTAGTTTCAAAAACTTTGCTTTCTGTTGAAGTTGCACCGAGAGGGAAGCCAATAACTGTACAAGTGTTAATGTCAGTACCTTCTAATCCTTCATGAACTCGCTTAACCCAGTAAGGATTGATACAAACTGAAGCTGTGTTGTATTTCCGAGCTTCTTCAACTGTCTTATCAATCATCTCTGGAGTAGCTTCTGGTTTAAGCATTGTGTGATCCATGTATTTTGCTAATTGTGCTTGCGTTAACTTCATAATAATATGATCTCCTCTCAACTTTGAATGCGTTTTCATAAGATTACGTTTATATCTTAACAATCTATTGAACATTTGTCCATAGATTTTCAGAAATTTATTTCAAAAAAGAGCAAAAAGAAAAGAGTGAGAAAAAACTTTTGCCTTTTCTCACTCTCAGTTATTTTAAAGATACCCTGGAAAATAGTTCCGTTGTTAAGACTATTTGCTGGTTAACGTCGTGGCGCACGATTACCGTAAAGGGAACCTGTAACATGGAATTTGGACCTGAAGTACATATCCCCAATGAAAGTAATAACCCCAATGCCAATGTAGACCCATGGATTAAGTCGTGGGTTGATTACATTTGGCAACATACTTACAAGCATGTAAATAATCAACCAAGCTGCTAATCCAGCAACTATCAAAAGGATTCGTTGCCATAATGGCTTCTTACTTACCCGCTTACCGTTCTTATCAATTTGCGGTTGAACTTGGGTAGCCACATAACCAAAAATCAATCCTCCAGTGATCGCCACGATTAAGATTGCAGTAATACCACTGCTTCCAGCATTCTTTGTTTGCATTGCAGCTGGTGATAACCAGAACATTAAGCCAAACATAAAAGTAAAGATACTCAAGAAAATCAGCATATTATCAATTGCTAACAACTTAATTGATTGCTTACTTGCTTCAGCAGGAGTTGGCTTTGGGTTCTTCAATTCTTTAGCATATTCGGTTGGCGTACCAAATAATGCCCGCGCAGTTTGCCCCTTCTTTTGTCCTGCTAGCAATTTATCAATGGTTTCCTTTAGCATCGAGTCTTTCTTATCTGAAGGAACACCGAGACGATCCAACTGTTTATTTAATTGATACATAAAATCTTCATTTTTTCGTGTTAGATCATAGTTGCTAAAAGCATTTCCATTCGCTTGCCGCCGTTCTTTTTCTAATTGTTTTTGACGTTGACCAGCTTGTGCATTCCGTGGTTGTTCTTCACTCACTATAAAACTACTCCTCTCTTAGCTTCAGAGGTTTAAACGTTGAACCGGAATTCAACAATATCCCCATCTTGCATTACATAATCTTTTCCTTCAAGACGGAGCTTCCCCGCTTCCTTTACTGCTGATTCAGAACCTAATTCATCAAGATCTTCAAAGCTCATTACTTCTGCTCGGATAAATCCTCGTTCGAAATCAGAGTGAATAATTCCTGCTGCTTGTGGAGCCTTTGTACCCTTCTTGTAAGTCCAGGCCCGCGTTTCAGGACCACCAGCAGTAAAGAATGTTTCAAGACCTAAGAGCTTGTAGGCTGCCCGAATTAACCGGTTCAACCCCGGTTCAGTAACGCCTTCCATTTCAAGGAAATCCGCTTTATCTGCTTCATCCATTTCGGCAATTTGTTCTTCAGCAGCTGCTGCAACGCCAATAACTTCTCCGTCATCTTTTACATGTTCTTTAATTGCATCCATGTATTTGTTGCTATCTGGATCTGCCATATCTTCTTCAGCAATGTTAGCAACGTATAAGACTGGTTTACTTGTTAATAAGAACAGCCCTTTGACAATCTTTTGTTCATCATCACTAAAGTCAATTGAGCGAACACTCTTGCCATCTTCAAGAACTGGCTTAATCTTATTGAGCACTTCTAATTCTGCCAAAGCATCCTTATCACGACCCTTAGCAGCCCGCTGTACTTTTGCCAAGCGCTTATTAACAGCATCTAAGTCCGCCATTACTAATTCCAAGTTGATAGTATCGATATCTTCAATTGGGTCCACTTTACCAGAAACACTAGTAATATCATTATCATCAAATGCCCGCACAACATGAACAATTGCGTCTGTTTGACGAATATTTTCCAAGAACTTGTTTCCTAGTCCTTCACCTTTACTAGCACCCTTAACAATTCCAGCAATATCGGTAAATTCAAAGGTAGTTGGGACGATCTTCTTCGCTGGAATTAATTCCTGGATCCGGTCAAGTCGACTATCTGGAACTTCAACCATCCCCACATTGGGGTCAATTGTTGCGAATGGGTAGTTAGCCATTTCGGCACCAGCTTTAGTAATTGCGTTAAAAAGTGTTGACTTACCAACGTTTGGCAAACCAACGATTCCTGCAGTTAATGACATAAATTGTTCACTTTCCCTTTCAATTAATCATTTATTATTTTAATCTACAATTAGTTATTTGTGATCATCAATCATTAAAAATATTAATCAGCTTGATTAGCTTTTTCGATAACCTTTTTTAATCCCTTATCAAATTTCTGACGGGTCATCATGACAATATGACCACAGCCTTGGCATTCAATTTTAATATCTGCACCCACTCGCGTAATCTTCCAGCGGTTAGTTCCACATGGGTGAGCCTTTTTCATCATTACAATGTCACCTTTATCATATGCTGCCATGAGTTATTCCTCCTTAATCTAAGCTTATATTTAATAATTCAAGAATTCGAGTAAAGTCTTCATTCGATGTATAAGGTATTTCGATCTTTCCTGCGCCCTTTTTCCGACTTTGCGCAACAGCGACTTTTGTACCAAATTTACTCTGCAACTGTGATTCAGCTTCTCGAATATAGATTGGTTTTCGTTGCGTCCGCCGTTCTTCTTTCTTTTTGGCCGTTCCATTAGTCTGCGTTACAATCTCTTCCAATTGTCGCACTGTAAGATTTTGTCCGACAGCTCGTTGGGCAAGCGGAACAAGTTTTGACTTATCTTTTAAACCGAGAATTGTTCGTGCCTGTCCCATAGAAAGTTTACCGGTATTAAGAAACTCTTTGATCACTTTTGGCAAACCTAGTAACCGCAAGTAATTGGCGATATAAGGCCGACTCTTTCCTAATCTGCTTGCCACCTGTGCCTGCGTTAATGATAATTTATCCATTAACATCTGATAGGCTTGCGCTTCTTCAAGTGGTGTAAGGTCTTCACGTTGAAGATTTTCGAGAACCGCGATTTCCATCATCTGGTCATCGCTCATCTTACGCACAATTGCTGGGATAGTTTTCTGTTTGGCGATCTTAGAAGCTCTAAACCGCCGCTCCCCAGCGATTAGCTCATAACGGTTAATTTTTGGATCCGTTTGCCGCAGAATAATTGGTTGAAACACCCCTGATTTTTCAATCGATGAAGCTAACTCTGCCAACGCCTCTTTATCAAACGTTCGCCGTGGTTGATAGGGATTAGGATGAATTAACGATAACTTGATATCTTGAACCGTTTCATCCGCAAGCTCAGTTACTTCATTTTCCGCAAAGAGGGCCTCAATACCTCGACCAAGCCCACCTTTTTTATTCTTTGCCATGGTTAGCCAACACTTCCTTTGCTAATTGTTGGTAGACGTGTGCCCCCGTTGAATTTTTATCATAATCAATAATTGCTAAGCCGTGACTTGGTGCCTCTGATAAACGGACATTACGAGGGATAATCGTATCATAAACCTGGTCACCAAAAAACTTTTTGACCTCAGAATTTACCTGTTGTCCAAGATTTGTGCGCCGGTCAAACATTGTCAAAAGAACCCCTTCAATCTTAAGTTGCGGATTGAAGTGTTTACGAACAAGCTTGATGGTATTTAAAAGCTGACTTAAACCTTCCAATGCATAATATTCACTTTGGACAGGAATCAGAATTGAGTCACAAGCAGTAAATGCATTAATCGTCAGGAGCCCCAGGGATGGTGGACAATCGATTAAAATAAAATCATATTTTTGACGAATTTCCCCAAAAGAATCCTTCAGCCGTGTTTCCCGGGCCATTAAATTAGTTAATTCTACTTCAGCCCCAGATAAGGCAATTGTTGTGGGAGCAATGTCAACTCCCTCGTGACTTGTCTTTTGAATAACATCCTCTAATGGCACTTCATTAATTAAAACATCATAAATACTTTGCTTAATATTCTGTTTTTCAACGCCCAAACCACTAGTTGCATTTCCTTGAGGATCAAGATCAATTAATAAGACGCGCTGGCCAGTCTCAGCTAAGCATGCACCCAAATTAACACTCGTTGTTGTTTTACCAACACCGCCTTTTTGATTTGCAAGGGCAATTACAGAACCCATTTTTTGGCCTCCCTACTGTTTCTTCGGAATCTCAATTGTTAATTGATAAGTATCACCGTTTTCTTCCTCATGCATTTTTATTTCAAAGCCTTCATTTGTCGCCAGCTTAATTGATTTTTTTATCGTATTTAAAGCTAAACGCGCATCATTAACCTGCTGAGTTTTTTTACTTTGGGACTTCTTAGCTGTCTTTCGTTTAGGAGCCCGCTTCTTTTCGGCCGGTTTCTCTACTGATACTTCTTCAACGTCTGCTGTTTCTTCAGTATGATCTTCAATAGATGCCAGTTCTTTGCGCTTAGCAGCTGCTTTTAATTCTGCAATTTCTGAAGGTAAAGGACGTCCTAGCAAACGAGCAACTTCATCTTCCGTCTGCCGAACTGTTAACCGTTCATTAACAATCCGCATTAACATATCACGTTGTTGCTTTTCATCTAAATCTAACAATGCTCGACCATGACGTTCCGTAATCCGGTGATCTAAAATAGCCGTTTGGACAGGAGTAATCAGGCGAAGTAACCGTAATTTATTGGCAACAAAGGACTGACTCTTTCCCATTCCCTTTGCTAATTGTGACTGCGTAAGATGGTTTAAGTCCATTAATTGCCGGTAAGCCTGCGCTTCTTCTACTGAACTCAATTGCGACCGTTGCAGATTTTCAATGAGGGCAAGCGATGCAGTTTCTTGATCACTCATCTTTTCGATTATTGCTGGTGCTTTTTCCCACTTCAAAAGCTTCATCGCCCGGTATCGACGTTCCCCAGCAATAATTTCATATTTTGTTGGTTCGTATTCACGCAAAACAATTGGTTGTAACAACCCGTGTTCATCAATTGTCTGTGCTAATTCACGAATACCGTCTTGATCAAAAACCTTTCGCGGCTGATAGCGGTTAGGAATGATTTGATCAATTTTTACTTCTACGACCTTATTTTTTGTATTATCAGAATTATTTTTTCCAATACCAAATAATGAAAAAGCCATACTTTCAACTCCTTATCTTATTGAATTGGTTTTTTACTTGGTAAGCCAGGACGACGTGGATATTTCTTAGGGGTCGCCTTTATCTTATCAATAACAATAATATTGCGTTCTTCATCAGTTCCCGGTAAAGTCAATGTCACCGTTTTTTGAACTTTTCCACCAAGCTGTTTGATTGCTGTTCCACCTTGTTGGAGTTCTTCGGGAGCAGCACTTGCCTTATAAGCAATAAATTCCCCACCAACTTTAGCAGCTGGCAAGCATAATTCGCTCAAAACCGATAGGCGGGCAACTGCGCGGGCGGTAACAATATCGAATTTCTCCCGATATGGACTGGTCTTAGCACTAAAAGTCTCTGCCCGATCATGAATCAATGTAACACCGGTTAACCCGAGCTTGGCAACTAAGTCTTCAAGAAAAGCAATCCGCTTATTTAACGAATCGACAATCGTTACCTTTAACTGTGGAAAAGCGATCTTCAACGGTAAGGAAGGAAAGCCGGCCCCAGCACCGATATCACATAATGTCAGGTCTTCACTCTCTAAGCGTGGTTCAGCAAACGCTCCTGTAATTGAGTCATAAAAATGTTTTAAATACACTTCATTCTTTTCAGTAATCCGTGTCAAATTTACATGTTCATTAGTTTCAACTAATAATTGGTAATAGTCAGCAAATTGTTGCATTTGTTCTGCTGATAAGGTAATACCATGATCAGCTAATGCTTGTTGAAATTGTTCAGGATTCATTTATTAGGTCTCCTTTCGTGAAACATTTTTTGTTTCACGTTCTCTACTACTGTACCGTAATTTTGCCATTGTTGCAACCGGATTACGTGAAAATTGGAGCGCAAAATAAGGGAGTGAGATAACAGTCACGAGCGACTCTTATCTTGCTCCCTTTCCTAACGTTTTCAATACTTAATCTTAATGCTTCAGAAAATCTGGATCCATGAAGGCTGGATTCGGATAATTATAAAATCCTTGTCCCGATTCTTTTCCTTCGTGCCCTTCTTGAATCATCTGTTCCATCTTATCGGCAATTTCCTTATGACTTTCATCCTTAGTCTGGGCATAGGCATTCCGTTCGATTTGCGCTGCTGTCCGTAAACCAACCATATCTAAAATACCAAATGGTCCCATTGGTGCACCTGTCGAAATCATCCAATCCTTATCAATCATCGCTGGATCAGCAACTCCTTTAGCCCATAAACTAAGACCAGATGCAAGTAACGGAATCAAAAGGGAATTCAGAATATAACCGTGTTGTTCTTTATTAAGGATAACAGGAACCATCTTTATTTCCCGGGCAAACTTTGTAGCTTCTTCAATCACCTCTGGACTTGTTTGGGAGGTGCCCATAATTTCGACCACATTAAATTTCCAAATTTGGTTAGCAAAGTGCATATTAAGAAATTTTTCTGGCCGATCAGTATAAGGAGCTAGTTGGCTAGGGATAAATGTAGAGGAGTTGCTAGCAAAGATTGTTTTTTCAGGGGCTAATTCTGAAACCTCTTCGTAAAACTGCTCCTTTAACTCTAACGATTCTGGTAATGCTTCAATCATTAAATCAGCATCTTTAACCGCGGTCGCAACATCATCAGTAATCACTTTAATATTATTAAGGCCCTGTTGAAATTCCTTATCAGTCAAATGCAAGTCACGTTCATAATCACTTTTCAGCGCCTTAATCCGTCGCTCAGCGGTATCAATATGGTGATTATATACGCTGACATTAAAGCCGGATAAAGCCGTTTGATATGCAATCTGACTACCTAATACGCCAGCGCCGGCAATCATTATATTCTTCATTTGGTATTTCCTCCTTACTTTAACTATTACTATTATATCGTGAAGCGCTTACACTAGAAAGTAATAAAAAGAGCCGAAAGCAAACTCTCAGCTCTTAGTATCTTATTTCATTTTGCTTACTTCTTCTAAGAACCACTTATTGAAGTATTCAGCATCAATATCTAAACAAACTTTTGCGTTGGTCTTGCCATCATGGTAAGCAGCGCGAATGTCACCAACAGTAGCACCGATTGCTGGACCGTCTGTTTGAACATCAACCCACATGTCCTTCGTAGTAAATGCTTCTGGATGAAGAAGGTAGAAGATAGTATTAACATCGTGCATTGGACGCCCTTGATCACTACCATCATTATAGTGCGTGATTAATCCATGTAGCATTTCACCAGTCTTATTAAGACTACCAAGTTTTTCAATCGTATCCGCAGTTAAGAGCGCCTTTAAGGTAACATCCAATCCAACAGTTACAATTGGAACACCCGCATTGTACATAATCTTAGCAGCATCCGGATCAGTGAAGACGTTAAATTCAGCTACACTGGTCATGTTACCGCCAGAGAATGAACCACCCATCGCAACGATTTGCTTAATGTGACTCTTTACTTCTGGGTATTCGCTAAAGAGTAATGCAATGTTAGTGTATGAACCAGTTGGAACCAAGATGACTTCATCTTCAGCCATGATTGCGTCATGAAGTGCTTCAACAGCAGTCTTATCAAGAGGCTTACCATAATCGTCACCAAAGTCATAACCAGGCATTCCTGATTCACCATGAATTCGGGCAGCATCTTCAAAAGGCTTAATCAATGGTTGCTTGGCACCTGCTGCAACTGGAATATCCTTACCGAAGAAGTGAATAATCTTCAAAGCGTTGGCAGTGGTTTTATCAACTGTAACATTACCAGCAACTGTTGTAACCAATTTCAAATCTAATGATGGGTCATTAATAGCCATCGTTAAAGCAGCTGCGTCATCAATACCTGGGTCAGTATCCATAATAATCTTTGTAGTCATAATTTTATCTCCTTTTTATCATGCAAGCGTTTTCGGATTTAATGTTGAAAAAAGCAGCCTTCCCAGCTGCTTTTCCATTTCTACCAAACAAAGAGACCAACAAATGCGGCTGATAATAATGAAACCAAAATACCAGAAAGCATTAAGTAACCAATGTTTGAAGCAATGTAATCGTTGTTTTCTTTGTCAACTAATCCTTTGAAGGCACCAATAATCATACCTAAAGTACCGAAGTTGGCAAATGAAGTTACGAAGACAGTCAAGACAGCCCGCAAGTGAGGTGCGTAACTGTTGATTTCACCAGTAACCTTACCCATAACAACGAATTCGTTAGTAATCAACTTCATACCCATATCTTGGGAAAGCATCCATGCTTGGTGAACAGGTAAACCAAGTAACCATGAGAATGGGAACATGATAACCCCTAAGATACTTTCAAGTGAAAGGTCCTTCCAGAACAATGCTAAGATAGCATCGATCAAGGCTGCCAAAGCAACGAAGGCAACAACGTTAGCAATGATGATAAGGATTAACTTACCAGCACCTAAAATTGAGTCGCCCAAGAAACTGAAGAATGGTTCGCGCTTATCAGAGTCAACTTCCGCACCAACCTTTTCGATGGTGTCATCTTCAGCCGGAACCTTAACAGGGTTTAACATACTTACAGCAATCAATGAGTTAATAATGTTAATTGGAACAGCAGTCAGAATATATTGTCCTGGCATCATTTCAATATATGCACCAAGAATTGAAGCAGTAACACAAGACATTGACATCATGGCAATTGTCAAATTACGTTCCTTATTCATGGCACGTAATTGCATACCAGAAACAGCCAAAACTTCAGTGTTACCTAAGAACATCATTTCTACAGCAAAGAATGATTCAAACTTAGGTTCACCAGTAATGAATGAAAGTCCACGTCCGATCCACTTAATAATCCATGGCAATACACCAATGTAGTTTAAGATATCGAACAATGGAACAATCATAAGGATTGGCATCAATGCAGAACAAATGAAGTTAAGGTTCTTTGGTGTGTACCAATCACCTAATGCAAACACAGTTCCTTTTGCAGAGACGTTAACAATCCAAGCAAAACCATCAGCGGCCGCTTTAACCCCAGCACGACCAGCTGCTGAACTTACAAGGAACCATGCTAAAAGTAAGTTCAATACTACCATGACTCCTACAGTCTTCCAGTTGATTTCCTTTCGATTCTTGGAGAAAAGCCATCCAATTCCAAGAAAGACAATCAACCCAATAATGTTGATAATAAGATACATAGACATGGCTGTGTACCCTCCTTAAATAGAATATTCGTTAACAGCCGTTCCAAATTAAGATACTATAATTGCAATTGTGGCGAGTTAACTATTTAAGAATATCTTTAAATTTGCTTCCTGTAAAGCGCTGTTTTGTAGACAATTTGTGAATTTTTATCATTTTTTAAATTATAATTTTACAATTCGCTCATTTTATTAACTTTTCAACTTCCGGAAATTTCACAAAGTTTTTTTAGAACTTATGAAAACGCTGTCATATGTTAACAAAAAGAAACGGAAAGTTACACGTGGCAAATCGTCTTTGCTATGTGTCTTTCCGTCGCCCCTGCCAAGGTTTTCTATTATACTCAATTAAAATCAATTGAGCAAATGTTCAAATATTTAGAGAAGTAATTTACAGTTTCACTAACTTTCGTATTTCCCAGGAAATAATACGAAATCTTTAGGGTTTAAACTGGCAGAAGCCCGGAACGTTTATCGATATAACATTCCGAGCTTCTCAACCATGAAGAAGTGGGAAGAAAGGCCGAGCATTATTATTTTTAATTTTTGGTAACTTATCTATCTGTTTAATACGAGGAACTTAAGCTTATCATTATAGGTTCGTTGTAGATATGGCCACTAATTACTTTTAGCTAACATACTTTTTACGGAAACTAAAGCGTTTCATGTGGAGTGGGGTGTTGGTATTTTCATGCAAAAAGTCTAATTAACGTACTTCAAAGTAGTTTTATTATGAGAAGATGTTTGTTAAATTCGGCCTTCTATCTTTCCACACTTTCAGTATAATCCCTCCCCAACAAAAAGACAATTAAACCGCGTCACAACGGGATTTAGATCCCCTCCAACTATTAAACAAAACCAACTTTTCTATTACTTTTTAGCTCTCTCTTAAACTATTCATTATCAAATGCAAAAGAAAAGAGACTCAAAATTTTCGAGCCTCTGCCAAGTTTTTAATTTTTCTTCTTCAAAAATCCATAACCATAAGCA
Organism: Limosilactobacillus reuteri subsp. reuteri; assembly: GCF_000016825.1. NCBI lineage: Bacteria > Bacillati > Bacillota > Bacilli > Lactobacillales > Lactobacillaceae > Limosilactobacillus > Limosilactobacillus reuteri. Next base: position 127,129 of record NC_009513.1, on the reverse strand, counting down.
AGCAATGCAAAAATAACGATTGAAAGGATTAATGGAACTCGTGTTGAATCAATAAAGAGTAAAATTACTAGAACTGCCAAGAAGAAAATAATTGTTAACCAACTAGTAATCGGATATCCTGGCATTCTGAAATTCGTAACTCCCTTTGGATTCTGCCGCCGGAACTTAATATGTGCAACCAAAATAATGATCCACGTAAAAATAAAGGTAATTGTTGAAATTCCAGCAATTACATCGAATATTCCCGCTGGCATAATATAATTCAAGATAACTGTGATAAAAAGAATCAATGAAGAGAAAGTTAATGCATGATTAGGAACTGCCTTCGCGCTTAATTCACCAAAACGTTTTGGTGCGTTCCCGCTTCGAGCTAATGAGTAGAGGGAACGACTAGTACTAAAGATCGCACTGTTAGTCGCAGACATTGCAGCCGTCAAAACCACAAAGTTTAAAATCGCAGCTGCTCCTGGAACACCGATTGCTGCAAACACTTGAACAAACGGGCTAGAGGTAGTCTTAATATGGAACCATGGATAAATTGACATCATCGCAATCATTGATCCGATATAGAACAAACCAATGCGGACTGGTAAGGTATTAATCGCTTTTGGAATATCTTTATCTGGATTCTTAGTTTCTCCAGCTGTCAAACCGACCATTTCAATTCCCACAAAGGCAAAGACTACCATTTGGAAAGACATTAAGAAGCCCATCGGACCAGTAGGGAAAAAGCCACCCTGGTTAACTAAGTTTGAAAGGGTTACCGGCCGCCCTTCAACATGACCATGCATCACAAGTAAGACCGCGCCAACTGCTATTAAGGCTAAAATTGCAATCACCTTAATCATGGAGAACCAACTTTCTAGTTCACCAAACAGCCCAACGTTTACCATGTTTACTAACATCAATAAAATAACAATAATTAATGGACCAACCCATTGTGGTAAATTAGGGAACCAATATTTTAAGTAAATACCAGTAGCAGTAAGATCTGCCATTGCTAATGTTAGCCAACATGCCCAGTACATCCATCCAGCAACAAATTCCATTCGGTCACCAAGATATTCCTTAACCGAATCAATAAATGAATGTTTTGAAGTATCAGCTAAAATAAGTTCCCCTAACGCCCGCATCATAAAGAAGCAAAAGATACCGACGATCAGGTATGAAAGAATGATTGAAGGACCTGCTTGGTGAATGGCTGTTCCTGATCCAAGAAAAAGACCGGTCCCAATAGCTCCACCAATAGCAATCATCGTCACATGACGACTTTTAAGCGATCGTTCTAACTTCTGTTGTTGTTTTTCGTCCATAATATGCCTCCTTAAAAATTTAGTTAATAACAAAAACGTTTTCTTAAACAAATAAAAACGTCCCTGGTAATCATCTACCAGGGACGTTTTTTAACGCGGTTCCACCCATCTTTATAGCTCACATTTGCGAACTACCTCTCGGTTGATAAGGAAACCACTCCATTTCAAACGCTCATGCCATTTAATTGGATCCAGCTTTCAGCAAATGCTAGATTCTCTGTCAACCAATTATTAAAAGTTACTCATTATTATAATGATTATCCTAACTTTGTCAAATTTAAATTACTAAAAGTCAGGCGATAATTAAATATTTAGCACTTTATCCAAGAAATTCTTCGTATCTGGATGTTGTGGATGATCAAAAATCTCTTCTGGAGTGCCTTGTTCCCGAATATCACCATTATGGAAGAAGACCACCCGATCGGCAACCTGCTTAGCAAATCCCATTTCGTGAGTTACCACGATCATGGTCATTCCCTCTTGCGCTAACCGTTTCATTACTTCCAAAACATCCCCTACCATTTCAGGGTCAAGGGCACTCGTTGGTTCATCAAAGAGCATTACATCCGGTTTCATTGCAAGGGCACGGGCGATGGCTACCCGTTGCTTTTGCCCTCCAGACAGCTTAGTTGGATCTGCCCCTGCTTTATCAGCTAGCCCAACTAAGTCAAGATAGTGCATCGCGTCCTTTTCTGCCTCTTCCTTGGTCATCTTGCCAAGTTGAACAGGTGCCAAAGTGATATTCTCCAAAACATTCATATTTGGAAAGAGATTAAAGTGCTGAAAAACCATCCCGATATTTTCCCGAACCTTATTAATATTTACTTGCGGATCAGCAATATCGTAACCATCAATATAAATATGGCCGCTATTTGGTTCTTCAAGCTTATTAATGCAACGAAGAAAGGTACTTTTACCCGATCCTGATGGTCCAATCATGCAAACCACCTCATTGGGTTTTACGTCCAAGCTAATACCTTTCAGCACTTCATTACTTCCATAACTTTTGTGCAGATTTTTTACTTGTACTTTATAGTTTTTATCCATATTAACCCATCCTCTTTTGTACGTAGTTTGATAACCAAGTCAACAGGGTAATGATAATGATATACATCGTTCCAATGATTAACCACATCTTAAATCCTTCCATGTTCTGGGAAATGATAACAGTCCCCGTTTGCGTAAGTTCCATTACACCAATTGCGGAAAGAATTGAGGTGTCTTTCAAGGTAATAATAAACTGGTTAACTAACGAAGGAATCATTAACTTAAATCCTTGAGGAGCAATAACTTTAATCAAGGCTTTGCTATATGGCAACCCTAAGCTCCGTGCTGCTTCCCACTGTCCAATATTAACGGATTCAAATCCACCTTTAACAATGGCTCCAATATAGGCCCCTTCGTTAAAAGTCAGCGTTAAGATTCCTGCTAAGAATAACGGAACTTTATGGCCAATAACATTTGGAATCCCCATGTAAATAAAGAAGGCTAAAACAATCATTGGAATACCACGGAAGATATAAATCAGGGTACTAGAAACAGCATTGGCAAATTTGTTTTGTGCAATACCTAATACACCTAGAATTACTCCAAAAATCATCGCAAAAATAATGCCGACAACGGTTAATTCAATTGTCATCCATAATCCACGAAGCAAGGCTGGATAATTGGCGCGGATTAATCCCAAAATTGTCCGATCAGTCGCGCTGCCCTTCGTCGTTTTGTCACTCTTAGTATACTTATCAATGATTTGATCCATTTGGCCAGTATCTTTTAGCCACTTAATCCCATCATTCATCTTTTTCTGTAATTCTAAGTTCTTGCCCTTTTGGTATCCAACAGCAACTGGTTGTGCATCAATTGGCTTCTTTGTCACAATCTTAAGTGGGACACCTTCTTTAATTCCGTATTCAAGAACAGGACCATCATCAAAAGTAGCTACTGTGTTCCCAGTTTTCACATCATTCCACATCGTATTTGAGGAATCAAAGTAGCGAATTTTGTAACCATATTTCTTTTGGTTGTTCTTCAAAAATAATGCCGCACTCGTTCCTGACTTAGCCGAAACTGTTTTGCCTTTTAATTGGCTCATCGACTTAATATTGCTATCTTTTGCAACAGCCATAACAACCCCGCTAGTATAGTAAGGTGTTGAAAAATCATACTTTTCTTTTCGTTCATCAGTAACGCTCATTCCAGCAATTACTGCATCAACTTGTCCTGCTTCAAGAGCTTGTAAGTCACCATTAAAACTCATTGGCTTCAGTTCATACTTAAAATGCTCATGCTTAGCAATTTTCTTAAGTATTTCAATTTCAATCCCAGGATTCTTTCCTGAGTACCCACCTTTACTATCTTGAATTTCAAAGGGTTCAAAGGTGTTATTAGTTGCAAACGTATAAGTCGGTTCGGCAGCAGATACCTGCTGAGGTTCGACCATTTGCCACCCCACTACAATTCCAAGAACTGCAACAATGGTGATGATCATATTTTTTATCTTGCTGCTATGCATCTGCACCGACTCCTTTTTAATCAAATTTTAACGTTGATACTACTTTATCATCGCCAGAAAATAAAATAAATATTCTTCATTAAAGTTTGTGTTTATCCAAGATGTCAGCGTTTTAAACAATGATTTTTAAAGCTAACAACCAACGATAAGTTAATTTTATTAAGTATAATTTATTTATTTTTCACTTTTTCTTAGATTTTTTTAATCAAAAAAGAAGCTCAGATTTAGCAATCCGAACTTCTTTTTTAAAAGCTGTCTTCTATATATCTTATTTATTAACTTTATTACGGAAAGGAACCGCATTTTCCTTAGTAATCTTAGTAACACCATGCATGTATGGTACCAATACTTCTGGAATTGTTACAGAACCATCAGCGTTTTGATAGTTTTCCAAGATAGCTGCAACTGTCCGACCAACGGCTAAACCAGAACCGTTAAGTGTGTGAACATATTGTAACTTACCATTTTCATCCCGGTATTGTGTGTGCATCCGCCGTGCCTGGAAGTCCAAGCAGTTTGAACAACTCGAAACTTCACGATACTTATTTTGTGCTGGCATCCACAATTCAAGGTCATGGGTTTCAGATGCCGTAAAGCTCATGTCACCAGTAGTTAAGGTAATAACATGGTATGGCAAGTTTAACTTCTTCAAGATGTTTTCAGCGTTAGCCGTCATCTTTTCAAGTTCATCCCATGAGTTCTCTGGTTTAGTGTACTTAACCATTTCTACCTTGTTAAATTGGTGCATCCGGATCAATCCTCGGGTATCACGACCCGCTGCTCCCGCTTCAGAACGGAATGATGGTGTTAAAGCAGTAACATAAACCGGTAATTCTTCAGTTGGGATAACTTCGCCACGGTAGTAATTAGTCAATGGAACTTCAGCAGTTGGGATCAATGTCATATCCTCACCGTTAACCTGGTAAACTCCTTCTTTGAACTTAGGGAATTGACCAGTACCATACATTGAATCAGCATTGACGATATATGGTGGTAAGACTTCGGTATATCCTTCCTTCATGTGTTCATCAAGCATGAAGTTATAAACTGCCCGTTCAAGCTGAGCACCAAGACCTAAGTAGTAGACAAAACGCGCACCAGAAACCTTACCAGCGCGATCAAAGTCTAAAATACCAAGGTTTTCACCGATATCCCAGTGATGCTTAGGTTCAAAATCAAAGTCCCGCACCTTACCGACTTTCCGTAATTCAACGGCACCGTCTTCCGTTAAGCTAACTGGAACACCATCATGTGGAACATTCGGAAGATGAGCCATCTTATCATGAAGTTCAGCATCATTTGCTTCAACTTCAGTATCCAATTCCTTGATCTTATCACCAAGTTCACGAGTTTCCTTAATGGCAGCATCGGCGGATTCACCATTACGCTTAGCTTCTCCAATCTTCTTTGATGCTTCATTACGTTGCGCCTTCATTGTTTCAGTTTGTTGGAGCAATTCCCGCCGCTTTTTATCTAACGCAATAACTTCATCAATTTCTTCTGGTTTTACACCACGCGTAGCTAACTTTTCCTTATAAAAATCAGGTTCTTGACGAATCTTTTTAATATCTAACATCGTATTTCCTCCTAATTATATAAAAAAGAGCCATTCCATCCTTTATATTTTGGGACGAAATGGCTCTAGTTCCGCGGTACCACCCAAGTTTGACTATCTTTAGTCACCCTTCGAAGTAGATAACGGCTACTATCCGTGCAGAATTACCTGCCCACATATTTTTGCACCGGAGTTTCGGTCGACAGCTCCCACCACCCGCTGCTTCTCTGAACAACCTACTTGAAATGCATTCGTGTTTTCTATTCTGCAATTATCTTATTACACTTTTCCTAATTTATCAATTGAATTTTTGTTTAAAACAAAAAAGGATTTTCACTTCTGAAAATCCTTTTTTGGTTAGTTTACGCACAACTAACTTTGATGATAAGTCCACCATTCAACATTTAAAACCTACCACCAAGCGGCTTACAACAGTAGGCTAGCACATTTACCATACTGTTGTAATTTCTGTGCCGACTTTTGAGGTATCGCTAGTACTAAGTGTACTGTTGAATCATTGTTCAGCACAATTGTCATGAACAGTAAAAAACTTTTAGTAGCAAATACACTTATATGATAAAACTAAACTGTTATCTGCTTATTGCTGTTGGCGTAGACAATAAGACTTTTAAGTTATCTGGGGGAGATATTGCTACTAATGCTTAAAGTTAAGTATTCGGGGGTTTCTTATAAGCATTATCATTCTACCGTTTGACAAATTTATCTAAACAATGTTCAGCTATTTTATGATACCTACTATATAAGGCTATAAACCTTATATCTATTAGGGAGTAGTAGTCGCAACAAACAATGCACAAAAATTGTTGCTTAACACATTAGTTGAAACTGTATCTTTAGAACCATCTGGGTAAGTTACGACAACAACTGCTGGTTTCTTACCTGGTTTAGTGGTATCTGGAGTGTCTTGCCAAGTGTAAGTTGTGCCGCTTGGTAAACTACCAGGATTCTTGATACCTTTTTCTGCATCAGGAACTTCGCCGACCTTAGTTGAAACATCTTGACCTTGTGGGGTATTGGTTTCTGCATCAGTAGTTACCTTGATTAAACTTGCTGGAATGTTAATGTTCAAGTAAGTTGGATTACCATTAGCATCCTTATCAGTGAAGGTGATCTTAATTACGCCGCCTTGACCATTTGCATCTGGCTTAGTTGCCCAAGTAGTAGTAGCAATTTCATCAGTCGGGATGTTGTTATCTACTAATTGACCAAATTGTTCACTAGTCAAGTCTGAGCCAAGTTTAATATCAACTGGAGCAGTGACATTCTTAGCACCAGCACCCTTAGCATCAATAGTGAATGGGTTAGTAGTTACAACACCATTCTTTGGACCAAGGATTGCTTGAGCGTCAGCATTGCCAGTCAAGTCTACGTTAATTTCGTTGCCAGTAATAGTCTTACCAGCTGCAGTTGCTTCATCAACGTTAGTGTTTGGAGCTGTCTTCCAGCTAACGTTTGATGGATCAACAGTAATTGGAGTAGCAGTAGTTTCAAGCTTGCCATCTACTAACTTGTAACCTTGAGCAGTTACAGTTACATCAGAAACGGGTACAACTTGTGAGTTGTCTGAAGTTTCGTGAGCCTTAGTGTTTGAAGCATCAGTAGTTAATACAACAGCACCATTATCACCCCAAGTTACTGTTTGACCAGGCTTAGTAACAATTACTGGCACGGTCGTTTCATCAGTACTCTTATCTGGGTAAGTTACCGTTACTGGAACATTGTAAGCACCTGGAGTTACATCAGTACGTGGTTTAACAGTTACAGTACCTGTTGATGGATCAATAGTAGCCCAGTTTGGTGTATCAGTACCAGTCGTAAATGTGGTTCCAGTTGGAGCAGTAGTACCCTTACCATCTTGATCAGTAAATGATGGGTCAACAGTCGCAGTTTGGCCTTGTTCAACATTTACTGGCTTATATGATGGAGTGTAAAGATTTGCCATTGGTTCAGTAATATTCAATGGAATATTAGCAAAGTCAACTGAACCATCAGTATAGGTTACTTTTGCCCAAGCTGATTTATCAGTGGTCTTAAGATTACCAGTTGGGTTAGTTGGTACTGCTTCATCACCCATTACGCTCTTCCACTCAGTAGCATCAGTATCAGTAGTTGCATCATACCAGCTTACGTTCTTAACAGAAGAAAGATCAGTAGTTACAGTACCATCGCTAGAAAGTAAACCTTTGATCCCGCCTTTAGCAGTTAAATCACTTAAAGTTTGGTTAGTATTACCATCAATAGTTTGAACTATCGGTTGATACTTTTCTGAATCAGTTGGTGTTACTACATTCTCTAAACCGCTTCCCATGGCAATTCTTTGTGGTGCCCACCAACTAAAGTGATTTAAGAATTGATTCAAATATGGAGCTTGATAATTTATAGCTTCATTTAGAGTTTGGGCAACTTCTCCATTGCTAAACTTGGATGAATTAGTTCCTGCCTGGTTAGGAGCCATCTGTACACTACCGCTTGAATGCATAAATGTAGTAACTCCGGCATTTGCAGTGGGCTCAGGATTCTTTCCACTTTGTACAAAGCGATTTGCATAATCACCCCAGTTATTCTGGTTAGCTTCATTCTCAATATACCAATAGTATGAAGGATTATTTTTTGCGCCTTCATCCCATTGAGCTAATGGGGTAACAACATTATTAATATCGCCATTAATTGAAACATTATTTGTAGTACCTTCAAGGCGCATTAATGATCCAGTTTGGTTGCCAGTACGTTGCAAATTAATATACTTAGGATTATTAATCCCGAAATGTCAATTTAAATTAGAAAAAAGTTGAAAGCTGTTCTTCTGTGACATAACTCATGAATACTTCTAGTGGTGTACGATAATTAAGAGACTTTCGTGGGATATTGTTGCGACGGTGCATTAGCTGAGTGACTAGTTCGTTTGGTAAATGGCGAAAATCTAGCTTTTTGCTAAGACCGTCACGACGCAAGATGCCGTTATTATTTTCGTTTAACCCTCGTTGATTGGGAGCACCGACTTCCGCAAAATAGGTATGAAGATCATACTTATTGGCTATCTCTCGCCATCCAGCAAATTCTTTCCCATTATCAAAAGTAATTGATTTAACAAAGTGACGTGGCAGTTTAGCGAGCCATTGGGATGGCGTTTTCCTTTCATCGGTAGCTGTTTAACGGAAAAGCCATACTGATTGCGGGCAAACATGCGATAGAGGGTGCGCATACTGCAACTAATCGGGTGTTCATGACGACCAATAATAGTATCAGGAGTCCAACCAGCCTTGATTTGTGCATGGATATAGTTAACCTCGATAGTTGGCAGTTGGGTCTGCTTCCGACCACAACGACGTTTATGACGCTGATAAGTCTGAAGATATTGGTCGATGGTTTTACCGTTATTGAGGAAACGATAAACACGATAGATGGTTTCTTGACTACGTTGAAGTAATTTAGCGGCCCGATAAGCTTTAGTGCCTTGATACCAAAAATCAGCTATGAGAGTTAATTCGCGTGTGGTAAGATGTTTATAGGTCATTTGTGATTGCCTTTCTTTTGATTAGGGATACTCAAAAGTCTATCACAAATGGCTTTTTATTTTTTCTAACTTAATTTTACAAACGGCGAATTTTAATAGTATCTGTACCACTAGTTCCCCACATAGTAATCAAACCAGCCCACGGCATATTAGTCTTCCCCGTGCTACTGGTATTATTAAAGCTCCAAGTTTGTGGATCAGTAGCACCATCTTGTAAATCAAGAGTACCTCCATTTTCAACATTTACTGTAAATGTTTTACCACCAGAAGAACCTGCATCACCATATGAAATTAAAGGCTGAGTAGAGTTTACATCGGTTGGACGAACAATCTTTAAACTACCACCATTAGCAATTCTCAAGCCAGCATAATCATCACTAGCTTCGATACCACCAGCAATTACACCAAAGTGGGTACCTCTATGACCTAGAGCTAAGTCACCAGCAAGAGTGCTAGTACCATTTTGTTGCGTATTAATAGTAACATTACCGCCTGGTTGTACATCGACATAAGATCCTAAAATAGCGATTGAACCACCTTTACCCATATTCAAGTTTAACTTACCGTTAACTTGAACAACACTGGTCTTAGCTTTATCAAGATCTTTTTTAGCCCAGTTTTGGAAACGAATTCCCATCGTACCATAAGAATCAGCACTATTCATTTCTGGAACATTAACTTGATTATCTCCATTAATAGTTAATGTAGCACCTTTATCAACGATGACTTTACCCGCATGAGCTGCATCAATTGAAATCAAAATTGCTGATCTATTAGTACCAGTATTAGCTGGTGAGCTATCAATTACGTTAAAGGTCGTATTTCCATTTACTGCTTCAATGCTATAAGCATAGATGGCGGCAGTATTACCATTAAGCGTACTGTTGATAGTATTATTGCCTTCGAATTTAACATGAGTAGTTGAAGCACCACCGGCGTCATACCACATAATTTCATGTGAATCAGTAGTAGTAGTTACCCCATTAAAAGTAATGGTATTTTTAGCCGCTTCACCTGGTGTATTAGCAAACCAGAATGGTCCATATCCACTGGTAGTTTGTAAGGTAAGATCCTTTAATTGAATATCCCAATTACTATCAGTCTTTTTTTGATTAGCACTGGTAAATTCAATGTAACGATCTCCCATCTTTAGCTCGTGGCCGTTACCATTAATAGTTACGGCACGTGCAATTCCAGTATTATTAAGGCGTTCATATGTTCCGGATAACCCATTATTAGGACCGTGCTTTAAATTTGCATTACTAAAGTCAATGTCATTATTTAAAGTGATAGTTCCAACCCTTGAATCGCGTAAAGCACTCAAGAAATCAGCATAATCACTAACACCAGACTCACTTTGACCTTGACTTGCTGGCTCAAACTCATTTAATCTTGCAAAAGCAAGCATTGGTGTCCCAGTTGGATTAACTGAAACAGTATCAGGTGTTGATGACAAAGCTTGACTTTGATCACTCGCCGAATTTGCTGAAGCAGCAGAAGATGAAGCTGACGTTGTTACCGATGCGTCACCATTCTTTGCGGCTGCAGCCTTAGTAGCTTGACCACTTGCATCTGAAACAGCATTTTCATGCTTTTGAGCAGGTGCAGCGGAAACAGCTTGTTTATCATTTGATTTAGTACTTTGTGAATTTGAAGTAGTCGATGGCACTTGACTGTTACTAGTCTGATTAGCAGAAGTACTATTTTGTGATTCTTCGACTGCTTGATCGCCAGTCGCGGTATTTGTTTCCGCAGTTGTATTAGCAGAAGCATTCATCCCCATGAATGTAAAACCAATAAGGACTGAAGCAACTCCGACAGTGAGCTTTTTAATTGCAAAACGTTGCTTTTTCGGCTCTTGTTTCCGGAATTGTTCCTTTCGATTATTCTTCGATAACATACAATTACCCCTCCTAAACAATATGACACAACTTCACTTATTAGTTGATATCTTGAATTATATGCTTTTTTCCCCTTTTTCAATCGGCAAGCCTCGCGGATCTCTATAGAACTATTGCGAGAGTAAGGAGAAAGAATTTTAAAAAGCATTCCATTACATGAAAAAGTAATCATGTAATAAATCGAGTAGGAGATAATTGATTAGTTCAATTATCGACCTCTCACACCACCGTACGTACGGTTCCGTATACGGCAGTTCGACAACTTAATCACTTTGAATTGACTGGAGCGTCTTGGACATATTCATAAGTCCGAGTTGTTCCAGTTTTCTATTTGTTAGAGAATAGCTCAAGGTCTTACTGTGTGCAGTTCGCCAGTAGCCCTTGCGGGTACTAGCGAAGACGTATGCATCACGCTGGGACAGCCCCAGCTTCTGTAAGTTAGTTACCTTAGTTTTAAGCTTCTTCCATTGCTTCCAGATATACTGTCTTATTCGGGCCCTCAACCACTTGTCAAGGCGTTGAATAAAGTCAGTTAGTTTCCCAATTGAGTAGTACTGAAGCCATCCACGCATTTTTCGCTGAATTTCTTCAAACATTCTTGTCAGAGATATTCCACGATTACGTTTAGTTAATAACCTCAATGCTTTCTTTACTCGTTGTTGCGATTGTTTTGCTGGACGGGCGTAGGCTCCATTGTGGTCTACACCCAACGAAAAGCCAAGAAACTTTAACCGTAGCGGGCTACCGACTTTGGTTTTATCTGGGTTCACTTTAACTTTCAATCGCTTTTCAAGAAACTGGGTAATGCTTCGCATTACTCGTTCTCCGGCTCGTTGACTTTTAACATAAATGTTACAATCATCCGCATAGCGCACAAAGTGGTGACCACGTCTAGTCAACTCTTTATCCAACTCATTTAGATAGATATTCGCCAGTATTGGTGACAATGGCCCTCCTTGTGGGGTTCCTTTTTCACTCTTAGCGAAAAGCCCATGGTCTAAGACTCCGCTAGTTAGAAACTTACGAATGAGCCTTAGTGTCCATGGGTCATCAATATATTGTTGAAGATACTTAATCATCAAGTCATGATTAACATTATCAAAATAGGCTTTTAGGTCTAAGTCGACAACTCTTCGATAACCTTGATTATAAAGATCTACTACTTTTGCAATAGCGTCGTGAGCCCCACGGTGAGGGCGGAAGCCAAAACTATTATCAGAGAAAACACGCTCAAAGATAGGTGTAAGAATTTGGGCCACAGCTTGTTGAACCATTCGGTCCACCACTGTTGGTATTCCGAGTTTTCTTACTCCACCATTAGGCTTCGGAATTTCTACCCGTTTGACTGGTGCTGGTTTATACTTGCCCTCACGCAAACTAGCGATCAATTCCGTCTTATTTTCTCTGAGATATGGCAGAAGGTCATTGACTGTCATATCGTCAATGCCTGCTGCCCCTTTATTTCTCTTAACTCGCAAATAAGCCTGATTAAGGTTATTGCGGTCCAAGACTAAGTCTTGGATAGTGACACTCATACCTTTACCTTCACCATAATCGGTACTACGCGCCCTTGTGTACTTTCGGTTTTCCAAACCTATCCTCGACAAGCGGTCAGCTTGTTGTTCTGTTTTCTGCGATTGTCGCACCTGATTACACCTCCGATATAAGTTACAAGTTATTGTCGTTCAGTCCTTCATCTGATTACTCAGACTACTATGACCTCGGCTGACTTCTGGCTTACTCAACGCTACATCACTGCACCGCTTGTTTCTGTGGAAATTAAACTTATTCCTCTTGTCGGAAACGTGTAGGCCAGATCTCCCCGGGTAAGGATATTAACTTTCGTACCATGTCACCGGTAGCTTTACTGAAAGTAACTTCGAGTAGTGTTGGACTTTAACTTGTCATGCAGTCTTATCCAGTTAGTTCCAGCCTTATAGCTACTTCTTGTTCATCGGTGCAGTACTTTGCCTTAGACTTCCTTCAGATTCAACCTCACAGTGGACACCCTTGTCCTCAGCTCATGGTTCCGACTACTACGGCCCATAGCGGACTCTCACCGCCTAGCTAATACCCATGCCGGGCGCACACAAAAAAGCGTAGGTAAACATTTCGTTTACCTACGCTTAAATGAAATTAAATTTTATTCAAAACCAACATTTACCATTGATTCATCATTATGAATAAAGATAGCGCCACGGTTACCAGGACGCGCTTTCCAGCCTGTAATTGGTTCACCATTGAAGAAGAGTCGCTTGGCCTCAATTTCACCCATTACCGATTGATCAGTAAAAACAGTCACGCTGCTCAAATCAGTCTCTAACGGGTATCCAGTCCGAGGATCTAGTAAATGGTGATAACGACGACCATTTTTGATCAAAAATCGTTCATAAATCCCAGATGTAACTGCCGAACAAGCCGGCTCACGGACAGTTGCCAAATTTTCACCACGATGCAGTTGCGGATCCTGCACACCGATGATCCACTGCCCATCATCCCGCCGTGGCGACTTACCAACAAATAAGAGATTTCCCCCTAAGTCGATAATTCCCGCGGGAACGCCGGCTTCAATCCAAAGATCACGAATACGGTCCGCAATATAGCCTTTTGCAATCCCGCCAAGGTCTAATTCCATCCCCGGCTCTTCTAAATATACCGTCCGTGCGTCTCGGTTCAGCAATACTTTATAAGGGTCGATCAACTTTAACCGCTCTTTGATCTCAGCATCACTTGGCACGTGTGCTCCCGCAAAACCGATTTTCCATAGTTTTACTAACGGGCCGATCAAAGCGTTAAAGCCAAAGTTTTCACGACTATATTTCACTGCCAGTTCAATGAGGTCAAAAGTCGTTGGCGATACCATTTTCGGGGTTTTCCCTGCACCATGATTTACCGACATTACTTCTGATTCATTACGGTTAACCGTTAATTGATCCTCATAGTGGTCAATTAGGTCCATTGATTTCTTTAACAACGAAAAATATTCGTTACCAAAAATCGTTAAATTTATGCGAGTTCCAAGAGCGTGATGAGTCATCACATGCCGTTGCGCCATCAATTCATTATTCATAATTAGTTCTCGGATGCACCTGTTGTCGCATCTGCCTCATCATCATTTGCGTCTACGCTGCCTGCATCTGATACGCCTGTTGTAGCGTCCGCATCAGTATCATCGTTTGCTGCTGGTGCTGGGGTTGCAACCACTTCACTAACACTGTCGGCGTTATCATCATCACTTGATTCTGAAGCACCAGTTGATGCATCAACGCTGTCAGCTTCTTCACTGTTGTCATTAGCATTCTCATGCTTAGATGCACCAGTGTTACCATCAGTACTCCATGCACCATTTTCGAAGAGGTTAAGAATGTATTCCACACTACCAGTAAATTCGATGGTTCCAAGGTAATGACCATTAACATCACGTAAAGCGTAGTATTGAATCAATGAACGGTGACCATTCATCCATAATGGACGGGTAACAACGTCTTTTTCACCATTCCGGAAACTGTTAATAATCTTCATAACAGCCGGAACAGCCAACGGTGGATGACATTCTTGAACAGTTTCCCCGAGAGAAGCTACATTCCGAACGTGTTCCCGATTTGGCTTGTCAGAGAACCATGCGAAATGGTCAGTACTGTCAATTAAGTCAATTTCAAATGGGATTGTACTGAAGATTTGTTGAACTTCTTTTAATGTCAACCGACCAGTAGGGAAATTAATGTAAGCTTCACTGATCGTTGGTTGTTTAACGGACATATCCAGTCCCTCCTTATTTGCATTTTCAAAGATTTGAATGTATTCCACAAAATGGGTAAAGCAGTTTTCAAGGTTATCACGTGCTTCGGCATTAATTAACCGACCGTCTTTGGAGAAGGAATGACTAGCATTACCAATCAGAACTTCATTTCCTGGTAATAGGTTAGCATCACAATCAGGAGAAACCAGAATCTGCCGCATTTGAACTTGAGATCTTGCAGAAGCTTGGCGTCCATAAGATACACCGACAACCATAACTGGCTTGCGTTTTAATACATCAGTCTTGTAAGAAAGCCATTCTACTGTACTCTTTAAGGCCGCTGGAATCCCATGGTCATATTCAGGAGTTGAGAAGATAACTCCGTCTGCAGCCTTAACTTTTTGCTTTAACTTCCATACCTCTGTTTGTTCAGAAAGAGGGGCATCAACGCTAAATGGTGGCAATTGGCTAATTTCAGCAATTTCAATATCAGCCATTTGACGGAAGTGCTTTTTCATGTATTTAAGCAAAATCCGGTTATATGAGAAATTGGCATTAGTTCCAACTAAAGCAAGGATTTTCATTACTTCTTCGCCTCCTTCTTTTCAGCAACCATACGATTGATTGCCTTGGCGTAGTGTTTGAATTCACGCATACATTTTTCTAAGAAATGAATAGTCGTTTCGTTAGTAATGTCACCATCTTTATCAATGATATTAGCGGCATCACTCATAAAGAACTCTTCGTTTTGGAAAATATAAGCATTAACACCTGGTGAGATCAAAATATCTCGTAATTGAACTTGAGAACGGGATGAGCCTTGGTCATGGGTAGAAGCACCGATGATCATGACTGGCTTATTTTCTAATGGATGAACTTCATAGGAAAGCCATTCAATTACACACTTTAAAGCAGAGGTAACAGAGTGGTTGTATTCTGGGCTGGCAATGATAACAGCATCGGCGCTTGAAACACGACGATCAATATCAGCAACAGCCTCAGGAATCTTTCCCTTATAATTTTCATTAAACATTGGCACTTGACGAATATCAATCACATCAATATCATCATCACTAAAATGACGGGCAATAAATTCTAATAACATCCGGTTGTATGAATGATTAGCATTTGACCCGGCAATTGCAGCAATTTTCAAACGTGTCACTTCCTTTAAGTTATTTATGCAACATTTCACATTGTTATTCTACTATATTTTACTCGTTCAAAAAACATATTATTAGTAATATGCACACTTAATTGACTATTTCCATAATAATTGACTATAAGTTTGGCTAAGTTATCATTCCGAAAATTAATTACGCGATTTTTCATCTCTGACATATTTGTCCAGTGGTATTTAGAGATGTGCTAAAATAGTCAACACATTGAATTAATAGAACGGAGAAATAATATGACACAAACTAAACAACATGAACAAGATGTTGATGTATGGGTTGGGAAACGATTCCCCCTCACGATTCGTCGCCTTGGCGTTAACGGGCACGGAATCGGCTACTATAAGCACAAGGTATGTTTCGTCCCTGGTGCCCTGCCAAATGAAGTCGTGGTCGCGGAAGTTACACGCGTTCTCCCGCGCTACCTTGAAGCTAAAATTCACCGGATCCGGAAAAAGAGTCGGGATCGGGTAACGCCACGAGATGAGTACGCTGATATCGCTGGTGGTTTTGAACTTGAAAACCTCGCTTACCAACAACAATTAAAGTTTAAACGGCAAGTAATCATCGATAGTCTCGAAAAGTTTCAACCATACGGCTACCGTAATTACGATGTTCGCCCAACTATTGCAGCCCCTGAAGAATACGGTTACCGTAACAAGGCCCAATTCCAGGTGCGGATGGTCAACGGCAAAGTGGCAGCCGGTCTTTACCAACCAAACAGTCATACCCTTGTTGATATGGAGACTTGTGCTGTTCAAATGCCCCGTACAATGGAGACAGTTCGCGCCGTTACAAAGATGATCGAAGACTTGCAAATCCCGGTTTATGATGAAAAGCACAATAGCGGTATCGTCAAGACCTTAGCCGTTCGGGAATCATGGTCAACTGGGGAAGTCCAATTAACCTTCATTACTAATTCTGCTAAACTTCCTCACAAACGCGAATTGCTTGAACGCATTGAAAAAGAACTACCAGCAGTTGTTTCAGTTATGCAAAACGTTAACCCAGGTGATACACCCTTAGTTTGGGGTGATAAAATGATCCACCTCGCTGGAAAAGATTCAATCCTTGAAAGCTTGATGGGGCTTGATTTTAAACTCTCAGCACGTTCATTCTTACAACTAAATCCTGAACAAACAGAGGTATTGTACGAAGAAGCTTCTAAGGCCCTTGAACTAGACCAAGATGATACCTTAATTGATGCATATGCCGGGATCGGGACAATCGGTCTTTCACTTGCATCGCGGGTGAAAGCTGTTCGCGGAATGGAAATCATCCCCGAAGCAGTGGCTGATGCGAACGAAAATGCCAAGCTAAATAATATCACTAACGCTAAATATGAAGTCGGCAAAGCAGAAGAAGTTCTTCCCCGCTGGCAAAAAGAAGGACTCAACTTTGATGCCCTTGTTGTTGATCCTCCGCGAACCGGGTTAGATGATCAATTAATCAAGCAAATCTTAAAAGTTAAGCCGCGAAAGTTTGCCTACGTCTCATGTGGGATGGCTTCTCTCGCCCGCAACTTACGGCGGTTAACTAGTGTCTATCACGTTGACTACATTCAACCAATTGACATGATGCCCCAAACAGCACGCTGTGAGGCAGTCGTGAAATTATCATTACGAAACGGAAATAAAGAATAGCTATGTAGGCTGGAAGAATTTTTCTTTCGGCCTATTTTTGTTTTAAATAATGATTAAGCCCTGATTGAAAACGTTTACAAAGAGCTGTTATTTTCTTATAATAGATTTAATAAGGAAAATAATAAAGGAAGCCCGATTATGAAGCCAACAATTAAAGATATTGCTCAACGGGCCCATGTTTCAACGGCCACCGTTTCTCGTGTTTTATCCAAAAAAGCGAAATCCTACCGTCCCGAAACTGCGGCTAAGATTGAAGCAATCGCTAAAGAACTAGGATACAAGAAAAACCTCGCAGCGGCTGAATTAGCTGCCAACAGCAGTATGTTAATTGCCGTCATCTTAAATAATACTCAAACGAATTTTTCAAATGATATCATCGCTGCTATTCAAGCAGAAACAGATAAAGCTGGTTACCAAATGTTTATTCTTTACGCCGGGAACCATGATGCCCGACTGCTTAATCAAGCAATTAGCGTTGCCCTCGAACGACACGTTGCCGGTATTCTGCTAGTCGCAACTTCCCTCGATGAACAAGCCGCTCGCACCCTACGAGAAAGTAATACTCCTTGCCGGTTAGTATCGGTCTATGATGAAGATGATCCCCGGTATACTGGATTTAAATTTACAAGTTCAAATAACGAGGAAATTGGTTATTCAGCCGCTAACTATTTAATTGAACGCGGACACTCCCGAATTGGATTAGCCGGCATTGATCGTTCTTCAACTGGAAAGCAGCGACTTCATGGCTACCAACGGTCACTGACTGAACACGGCTTGATTCCTCATATGGAATGGGTTGAATATGGCGATTACAGTTTTGGTCCTCAACAAAACATGCTCAAAACACTAATGAATAAGGATCTTGACGCGATCATCACAGCTAGTGATATGGTGGCCGTGGGCATGATCAGAGAGGCTCATTTACTAGGCCTTGATATTCCGAAAGACCTATCATTTATTAGTATCGATGGGACTTTTCTCTGTGATATCACCATTCCAACTATTACAAGCGTAACCCAGGACTTTTATCAAATGGGACTCATTGCAGTTAGGAGCCTATTGAACGATGATGACTCACAATTTATCCCAGTCCATATCACACCGCGAAATAGCGTAAGACTCCTAAGCGAAAAATCATTAGAATATTAGAAAGTCGCGATTTTAATTGAAACAAACCGCGACTTTTTATCATTCTTTTTTGCAAGCGGTTGCACAAAAAGAATAAGTTTGTTATATTAATCGTGTAAGAGCTTACACCAGCTCGAATTGCAATTATTTTATACATTTTTTCGTTAGGAGTTGTTTTTCATGAGTCAAGATGAGTCTGTTGTACTTAACCAAGACCAAGAAACTTCGACGACTGGATTACCAATCTTACCAAAGAGTACCATCTGGATGATTAACTTTGGTTTCCTTGGGGTTCAAATCGCCTTTACGTTACAAGGTTCGCAAATGAGCCGGATTTTCCAAACAATTGGTGCTAATCCTAATAATTTGGGATGGTTCTTCTTACTTCCACCACTTGCAGGATTGATCGTGCAGCCAATCATTGGTTATTACTCTGACCGAACATGGGCGCCCAAGCTTGGTGGTCGGCGTCTTCCCTACTTGTTAATTGGGATGGTCATTGCCGTCATCGTTATGATTTTACTGCCTAATTCAGGAAGTTTCGGCTTTGGATACGGTTCGTTAGCAGCCCTCTGGTTTGGGGCTATTACCGTTGCCTTCCTTGATCTTTCATCAAATATGGCAATGCAGCCATTCAAGATGATGGTTGGTGATATGGTTAATGATGACCAAAAGAGTTATGCATACGGGATCCAAAGTTTAATTTGTAATACTGGTGCCGTTTTAGCAGCCATTTTCCCATTCCTTTTGACATGGTGGGGTGTATCAAACACTGCTAAAAAGGGTGTCGTTCCCCAATCAGTTGTAATTTCGTTCTACGTTGGCGCTGTTATTTTAGTCATCACCTGTCTCTTTACTATCTTCCGGGTTCACGAATATGATCCCGCAACTTATGCTCGTTACCATGGCATTTCAGAGGAAGATAATAAAAAAGGCGGAAACTGGTTTACCCTCTTAAAGCATGCTCCACGGGTATTTTGGAATGTCGCATTAGTTCAATTCTTCTGCTGGTTCTCTTTCCAATACCTTTCAACTTATGCGGTTGGGGCCATCGCTAAGAATGTTTGGTTAACCACGAATGCTTCTTCTGCTGCCTACCAAGCTGCTGGTAACTGGTACGGTGTTATGACTGCGGTTCAATCAATTGCGGCAGTTGTGTGGTCATATGTTTTGGCTAAAGTTCCTAATAACCACCACAAAGCTGGCTATGCTTTCAGTCTTTTGCTCGGGGCTATTGGGTACACATCAATCTTCTTTATCCATTCACAAAACGCCCTTATCTTCTCCTTCGTTTTGATCGGAATTGCTTGGGCTTCAATGAACACTTACCCATTAACAATGGTTACAAATGCCTTATCTGGTAAACACATGGGTACTTACCTTGGCCTATTTAATGGTTCAATCTGTGTACCACAAATGGTTGCCTCACTACTTAGTTTTGGTCTCTTCCCATTACTTGGTAGTTCCCAAGTCAACATGATGCTTGTTACCGGTATTTCTGCCCTCTTAGGTGCAATTTCAGTTCTCTTTATCAAGGAAACTTACCAAGCCTAATTATTCTAAATAAAGTAGAGTTTGCAGACAAAATTTGCAGACTCTACTTTTATTTTAAATAAGATTTGTTATAATACCTAAAAGTCTTTATGCAGTTTTTTGTTTATAATAAACATATTTTTTGCATAAAAATTCATTAATAACTTGACAAAAGCATAAAATTACAGTAGTTTAGTATCAATCATTATCCTTTAATTTGGTCCCGTGAGGCTAACAAGGGCAGCGTTGTATTACTAACATTGAATCATACATATATATTCAATTTTTCGTATACGCTTAAGCCCATTACCAATGGTTTAAGCGTTTTTTATTAAACTTTTTTACAACGTGCAACTAGTTTATGTGATCAGTGGAAGGGTTTTGCAAGAAAGGATGAAACTCATGAAACGATATTTAATTCTAGAAGATGGTACTGTCTATACCGGCGAGGGTTTTGGCGCTACCAAGGCAACTCTTGGTGAGGTTGTCTTCACAACAGGGATGGTCGGCTATCAAGAAGCAATTACCGATCAATCATTTGCCAATCAGATTTTAGTCTTTACCAATCCCCTCATTGGCAACTATGGGATTAATAGTGAAGATAACGAAACATTGTATCCTCAAATCAAGGGCGTAATTTGTCATCATGTTGCTCGTGTTCCCAGCAACTGGCGCATGACCGACTCACTCCCTAATTTCTTAGCAAAGCACCACATTCCTGGCCTCCAAGGAATTGATACACGTGAACTAGTCCGTAAGCTTCGTCAATATGGAACATTGCGCGGAATTATGACCGATAATATTACCGATATTAAAGATAAGATTGAACAGTTAAAACAAACTTCGCCAACCCAGAACATTATTAGCAAAGTATCTACTAAGGAATCCTACGCTAATCCGGGAACTAAGCGAACTGTTGTTGTTCTTGACTTCGGGATGAAAAATAGCATTCTCCGTGAATTAAATAAAAGAAACTGCAATGCAATTGTCCTTCCTTATAACACCTCGATCAGTGAAATAATGGCGTTCAATCCAGACGGTATCCTCCTTTCCAACGGGCCTGGTGATCCGCTTGAAATGACAGACGCAGCTGCAACCGTCGCGGAATTAGAAAAACATCTTCCCATTTTCGGCATTTGCATGGGCCATCAAATCTTTGCCCTAGCTAATGGTGCCAAAACTTATAAGATGAAATTTGGTCACCGCGGTTTTAATCATCCCGTCCGTAATCTCCAAACAGGAAAGATCGCATTCACCTCCCAAAATCATGGCTTTGCGGTTGATCCATCCTCCATTGATGATACTGACCTCCAAATCACCCACCTTGAAGTGAACGATGGCACGGTTGAAGGACTCCAGCATTCAAAGTATCCTGCATTTTCCGTTCAGTTCCATCCAGACGCTGCGCCAGGACCCCACGATGCTGAACAGCTTTTTGATAAATTCATGGCATTAATTGACAGTAATAAGGAGGTCCTCACCTATGCCTAAACGAACTGATATTCATAAAATTCTTGTCATCGGGTCTGGTCCTATTATTATTGGCCAAGCAGCTGAATTTGATTATTCTGGCACGCAGGCTTGTCTTGCCCTCCGCGAAGAAGGATACGAAACCATCCTTGTTAATTCTAATCCAGCAACAATCATGACTGATAAGGAAATTGCTGATCATGTCTACATCGAACCATTAACGGTTGAATCCCTCTCTCGAATTATCCGTCAAGAATATCCCGATGCAATTTTACCAACCCTTGGCGGACAAATCGGCCTCAACTTAGCTGTCTCTTTATCTGAAACTGGTCTCCTTGACGAATTAGGAATTGAACTTCTTGGAACTAAGCTGGATTCGATTGATGAAGCAGAAGACCGCGAAAAATTTAAGGAATTAATGAATGAACTTGGTGAACCTGTTCCCGCCTCGCAGACAGTTAATACTGTTGATGAAGCAGTCGAATTCGCACACCAATGTGGATATCCAGTAATCGTCCGTCCAGCCTTTACCATGGGTGGTACAGGCGGTGGGATCTGCCATAATGATGCAGAAATGCGTACCGTTGCCAAGAATGGCTTGGAATTATCCCCCGTCACCCAATGTTTAATTGAAAAGTCAATCGCTGGTTATAAGGAAATCGAGTTTGAAGTAATGCGGGATGCAGCTGACAATGTAATGGTCGTTTGTTGTATGGAAAACTTTGACCCAGTGGGAATTCATACCGGTGACTCCATCGTATTTGCCCCTAATCAGACCCTTAGTGATCGCGAATACCAGATGCTCCGTGATTGCGCGCTCAAGCTGATCCGTGCCCTCAAAATCGAAGGGGGATGTAACGTCCAACTGGCCCTTGATCCGCAAAGTTTCCAGTATAACGTTATCGAAGTTAATCCACGGGTTTCCCGTTCGTCTGCTCTTGCTTCGAAGGCAACGGGTTATCCAATCGCTAAAATGGCTGCTAAAATTGCGGTTGGCCTTACCCTCGATGAAATTAAGAATCCCGTTACCAAGACGACTTTTGCTGAATTTGAACCGGCACTTGACTATGTTGTCTGCAAAATTCCCCGCTGGCCGTTTGATAAGTTTACTCAGGCTGATCGACACCTGGGCAGCCAGATGAAAGCCACGGGAGAAGTAATGGCAATTGGTCGGACAGCTGAGGAAGCTCTCCATAAGGCTGTCCGCTCACTTGAAATTGATGAAAAAGACCTCTTTTCAGCAGAAGCTCATCATGCGCCAACAGATATGCTTGAAAAGAAGTTACGTTATCCCCAAGATGATCGGTTATTTTATTTAGCAGAAACATTTCGGCGTGGGTACTCCCTTCAGCAAACTCATGACTTAACTAAGATTTCCCCTTATTTCCTCGATATCGTCAAACACTTGGTGGAACTTGAAGACGATCTTAGTACCAAGCCATTTGATGTGGAAACACTGATAACCAGCAAAAAATACGGCTTTAGCGATGCAACAATTGCCCGCCTTTGGCATACTTCCTCACAAGAAGTTCGGAAATTCCGAAAACAAAATGAAGTTCTCCCCGTATATAAGATGATCGATACCTGTGCTGCTGAATTTGCTTCTTCAACCCCTTATTTCTACAGCGCATATGACCATGAAAATGAAAGCCAACGGACAAAGAAGCCATCTATCCTTGTCCTTGGCTCAGGGCCAATCCGGATCGGTCAAGGAGTTGAGTTTGACTATGCGACCGTTCATAGCGTTAAGGCAATTCAACGGGCTGGCTATGAAGCAATTGTCATCAATTCGAATCCAGAAACTGTTTCGACAGATTTCTCGGTTTCAGA
Source organism: Limosilactobacillus reuteri subsp. reuteri (assembly GCF_000016825.1). Lineage (NCBI taxonomy): Bacteria > Bacillati > Bacillota > Bacilli > Lactobacillales > Lactobacillaceae > Limosilactobacillus > Limosilactobacillus reuteri. The sequence continues at coordinate 103,795 of NC_009513.1, read as the reverse complement.
TAAACTCTATTTCGAGCCCCTCACGCTTGAAGATGTCCTAAACGTGATTGATCTCGAACAACCAGTAGGCGTGATCGTGCAATTTGGTGGACAAACAGCGATTAATTTAGCAGAAGGTCTTGCTAAAAATGGGGTTAATATTCTTGGAACAACCGTTGACGATCTTGATGCCGCTGAAGATCGAGAAGTATTCGATCAAGTTATCACTGATCTAAATCTTAAGCAGCCAATCGGTTTAACCGCAACTACTCACTCTGCCGTTATCAAAGCGGCTGAAAAAATCGGCTATCCCGTTCTTGTTCGTCCAAGTTATGTTCTCGGTGGTAAGGCCATGGAGACTGTTTATAATCAAGAAGAACTGCAACAATACCTTCAACAAAACGCCTCCATTACTGCTGATCACCCTATTTTAATCGATGCCTACCTTGAAGGACGGGAATGTGAAGTAGACGCAATTTGCGATGGAAAGGACGTCCTTATCCCTGGAATAATGGAACATATTGAACATGCGGGCGTTCACTCAGGAGATTCAATGGCAGTTTATCCCCCACAACATTTTAATGATGACATTAAACGACAAATCGTTACTGCTACCGAAAAATTAGCAGTTGCGCTTAAATGTATCGGCATCATGAACATCCAATTTATTGTTCATAATCATGAGGTGTACATCCTTGAAGTTAATCCGCGAGCTAGTCGAACAGTGCCATTCCTCAGCAAGATTACGGGAATCGAAATGGCCCAAGTCGCTACCAGAGTTATCCTTGGCCAGTCCCTTGCTGATCAAGGCTTTACTAACGGTCTTTATCCAGAACCACAAACCATTCATGTTAAAGCTCCTGTCTTTAGTTTTAACAAGTTAGCGAACGTTGATTCTTACCTCAGTCCAGAAATGAAATCGACAGGCGAAGTGATGGGGACAGATACCACCTATGAAAAAGCACTTCATAAAGCCTTTTCTGGCGCACATATTCAAGTCCCTAACGATGGTAAAATTCTCTTTACGATTGAAAACGGGGATGAAAAAGAAGTTCTCCCACTAGCAAAACGGTTTGCTCAGATTGGCTACCAAGTTTTCACTACCCCGCAAACAGCATCGCACTTTAAAGATAACGGAATTCACATTCATCAAGAAATATCCAATATCGATGAACTCAACTGCCTCCTAAAAGCCGGGCAGATCGACCTTGTTATCAACACCATGCGCCATGATTATGAACAAGATTCACTTGGCTTTCAGATCCGCCAAAGTACAATCGCGCAAAACGTACCATTGATGACCTCACTTGATACAGTCAATGCGTTGCTGCGCGTTAAAGAAGATCAATCTTTGGAAGCAATAACAATCAAATAATCATTAAAAGCGAGACCGGATAGATTTCCAGTCCCGCTTTTTAACTATTCTATATTTAAGGAGAGATTTAATTAGTGCTATGCTTCTTTAACCGTTACCCCTTCATGAATTGCTTGGACAGCTAAAGCCCCAATAAGAAGGGAGATGCCACCAAGCAAAAGCATCATTGGTTGATTGTGACCAACAAGTGGGAAGAGGAAGAAGCTACATAACGATGCAACAATTTGCGGTACACAGATTCCAACGTTGAAGAGTCCGAGGTAGGCACCTTCATTTTTCCCGTTCAAAGATGAAGTAAGGAGGGTAAATGGAATCGTGTTGATACTGAAGTTACCAATCCCAAACATGATCATTGCAATGATTGAAGTAGTCTTAGTTGTTACAAAGGTCATCCAGACTAACCCTAAACCACCGACGATCATTCCAAATGTGTACCACTTCTTCCGTGAGCCAGCCTTGGCATGGGCATAAATTAATCCCCAAACAATACCAGCAATACTATAAACAGCAGTTAAAATCCCATACCAGTTACCGGCAGCTTGATAACCAGCAGAAGTAACATCAGACGTATGCCAAATATTACGAGCACAGGTTCCAGTCGTGTATGTCCAAACGTACATGATCGCAAACCAGCTAAACAATTGAACCAAGTTGATTTCCCAGAAAGCGCGCGGTGCCGTCTTAATCAATTTCCAAAGGCTGACTGATTTATTTTGTTCTTCGGGATCAATGTGGTGGTATTTTGCATATGTTTCCGGATCATATTCCTTAACATTAAAGACCGTCCATAATCCAGTAAACAGGAGAACCGCCGCTGCACAAAGGTATGACCAGATAACGGTGTTTGGCACAACTCCTCGTTTAGCAGTATTGGACATCCCGAACATCGTAAAGATAAATGGCAAGATCGTTGCTAAAATTCCCCCACCATTAGAAAAGACCTGTTGCCATGACCAAGCAAAGTTCTTCTGCTTGTTATTAACCATGTCACCAACAATCATCCGTGATGGCTGCATGCAAATATTACTAAATAAGTCCATCAAACATACCGCCGTCGCAGCATAAATCATCGCAGCCATTGAACCATAGCCGAAACCAAGGGAACCAGAGAATGGTAACATAATCAAAACTAATGCCGCAATTGGTGTCCCAAACAGTAGATATGGTAACCGGCGACCAAAGCGATTCCACATCCGATCTGACATCTTCCCCATAATCGGTTGCACAATCATTCCCATCAATGGTGGAAAAATGAAGAAGAAGCCAAGGTTGTTAGGATTTGCCCCAATCGTTTGACAAATCCGACTCATCTGAGAACTCTGCAGTGAGAAAGCCATGTTTATTCCCAAAAAAGCAAATGTAATCGCAAATAGCTCTTTCTTTGGTAAATCTGGCATTCCTGTATCCAGATCAACCTGCTTCGTTTCAACTTTTTGTTTCGAATTCGAAAGTGATTTATCCATGATTATTCATCCCCACTCTAGTATTGATAAACCTTAGCTTCGTATGGCCGGATAGTATCATTTTGATCATCCTCATAATTACTAATTAGTAACTTCGCATCAGCTGGCACATTATAATGGCGGTTAACAGTCTCATCAGTATAGTTCAAGATTACCAACAAAGTAGTGTTATCATCTTGCCGTGTATATGCAAAGATCTGTTCATCATCTTCATTACCAGGAACTAACGCATACTTTCCATTAGTAATTACCTGCATTGAGTGTCGTAGTTCAATCAATTTTTGATAGTAATAGAAAATTGAATTCTTATCAGCTAATGCATCTTTGACATTAATCTGCTTGTAATTTGGATTAACCTTTTCCCATGGGGTATGGTCGGAAAATCCTGCATATTCGCTATCATCCCATTGCATTGGTGTCCGTGCATTATCCCGAGAATGAATTGCAATGTACTTCATCATTGTCTTGCCATCAAGTAAATGTTGGTCATCAACAAGTTGGTGGTAGGCATTAATCGATTCAAGGTCGACGTAATCTTCAAGCTTTGGGAAATAGGCGTTAGTCATGCCAATTTCTTCCCCTTCATAGATATATGGCGTTCCTTGCATCATATGGGTCATAGTCGCTAACATCTTGGCAGATTTAACTCGATAATCTTCCGTCTGATCATTACCAAAACGTGATACAACGCGTGGCTGATCATGGTTGTTCCAATAAAGGGAGTTCCAAGCCTTGCCATACAATTTTTCTTGCCACTTCGTTAAGTTTGCCCGTAAGTCTTTAAGGGTCGTCTTGCGATCATCCCACTTGCCAAGGGCTGGATTAGGATTACTATCAAGGCCCATATGTTCAAACTGGAAAATCATATTTAATTCCTTATTATCAAGACTGGCATACTTCTCGGCATCTTCCGGTGTAGCGCCCGGTGTTTCACCAACTGTCACCATTTTATGCTTACTCATAACATTCTTATTCATTTCTTGTAAGAATTCATGAATGCGGTGACCATTTGATACTAATGGCTCAACATTGGCGTATTTCTCATCTTCGTTCTTGTTAGCATCTGGCAATCCATCCGGCTTAGAAATTAGGTTAATAACGTCCATCCGAAACCCATCGACACCCTTCGCAGCCCACCAGTTCATCATGTCATAAACAGAGTGCCGAACTTTCGGATTTTCCCAATTTAGATCTGGTTGTTCTGGAGCAAAAAGATGAAGGTAATATTGGCCGGATTCATCATCATATTTCCAAGCAGCTCCAGAGAAATACGATCCCCAATTATTTGGCTCTTCACCATTCTTACCATCACGCCAAATATAATAATCACGATATGGATTGTCTTTGCTCTTTCGTGATTCCTTAAACCAGTCATGTTGGTCAGAAGTATGGTTAACAACTAAGTCCATGACCAATTTCATTCCACGTTCATGGATGCCATCAATCAATTCTTGAAAATCATCCATGTTGCCAAGAGTTGGGTTAATTGCTTCATAGTTGCTAATATCATAACCATTATCAACTTGTGGCGACTCATAAATGGGGTTCAACCAAATGACATCAACGCCTAATTTTTTAATGTAATCAAGACGATCAATTATTCCACGAAGGTCACCGACACCATCATGATTGGTATCCTGAAAACTTTTGGGATAAATTTGATAAACAACCGATTTATTCCACCAATGATTGTTTTCCATAAAATAAAACCTCTCTCCATAAAACTACTATAATTTTCACTTTAACTATTAATGTAAACGTTTACTTAACTTTAATTAAATATTAACACCTATATTTTTAATTACAAGCATTTTATGTAAACGATTACATTTTAGTAAAAATAAAATGCCAGGATAATCTCTCCTGACACTTTATTTTTTCTATTAGAATCTCCGCAAATGACGCAACGAATGATTCGACCGTGTTGTATTTTGAAAACGACTGTGCCGGCGGGGTGGTCGTCGTCCTGGCATTGGTAATGGTGCTGCGCTTGTCTCCTCTTTCCCATCTGAAGATTCAGTTTCTTCTGTTAGATCTTCTTTAGTCTCTGCTGGTGCCGCTTGCGGAGTGATATCAAAGGAGATTGATAATTCATCCCCACCAACTGCTGCACTGACTGTAGGAGCTTCCGCCTGATTTCCTTCTTGTTCAGCAGCAGTCGCCTCTTCTTCATCATTTGAATTAAATGAAATTATATAAGCTGATGAGTCAGATTCTTCTTCAACGGCTGCATCATCTGGAACTGAAATTGCACTTTGCGGGAAATCTTCTTGAGGTTCAACTTGCTCTTCTGCAGCAACATCATTAATCGGGATATCTTCCTGGTTTTCTTCGATCGGCATTTCCTCTTCTTCCGCTTGAGAACTAGTAAACTGTTCCTGACTATCAGAAGCAGATGGAATACCAACATCTTCCGCCACTCCTTCAATTGCTGAAGATTCAAAAGGTTCTTCTTGCTTCAAGTCTTCTGTTGTGTCCGCTGTCTCCTCCGCTAACTTCTCCTTAGAAATAGCATGACCACTTGCGACCATCGAAGTGCCAGTAGCTGTTGCAGCCGTAGAATTACTCATATAAACATTTTGCTGGTCCATCCCAAATAAACGAGCCCGTAATCGTACTGTTCCATCAAGCTCATCATTATATTGGCCAACCACCCTAATAATATAGGAATCATTAGTCTGGTCTGCACCAAAATTCAACCGCATCTTGTTATCAGCAAAGGACATTGTATAAGGTGCCTCGACAAGGTGATCGCCTTCCACTACCGGGAATCGATTAGTAATATCCCGCAGTCGCTGAAGGTTTACCCCATATGATTGAGGTAATTTTAATCCCCGTGAATTACGATAAATCTCAACCCGCATTGTTGACGGTTTTACTACGGCATTAGATAACTCTTCTACTAGGTCACTCGTGTTAAAGACAATATAGGCATGATTAAGGTCTTTTTGTGCTGGATTAACATAGATAATGTCCTCAAAGAGCTGCTGATCCTTATCAAAATGCATCATCCGGCTAGAAATCCCGAGAAACATGTCGTTAGCAAGATCTGGATAGTCGATATCAATCGTAAAGTCTTTTCGGTGATCATCAACACTTATAAAACATTCCAAGCCAAATTCGTTCTCTGGAGTTGTGAGTGGATCAATTGCTAATTCTCCCTCTAATTCACCAATTATTTGGCGATGCTCGGTTACGTAATTGGTAAAAGTATAGACAAGTTCGTGCTTATCACGGTCATAGGCCCCCATCGCAATAACAACCCCATCTTGATCACTAAAGTCAGGAACTGGTTTTTCAGGATGACCATTAGGCGCAACCATCAAATTTGATGATAGCTGAATAGTAAATTGATCGGCTGGTCGGACATCTTTAGCAACCGTGAAACTAACATGCCACTTGACGGTATCTTCCCGGGTCGGATCGAGGAAAAAGTCTGATTGGGTATTAATTTTGACATTATGTAAAATATGACCATCTTCATAAAATGATCCAAATTCAACTTGATCATGCTTCAATTGTTCACGGTCTTGACTTAAATTCTCTTCTACAGTATGGTATGCCGTTGCTGATTGTCGATTTTTATCAGGTACGCTCTGTGCGATCGCCATTAGTATTTCGCATAAGTCAGCCTTAAAAAAACCGGCACGCAAATTAAGAAGTCCATAGTAAAAATTCATTGCTTGATAATTATCCATCATTCCGTCCTCATTTTCCGTCTTTAGATTATCAAAGGATAACGACCAAAGGCTTCAAAAACATTTGATTATTTTCTGCTTTTCGTCTTCTGAATATATTATAACCAATTTTGACTAAATAGCTGATAGTTGTTGCCATTGCTTCCAAGTTTTTTCTTCTGCCAATTCATCTAGATTGTCATAGGCACCAGTACTCAAGCTTTGCAGTTTATCTTGGTCTTGTAATAATTTGACAACGGTTTGAATGAACTGTCCCTGGTTATTCAAAGGAATGATCTCGCCATTTTTACCTGAAGTTACCATTTCACGTGGTCCATAAAGGTAATCATAAGAAACCACTGGTACCCCATGGTTTAAGGCCTCGCCCATCGCTAATGGCTGTGCATCGATTCGACTTGCATCAACAAATAATTGAGCTTGATCATATGCCTCATCTAATGATATTTGGTAACCGGCAAACTCAATTGCCTCGTCTAATCCAAGGCTTTTAACCTGTTTTTTATAGTTATCCATATCTTCACCAGTGCCATACCCATAGAAAGTTAGCTTACTTTCAGGTACTTGCTGATGAATCTGCGCAAACATATTGATTAGTTGACTAGTTTGCTTATCTTCTGCCAATCTTCCAACGTAAATCAATTGACCCGGTGTCCGATCAGCTTCATTAATCCGTGCATAGTTAGCAAGAACGGGGCTCCCATTAATTACATAGATTGGCACAGTATTGTGAATTTGTTGCTGGAGAATCTCCGCTTGTTTAGCAGTCATGACGATTACACCATCCCACTTGTCCGCATCCGTAGTAACAGGACCTTGCAACATCGGATTTAAGGGACCATTTATTAAGTTCTGACCATCGTTAATCTGGTTCATCGGAAGCCACAAAAATTTCTTTGCTTTTGTCATCATTGATTGAACCGGTTTAATCGCAACAGCTGGTCGGTCAGCAATAAACACATTGTTCTCGCCATTCGCCTTATTCAATTCATCTAAAAAGAAGATAAAGAGGTCTTCTAAAGAATCAAAAAAGCGATCTTGCCCCTGATAATTACGTAAGACATTCAGCGAATTAATGGGGGTATTTTCAACCGATTTTACAAAATACCGTTCAAGATACGTTTCTCCATCTGGGCGATAATAACGCGCGTAATATTCTTGTCCATCTTCACCAAAGAATTCGTCAGCTGCCTTAAAGCCACGAATATCATATTGTTGGCGAAGAGTCATGTTACCAGCAATGTCAAAGTAATCAACATGGTTAACTTGCCCAATCGTTCCAGCCGCAAAGTGAACTTCGCAAACGAGTCGGTCACCGTCTTTTACTTCGCGATAGTTATTTCCAGTTCCTACTTGATAGTCAATTGGTAAAGGCAAATCCTCAGTATGGAGCTTTTCGCCTTGGTAATCAGTCGTATTTGCAAAAAAATCATACATATTAACAATCTGGTCGTTAGTTAAGCCAAATTTTTTGATTGTATCATGAAGAACGAGGTCAAAGTCACGGGTCACCAATTTAGCTTTCCTCCCATGCTTTTTAAATAGGGCTAGTCGTTTTAATTCAGCGTGTTCAACACTGGAATTGCTACTTAATAAGTATTGATTTACAAAAAAGTACACTTTACTCTTCTCCCTTTTCCTTCATGTCATTAACTAGTTCATTCCATAGCTTCATCACGTTTGGTTCAGAATAACGCTCACTATCAGCATACGCATTTTCACTCATCTGCGCTAACTGCTCTTGATTTTGCAATAAGCGAATGATCGCTTGAGCCAGTCCATCAATATCACCGTTCTTGGTCAGCAATCCATCCTGTCGATCAATAACGACATCTGAAGGACCATATTTTATGTCATTAGCAATAATCGGCAAACCATGGGATTGGGCCTCAACTAGAGATAGTGGTAACCCTTCAGCTCGACTTGGCAAAATAAGTAATTGCGCATCTTCGTAAACCGAATTGACGTCATCTGTATACCCATGGAAGGTCACAGAACTATTAATCCCTTCCTCTTTTACAATTTTATTGAGTGTCTTGTCAAAGTCATCATTGGCATAACCCCAAAAATCAAGTTTGGCGTCTGGAACTGCTGCTAGTACTTGTGGCCATGCTTTTAATAGGTGATCTTGCTGTTTTTCAGGAGACAAGCGGGCGACCATGACAACTTGTTTCTTCGTTCGTTTTTTAAATGGAACATGGCGCTTATCAATAACTGCCGCCGGAACAATCGGACCAGGAATCCGGTAGATCTTTACACCAAACTTGCCAAACCGGTCTTGAAGATCTTCTTGTTGTTGCGGAGTTAAGGCAATGACCCCATCCCAATCTTGGAGGTGCTTAAGTCCCCAATCATAGTTATAATTAAGGGGAGAATGAAGCATATCATCAGGATTATTGACATGGTCATTATGCAATTGGAGAACCCGAAAAACATGATGTTTCATGTGCAGAACTGCCCAGCCTAATTCATAAACCCGGTCAACGATAAAGCCAATCGGACCTTCACCACAGATTTGTTTATCAGCAACCAGCTCATCAAGGAAGAACCGGGTTAACTGGTCGAATCCACTAAACTGGTAGTCATGACCATGATAATTAAAGAGATGATAAGTTTTAATTTCATTTCCCCGCTTATCCTGCTGGTGGGCTAACTGGATTGCTAAGGTTCCATCTGGACGGTAATAGTTTTCCGTTGCCATTTTTCCATCCCAGTCATAAAGTTGTTCGACCGAGATAAAACCGCGGCTGTCAAACCAACTAACTTTGAGAAGCTTTCCATAATGATCAAAATATTGAATATTAATTACCCGCCGATCAGTATCACTGCGCCGACGAATATAGAGAATACGTTTGCCATTTTGATAATAATTATAATTAATCCCATCAGCTTTGCGCTCCCAATGGGGGTTAACCGGAATATCTTTAATCCGAATATTCTTTTGCGGGACCTCACAAGCCTCTTGAAAATAATCAAACAAGTTAATAAAGTTACGATCATCAATCCCTGCTTCTGCTGTTACCAAGTGTAATTCATTCGAATATTGCCGGGTAACAATCTTAGCTGGTTGATGATATTTTTCAAACAGATGCAGACGCTTAATTTGCGCATGCTCAATTCCTGATTTGTTTCGTTGAATATTATCGTTTAGGAAAAAAAGCATCCTTGATTTCCCCTTTCATGGTTATCGCTTTGAGTTTACCATATAATTGTTAACATTCCTTGAAAGCCTAATAGAGACGTTTCCTATCCCTCACTCAATGTGTTAATATTATTATTTATAGAAAGAAGTGGACGAGATATGCAAAACCCATTTGGTAATAACAATAATGATAACCAAAATCCGTTTAACTTAAACAATCTCCCCCTCCCACCAAATTACGCTAAAATCGTTAATGACCAGGGGGATATCCGAATCGCCAAAGTCGGCTTTTCTTGGACAACTCTTTGGTTCGGGCCACTGCCAGCTCTTTTTCGCGCGGATTACTATAATTTCATTTTAATGATTGTATTAACCCTCGATTATGCTTTGGTAGCCCTTTTCTTTGGACTTAATGCCCTGCTCCAATTCCCATGGCCTTCTGTTTTCTTTGGCTTTTTCTATAATATGATGTACTTCCGACACCTATTTACTAAGGGTTATCGACCAGCTGACCAGCGTTCACGGGAACTGCTTACCCGGGCACGTTATTGGAAGGGCAATTAATTTAAAAAGAATTTTTGATAATAAAAATGAGGAGACCGAGAAAAAATTTTCGGCTCCTCATTTTCTAGTTTAAATATGATTTATAAATTTGAATCAATTCAACTGGTGATTTTGTTTGAATCAAGCCTGCAATTGACTTAATTTCATTAATGCTTAAAGAGTCTGGTGCGGCACCCCAAAGCATTAACAAATTAACACTTGTATTGATATAGAGGGTTTTAATAAATGAGAATGGCAATGACGATTTTACATTAGCTTCTTTAATATTTATATCCCCAAACAAATATGGAACTCGCGCATCAAATTCATTATTTGCTACTTCAATAATCATTTGATAAAACTGCATATCTCCATTTGAGGAAAGCAAATTTGACAACGCATGCTTATTTTCATTACAAAAAGCCAACGTATGATTAAATGCCACTTCTGCTAATTCCTTAATTTCGTCTGCACTTGGTAAATGCTTGACATCTTTTAGCTCCTCCCGATCAATTACGAGAGCTTCTTTTAGACCTCCCAATAGATCATTTTCAATTTCATGGAGAAGATCTTGTTTATTTTGGTAATAGTTGTAGAAAGTTTTTTACTAATTTCAGCGCTATCTACAATATCATTAGTAGTACATTCTGATAATTTTTTAGTATCTAAAACAGTAATAAATCCTTCCTTAATTCTATTTAACGTATTAATTTTACGAATATCCATCTTTTTTTCTCCTATATAAACTCCAAACTATATTATCTTAGTATAAACAATTAGTAAAAATATAGTAAAATAACACTCTTATTAGAACAAAGTATATTCTTGGTGTTCCTTGTACACAGTGAGTGCATAATCTCGTAAAACTATTAACTATTGATAAATTACTTGGTAAAATATCAACGAATTGAAGCTTTAACATCAAAAGCAATTCGTGAAGAGATCAATTTTATTACTTAATGACTTCTAAAGTGTCCTTAACTTTTTCTCATTTTAATAAGGACAAAAATCCTAATAAACTCCCAAAGTTAAATTGTTCTTTCTTCTAGGGTGGTGCCAATAATTGTTTTTAGTTATTCGCCTCAATTAGACTTAACATTTTACTAGTAGCAGATAATGTGCGATATCGGCTACTATTATTCCCTAAAGTAATACGTTCAATGATTTGTGCAGTCATTGAGCGTTTTTTCTATTCTTCTATTTTACTCGTTCATCATTTTCAGCTCGCTCACGACGCGTTAACCAGAATAAGATTAACGGTAAAATCACAAATCCAAAAACCATTCCAAAAATTGCAAACCAATTTGGCATTAGATGTCCTGCACGATTAATACTAAACTCACTAATCCAATCATACCGCATTAATAAGAATAGTGTAATTACAACGGAAAGGATTGGCAAAATTACATCAGTAAAGAAATTTTTATGAGCTGGTAAAATTTTCTCACGATTTGTTCCCCGATAAAATCGGATCACCCCAAGTGGAATAACAATAAATTCAAAAAAACGCACCGTTGCACTAATCACAATGATTGTTGGCAAGTTATATTGAAAAGCCATTGGGATTCCAACCGCTAATACTAAAGTAATGATAAAGGATACTAGCGGAAAGTTCCGTTTTGTCCGTCGCGCAATAAATTGGGGGACTTGATTTTCGTTAGCCATCGCTTCCAAAACTCGGGGAGTATGGAAGGATGATGCCACGTTAATTCCAAACATTGAAATAATGGCACCAACTAAAATCACATCTTGCAAAACTTTATTATGAAAAATTGCAACAAGGGCAACTACCTGCTTCGTTGTTACCATTGCAGCAGGATTAACCATCATCGCTACTGCAATCGTACAAATATAGACAATTGCAATGACTAGGATAGCAAGAGGAATAGCTCGTGGAAGGTTTTTTTCTGGATCTTTCATATCTTCAGAACCAGTTGCTACCGCTTCAAATCCAGTAAAAGCATAGAATGCTGAAATAACGGCCATAACGAATCCAGACGTTGTAAACGCAGGAATCAAGGACTTTCCCGTACTATCAGTTAAATGATTAAGTTCGTTAAAATGATTTTCACCAGTCTTAAGAAGGATAATAACTCCAGCAATAATAATTAATGCCAAAGCTCCTAATTTCCCGACTGTCGATAGGTCATTGATGATTGTAAAAATCCGTCTTCCCATCATATTAATTACCATGATAATCAGCATTAACACCACAAATCCTAAGGTGATATTGCCAAACGATTGATTCCAGCCAAAAATTGAAAAGGTAGTCCGGATAACCCCAACAGCCATTACTCCCCACGCAACAGATGCTGAGAAGAATCGCACCACTCCCATGTAAAAGCCCATATTTTCACCATATGCAGCCTTTGCATAAGAATAGGCCGCCCCGCTTTTATTTACATATTTTGCTGCCGCCGCAAACGTGATGGCTAAGATTGAAGCAAAAATTGCCGCAAAAAAGTAAGCAAGTGGCGCCTTAGTTCCAACCATTGAAACAACCGAGCCCGGTGTCAGGAAAATCCCCGACCCAATGATTGAATTGATCGCTAATAATACGATTGACCAAAAACCTAATTTAGTTTTTGTCATGCTTGTTAACCTTCTTTCATTGATTTAGTTATTAAATCACTAAATAATTTATTCATTTGCTGATCACTAGAATGAAGCATTTCTGGATGCCATTGAACGCCAAGCACTGACCCATCCCCATTTTCAATTGCTTCAATTACTCCATCCTTTGCTTTGGCAACTGGATAAAGATCTTTCCCCACTGTTTTAATTAATTGGTGGTGGAAAGAATTAACGCTCAGCTGCTCTTCACCAAATAAGCTTGCAAGGTAACTGTCAGAAGCAAGGATGATTGTCTGGGTTTCAAGGTTAGTAGTGTGTCCCTGACTATGCTTAAGTGTTGGTTCGTCACGGTAACTAATATCCTGATAAAGCGAACCACCATGAGCGACATTGAGCAACTGTGCTCCTCGGCAAATTCCTAGAACTGGCTTATGGCGTTTTTCCGCTTCTTTAAGCAATAAGAGGTCAAACGCATCCCGTTGTGGCCAAATCTCGCCAATCTGAGGCAATGATTCCTCGCCATATAGACGTGGATCGATATCATGGCCACCAGACAAAATAAGCCCGTTAACGGTTGCAACTTGTGCAATTGTCACTTCTGGATCTTCATTAAATGGAATAATATAAGGAATTCCACCATTTTGAATCACTGCATTAACATAATCTTCATTTACATAGCTCCGGCGATAACCGGGGAATGGTCCTTGTTGATCAATAATCCGTGAGCCTGATATTCCAATAATCGGTTTTGTCATCATTTTTCTCCTTCCCTAATTTTCATAAGATTTATGATAAATGTTTATAAAAAATAAGTAAATAACGTTTTTTAATCATATTTAGCCGGAAATCCCGTGACTTTAGTCATGGGATGGATAGGCTCACTCAACGTCCATTTGGACGTTTTTTCTTTTGGAGTGCATTGTATTTTTGATTGTTGATATAGTTTTCCACTACATCTTTACTCATATTACCTAACGTGCTCATATAGTAACTAGGCGACCATAAATGACCACCCCAATATTGTGATTGTCGAATTTCTGGATGTCGTTTGAGAAAGATAAATGCACTACGCCCCTTTAGTGCTTTGATAGCGCTGGTTGGCGCCTTGCTAGGTGGAAAACTGATCAGTACATGAACATGATCTGGCATTACTTCCATCTTTTCGATTACAATTTCGTTATCTTTTGCAACCATTCGCAATATGTCTTTCATTTCGTCTACCAGTTCCTTAGTTGAAAAAGCCTGGTGGCGATACTTAGTTACCCAGATTAAATGGTAATGGAAATTATAGACATAACGACGGGTATAAATAGCGTCTTGGATCTTTTCTTTTGCCATTAATAACACCTCAATTGTTATAGTCATTGTCTGATGATATGATTATATTATATCAATAAAGGAGGTGAAATAAAATGAAGTCAATGGCACAATTGGAATACCATTATGGATTGAAAATGCGTTGCTATCCTAGTGACCAACAGAAACAAATAATTAAGGTTAATAGTGATGCTAGTCGTTTTATTTACAACGAAATGGTCGCAATTGGTAAAGAACTTTGGCAATTAAGCCGAGTCAAACTACCAATTGATACGGTACAAGATCGTATTAAGCAACTAACTATGCGCCAAAACGCTAAACAAATGTCGAATCACTATCAATTTTTAGAAGATAAACGAATTGACAGTTTGACGAAAGCTAATGCCATTCAGAACTATCGAAAAGCTTGGAACTCTTTTCGGAAGGTTCACACCGCTGGTGTTCCTAAGTTTCATCGAAAGAGTTATCGCTGGCGTTATCAAACCAATTGTCAATACCCAGGGCAAAAGACTGCGTTGCTAACTAACGGTACAGTCTGTTTTCTAGATAATAGCCATGTCAAAGTCCCTAAAATAGGACAGTTACGGGTTGCCGGTTCTCAAGCACGTCTTTTGAAGAGAATGTGTGAGACTAGAATTGGTACTGTGACGTTGACTAAAGATCCAGCAGATCACTTCTTTCTATCAATGCAACTAGCTTCTGATGAATCTTTTGTTAAAGTGTCCAAAGCTAATCACGAACATATTGGAATTGATCTTAATACTGATAATTTCTTAACCGATAGTGAAGGTAACACAGTTCCTAATCCAAGATATTATCGCACTATTAAAGGCAAATTAGCCAAAGAACAGCGTATTTTATCTAGACGGCAACGACGTATCAAAAAAGAACATCGTTCTTTACGTGATAGTAAAAATTACCAAAAACAACGCTTGTTAGTTGCCAAACTCCATGTCAAAGTAATGAACCAAAGACATAATTTTCTCCAACAAATCTCTACTGCACTAATCAAGAACCACGATTTAGTAGTAGCTGAGGAGTTGCGTAGTAAGAACATGCTCAAGAATCATGCTTTGGCAATGAGCATTGCTGACGTTGGCTGGCGGTCTTTCTTGAACATGTTGGCTTACAAGGCGGATCTCTATGGGCGTCAATTCATTACGGTCAGTCCTAAAAATACGACCCAAACCTGTCATGACTGTGGTTTTGTTATGGGTAGTGGTGGGACTAAAAAGCTAACACTGGCAGATCGTAAATGGACGTGTCCGCAATGCCATACTCATCATATTCGTGATCACAATGCAGCATTGAATATTCTGGAAAAAGGATTCCAGAAACAACAAAAATCCTAGCCCAAAGGCTAGACTCATTCCTATGGCAACCTGGGAATGTAAAAGGCATTGGTAATTAGATAGTCACTATCCAAACAACTACGGTTGTTTGGATAAACCATCCGTATCTATGCAAATTGTGGTTCAGATACTCAATATAGGGGTGTCTGCTCACAAGCCATCGACTTTAGTCGATGGTGGTTGACTTGATCCCATTTACTGCTATGATATACTATTCCCTAAACAGATGTTCGATCAGAGGCTTTCATATGCGGAATATAATTCTTAATCCAACTAAACGCCAAGTCCATAAGATTAATAAGCGGATCGAAAAAGTTTATCGTCCGCGACAGAAACAAGCATTAATAGTATTTACTACTAACATCAGCAATAACCCAATCTATAAGATTAGCCTTGATACTTTTCCCGCCCTAGGAACAGGCATTTCAATGACTATGGTTAGTGAGATTCCAATAGATGAGATTAGTAAAGAACAATACATTCTTCTTCTCTATGCCCTTTATTCTCATTGGAAAAAATTACCATTAGTATTCCGGGGATTTACTCCCAAACAAGTCCGATGGTTTCAAAAAAAATTTGGTACCCGGGTATTTAATGAACATTCAACGGTGGATTGGTGGCGTAAGATAAGATAAAAGGGAATTCCATAATAAGTAACAGTAACAAGCGCAGTACATTAATGGCCTCCACCGCTCGGTAAAACCGAACGATGGAGGCCTATTGTTATATGGGAGCTTTTGCCTCGTTCCCCTTTTAGTTATGCTCGATTGTTACATCTTCATGGCCATCATATTCTTCAACGGCTACATGAACAGTCTCATTCATTGCAGTTGGAATATTCTTTCCAACAAAATCTGGTCGAATTGGTAATTCACGGTGTCCCCGATCAACAAGGACCGCTAATGAAATTCGGGTTGGCCGACCCATATCCATTAAAGCATCTAAGGCCGCCCGAACTGTCCGTCCAGTGAAGAGCACATCATCAACTAAAATAACATGTTTGTTAGTAATATCAATATCTAATTGATCAGTTTTTACGGTTGGTTCTTGAGTATGATCTGGTACATGACGGTCATCACGGTAAAGTGAGACGTCAAGTGGTGCCACAGGAATTTCTACATTTTCCAACTGATTTAGTCGCTTGGCGAGGCGCTTTGCTAAATATACCCCCCGCGTCTTAATTCCAACAAATACTAAGTTATCGACACCCTTATTTTGTTCGATAATCTCATAAGTAATCCGGGTCAATGCACGTTGCATACTTGAACCGTCTAAGATCTCATGAGCCATCATGTCACTTCCTTAATTAATTTAAAATCTTTCAAAAGAATAAGACCCTCCGCTAATTTAAGGAAGGATCCAGCATTTACTTGAGTCTTTCCCTAACAATTTAACGGGAAAGCTCGCTAATTATTATTACCATTTTAAGGGTCTAGCTTGTCGCTGTCAAACTCACTAATTGGCAAACTCATCTAGCCACTTCTGCACTTCTTGGCTAATATTTCCCCAGATTTCTTGAAAATCACCCTTATTCTTTAGGTTGTTAACAATTTTCGTCCCATTCGCTGGGTTTTCCCGTACTTCATTAACCGTTTCGTTAACTTGGTTTAAATCTTGCTTCACGTTGTTACTTTGAACTTGATTTTGCAAATCTTGAATTTGACTTTGAATCTTATCAAGGCGACTTTCTAGTGCTTGTTGGTCATGGTCCTTTTGATATTGTTGAGTTGCTCCTTTAAGTTCTGCCACTTGGTTAGCGAGACGTTGATTATCTTTTGTTAAATCGCTGATACTGCTTGAATTATTGCTTATTTGACTACTTTGCTGGCTATCAGTGGCCGCTTGGTTGGCTGCTTGCCGGTTATGAGAACTAATTGCCCACCATGCACATAAGATAACAACAATTGCGATAATAACCCATAACCATCCCCGTCTTGATTTTTGAGGCGTTGCAGTTTCCTGAGTTGCATTCTGTGTCCGCATCGGTTGAATATTTAAGGTGATACTTACCTGAGTACTTTGCCCGTTATTATCCATTACACTTAACATCACAGGGTATTCTCCTGCTTTGTTAACATCTACTTGAGTTAGGTTCATCATCACCTTACTCGTTAAATCTTGGCCCTTTTCATCGGATGCATGCACACCCAACTCGTGCATTATGTCAGCTTGATTTAAAGGACGGTTAAGTGGCCAATTTAAATAATGTTTTTCTACTGTTAGTGTTGGCTGTGTCATCATCTTGCCTCCTATAACGTTTATTTGCCTCGATTATACCATAGAGGAATCAAGGAAAATAAAAAGCCCCCAATGCTTAAAGATTATTCAAACATTAGAAGCTTTCATCTATTTTATTTATGTGCGAATTCCCAAGGGTCTTTAACAATAATCGTTTGAATCCGGTCAGCACCAACAGAAACAGTTGCAAGTGGTGATTCTGACAATTCACTTACCCGCTTCAAATAATTTTGAGCATTGATTGGTAAGTCTTCAAACTTCTTCGCACCAGTAATATCTTCGTCCCATCCCGGAAGTTCTTCATAAACTGGTTCACAACGCTCAAGTTCCTTCAAACTAGCTGGGTAGTAATCAATTTGCTTACCATCAAGTTTGTATGAGGTACAAATCTTAACGGTCTTCAAACCAGTCAAGACATCAAGCAAGTTAAGACTAAGGCAGCTAATTCCGGAAACCCGTCGTGCGTGACGCATTGCAACACTATCAAACCAACCAACGCGCCGTGGTCGACCAGTAACAGTTCCGTATTCATGACCTGTTTCACGAATCTGATCACCAATCTCATCAGTTAATTCAGTTGGGAATGGACCAGCACCAACACGCGTAGAGTAAGCCTTGCAAATTCCAACAACTGTTTCGATCTTATTAGGGCCAACGCCAACACCAGTACATACTCCCCCCGCGATTGGGTTAGAGGCAGTAACATATGGATAGGTTCCTTGGTCAACATCAAGCATAACCCCTTGTGCCCCTTCAAAGAGGACCTTCTTATCTTGATCAAGGGCATCATTGACAATTTGAGCTGTATCAGTAACGTATTGCTTTAATTCTTGACCATATTCGTAGTAACTTTCAAAAATATCGTCAAAGCTAATTGGGTCAACATGGTATAACTTAGTGAATAATTCGTTCTTTTCAGCGAGGTTACGTTCAAGTTTTTCCTTAAAGGTATCTTTTTCAAGCAAGTCACACATCCGGATACCAACACGAGAAACCTTATCCATGTAGGTAGGACCGATCCCATTCTTGGTCGTTCCCACCTTGTGATCACCCTTTGCCTCTTCTTGACATTTATCAAGAAGAATATGGTATGGGAAGGTGATGTGTGAACGACTAGAAATCCGTAAACCTGAAATGTCGATCCCGTTGTCTTGAAGATAATGCAATTCCTTTAATAATGCAGGTGGATTAATAACCACTCCATTACCAATCACCGCTAACTTGTCTTTAGCAAAAATCCCAGATGGCACTAGACGGAGGGCAAACTTCTTACCATCAAATGCAATTGTGTGACCTGCATTATTACCACCTTGTGAACGAACAACAACGTCCGCTTCTTGGCTTAGGTAATCGGTCATCTTACCCTTTCCTTCATCGCCCCATTGACTACCAACAATAACAACTGATGACATTTATTTTCACCTCATAGTTATATTTTCTAAAATTAACGTTTTTACTTCGCTATTCTACCGGATTAATTCCTTGTCGTCAACAGCTTATCGAACTATTTTTTGATATCACTCAGCAAATGTACGCTATTTTCATTGACGCTTCATATATTTTAGCGCATAATAATTACGGTAAATTTTTAAAAAGGAGCTGCCCTAATGAAAACATTCGATTATGATGATATTCAGTTGGTCCCAAATAAATGTGTGATCAAAAGCCGTAAGGATGCAGATACAAGCGTCAAGTTTGGCCCTCACACATTCAAGATCCCTGTTGTACCTGCAAATATGGAGAGCGTCATCGATGAAGATTTAGCAATTTGGCTTGCCCAAAATGACTATTATTACGTGATGCACCGCTTTAATCCAGAGACACGAGCAGCTTTCGTTAAAATGATGCACGAAAAAGGATTATTTGCTTCGATTTCGGTCGGGATTAAGGATGATGAGTATAATTTTATTGATCAACTAAAATCCGAACAATTAAATCCAGAGTATATTACAATTGATGTTGCCCATGGTCATTCTGATTTTGTGATCAAAATGATCCAATACATCAAAGAAAAACTTCCCGACACTTTTGTAACCGCGGGGAACGTTGCAACTCCCGAAGCTGTTCGCGACCTTGAAAATGCTGGGGCGGATGCTACTAAGGTTGGGGTTGGTCCCGGTAAAGCCTGCATCACTAAGCTAAAGACTGGTTTCGGTACTGGCGGTTGGCAATTATCCGCTATTCGTTGGTGTGCTAAAGCCGCGCGGAAACCAATCATCGCTGACGGCGGTATTAGACATAATGGGGACATTGCTAAGTCTGTCCGTTTTGGCGCTTCAATGGTGATGATTGGCTCAATGCTTGCCGGTCACCTCGAATCACCAGGACATGTCATCAACATTGATGGAAAACAATACAAACAATATTGGGGTTCTGCATCTGAGGTTCAAAAAGGTGCTTATCGAAATGTTGAAGGAAAGCAGATGCTCGTTCCTTACCGTGGCTCCATCAAAGACACTTTAACCGAAATGCAGGAAGACTTACAATCATCCATCTCTTACTCGGGTGGTCGTGACCTTGAAGCTATTCGGAAGGTCGATTATATGATTGTAAAAGATTCAATCATGAACGGCGATTTTTAAAAATAAGCGTAAAAAAGAAGGCTAGAAGAAAACTTTTTCTCTTCTAACCTTTTTAGTTATTATTTTTCTAATTCAGCTTGTTTCTTTACCGCCGCTTGGCCAAGAATATTTACATAGTTAAATGGACGATCAAAGTGTGGTTGGAAAAGCATATCAACAAATGCTAAATAATCAATCGTGTGCTTATCCTGGATACATAAGGAAATAATGTTAGCAGATTGAGAAACATCATGCTTACTCATAAACTGTCCACCAAGAATTTGCCGAGTCTTCTTATCCCACACCAATGTCATTAATACAGGAGTTGTTGTCGGCATAAATTCTGGACGGTAGTTGTCTTCAACTGTCACCGCAGCTGCATCAAAGCCCGCTTCTTTGGCATTCTCCAAAGTTAAGCCAGATGATACCATCGTTGTTCCATATAAGTTTAAGCCAGAACTAGATTGGGTTCCCATATCGCGCATTGTATTACCAAAGAGATTTGTTCCAACAATTGTTCCTTGCCGAATAGCGTTAGTAGCTAATGGAATGTATGCATCCTTGCCAGTTGGGTTATAGTGAACAGCCGTTGAATCTCCGGCAGCGTAAATATCTGGATCAGATGATTGCATGTATTCGTTCGTAATGATTGCCCCATTATCATGCATCTTAACTTTACCTTTTAAGAGATCAGTATTAGGACGGAAGCCAACACAGAGGATAGCAATATCTGCCTCGTAGTTGCCCTTATCCGTCTTAACGGTTACACCATTTTCGTGGTTTTCAAATCCAGTTACGCGTTGGTCAAAAGCAAAGTGGGCGCCGTGATCTACAAATTCCTGTTGAATTCGATCCGTATACTCGCGGTCAAAGTATTTATGAAGCATCCGTGGAGACCCATCAATCAATGTAACGTCCTTATTTTGACGAGTGTAAGCTTCTACTAATTCAACCCCAATATAACCTCCACCAATCACAACAATTCGTTGCGCATCTTTAGCAACGTTAAATAATTCTTTAGCATGATGGTAATTCTTGCACAAATAAACATGAGGGCCATCTACACCTTCAATTGGTGGAATTACTGGCCAAGAACCAGTAGTATCAACTAACTTATCATAATGGTCGGTCTTTGTTTCGCCTGTCACAAGGTCTGTCACTGTGACTGTCTTAGTCTTAGGGTCAATATCAGTTACATTATGTTGCATATGAACTGTTGCACCCATGGCAGCAAGTTGTTCAGGGCTTGAATAAAACATCGCATCTGGATTACCAACATCACCGCTCAAGTAAACTGCAATCCCACATGAGAGGAATGAAACGTTATCATTCCGTTCATAAATTGTGACTTCTGTTTCTGGATGATTCTGTAAAATTTGAGTGGCAGTAATTGTTCCCGCATGTGTACAACCAACAATAATAACCTTCATAACACACACCTCATATCATGTTCTGATTTTCACAATTTATTATACGCATTATTTTCATTTAATCAATATATAAAATAGGAATATTGATTATCAGTTGAAAATCAATTATCAGTTTTATTACATAATATTTCAATGTAATTACTATGATACAAGATGTTAAGTTAATTTTTGTTTGTATCGATAGATAAATAACTACACATTTTTTCTCTGAAATTTTTTGAAAATTATTGTAAAATTACTCACAATTGACTATGTTAGGAGTTTTAATATGGAATCTACTTTTCGGTTACGCCGCTCAATTATTGCCGCAATGTTATTAGCATTAACTCTTGTCCTCGGCCGCTTCTTTCTTATCCCTATTCCATGGACACATGGTAACGTCAACTTATGTGATGCTGGTGTATTCATTGCTGCCATGCTTTTAGGACCAGGAGCAGGGACAATTGTTGGTGGCTTTGGCGGAATGTTCCTTGACCTTATTTCCGGCTTCCCCCAAGATGCCTTATTTTCCTTTGCCGCTCATGGTTTAGAAGGATTTATCAGTGGCTGGATTTATAAAAAATATGGCAACACCACCTGGGGCAAATGGACCGCAATCTTGGTCGGAACAATCGTAATGATTGCAATCTACTTTATCTGCAATACCGTTATGTACCATGTAATTACTGGTTTTTTAAGTTTAGGTTCAAACTTTATCCAAGGAATGATCGGTGGAATAGTGGCGTTAATTGTTATTAGGCAATTGAAGAAGCATCACGTTGGATAAAAATACTTGAGAACTGATCGCCTTAACGGCTTATCTGTTCTCGAGTATTTTTTTACGGTTCAATTCCCCCACTTGTGGGCACGACAATAATATAATTTAGAATTCGATTAGCATAACTCTGCTTTCCAGTAAAATCTTTTATTGCCGCATTTAATTCCCCTAAATCATCGGTAATTATCCCATTAGCGTGGTTATACATAGTCTGTTTCATTAAATCGGTGTCATTAACCGTCCATGCATATACCGGTTTATGTTGCCACTGGGCTTGAGTAATGAAGTCCTGATTTAATGTTGAATATTCCATCGAAAAACCGTCAGCAACTCCCTGGGGATTACCCAAATTATAGGGTTGAATATACAAAACTGTTAACCGCGGATTAATATTTTTTAGCTTAGTCACAGCACTGTAATCAAGCGAGTGAACTTGGTCATGATCTTGCAAAATCCTTTTCCCATACCGGCGATTAAAATTCTGGAGCATCTGTTTTGAATCATGGGGTGTTGTTTTTATCTCAATCAGAAGTTTCTGATGATATTTCTCAGCCGCTGCTAAATATTGATCAAAACTCGCAACCTTAGCATGATAGCCATTTTCGCGTGCTGTTAGTCGTGTTAATTGCTTCAATGTTAGTTCATGAGGTGTTTTATTTACTCCTGTTAGGTCTTTAAGATTTTCATCGTGCATCACAACAAACCGGTGATCCTTTGTTTCATGCAAATCCATTTCAATATAATCAGGCTTAAGTTTACTTGTTTTTTCCATTGCTGGAATAGTATTTTGCACCCCGTTTTTTTCAGTAACTCCCCGATGAGAGATAGTTATTGGGCGTTTAATCCCCGTTCCCATCATGTAAAAAGTATTATTTGCAAGAGTCGCCAAGCCGATTACAAGGAAGACAAGCATAAAGGAAGTTAGCAATCCTCGTGATGGATGTTCAGGAGTTGTCGCTAGTTCACTAATGCTAGTTAAGGGGTTAACGACTACCAGTAAGATAATTGTTCCTGCCCATACTGCTAGTACTTCCCCACCAAGCTGTAAGATCGACAAGTTAAAGATAGCAGTAATCAAAGATAATTTCCCGGGTAATAAATCCAAAACAACCTGGAGAATGTAAATCATGAGGTAAAAAACAACCGTTATACTACCTACAATTATTGTCATCAGCACAATTTGAATTAAAAACTTCAACCATCTTAGCTTACTTGTCATTTGCCAGCTTTGAGACATAGCAGCTCTTAACCGTAAATGTTGATAAGCCATTAACGGCATTGTCAATATTAAACGAATACCGATCATTGTCATCAAAAGATAGAACAAGGTCAATCCACCAATAAGCCATGCATTACGGGTAAGATAATCAACAATAAACTGAGGAACTTGAATTTTCGCCAGCAGGGGAGTTCGAAAGATGATATCCGCAAATGGAATAATAAGCAAAAAGTAACCTAATAATAGAATTAACGATCCAAAATTTAGTAACGATAAAGTTTCTTTTGTTTGCCTAAACATTCGGCGCCAGCTAAACTCTGGCAAGCCAATTTCACGAAAGCCCGTCAACAAGAGCATAAATTCGCCATAGATAATTACCATTAGACATATTAATTCAATTAAAAGGCTCACTACAACTAATGGATGATGGGTCAGAATAATTACAATATTTTGATATGAAATAAACGGAATTTCTCCTGCCTGCAGGACAAAGGTAGTTATCCAGCGAAAAAATGGAATTACCAGAAACTGGTTTAAAATATCAAGACCGCCAAATAATATTAAATATTCAAGCCAATTTTTCCTGAACTGGCAAGAGTATTGGCGAAAAGCGCGATAAGCATTTTTCATTTTCAAATTCTCCTCATTATTAGCTAAAAGAAATTATATCAAAAAAGCCTCTTCCGTGAAGGTTCGAGACTTTTTAGCATACTATTTTTATTTGACTGGATACCCAATACTACTGCATCAATTTCATATTTTTTATCGTTAAAAATCAACCTCATCTGGATCAGCACATTGACCGCCAAGATTTGGCAATAAATTAATCTTGCGCATATCCTCATCAGTTAATTCGAAATCAAATATATTTTGGTTACTTATCATCCGTTCTTTATGGACAGACTTCGGTAATGGAAGAATCCCCTGTTGGAGAATCCAACGTAAACAGACTTGCGCTGGCGTCTTTTGATACTTATCAGCGATTTGAATCATTGTTGGATTAGTTAATACTTTAGCACCTTGACCACCTAAAGGAGCCCATGCCTCAACTAAGATATTGTGTGCTTGTAAGTATTTAATTTCTTCCGTATGTGGCCAACCCGGATGAACCTCAATTTGATCAACTGCTGGCGCTACTTTGGCCGTTTTTATTAATTCCGCAATATGGTGAGGCATAAAATTGCTTACCCCAATTACCCGAATTTTACCTTCATTGTAAAGGTCTTCCATTGCGCGCCACGTTTCAGCATTAATCTTGGCAGCATCATCTCCAAACTGCTTTTCATTGGCGGGCCAGTGAATTAAGTAAAGGTCTAAATAATCCATCTGCAAACGATCAAGCGTCTCTTGAAAAGCCTTCTTCGTTTGTTCATAGCCACGATTAGTATTCCATAACTTGCTAGTCACAAAAAGGTCTTCACGCTTAATTCCCGAATCCTTAATCCCCTTGCCTACTGCTTCTTCGTTTCCGTAAACAGCCGCAGTATCAATGTGTCGATAACCAGTTTCAATTGCTTCTTTCACGGCCTGTTCAGCTACATCTGCCGGAGTCCTAAATGTACCATATCCCACACAGGGAATCTTGACCTCATTATTTAAGTTGAACGTTGAGTTAATATTAGTTAATTCAAGCATCTTTACATTCCTTCTTTCTTCTTCTATTATATCTTTTTTTATTAAAAATATTGATTGCTATTCCAAATGAATTATGCTTTGATTATAATATCATGAGAACTAAATGAGGAGGGGTTATATGCATCCACGAATTGCTATTCCTGCAGATACATTAACTGAAGCTACAAACATCATTAACGAGCGAAATGCTGCCTTCGCACCTCGCCCATTAATCGAAGCCATTATCAAGTCAGGAGGATTACCCGTTATTCTTCCTAGTGTTGCTGCTTCACTAGCACCATCCTACCTTGATCTTTTTGATGGGATTATCTTTGCTGGAGGAAGTGATGTCGATCCAACCTTTTTCAACGAAGAACCGCATCAAAAATTAGGTCCCACATATCTTAAACGAGATCAATTTGAAATTAGTCTTGCTACAGCTGCATTTAATGCTGGAAAACCAATAATGGGGATCTGTCGTGGAATGCAGGTATTAAATGTTGCGCTTGGCGGGACTTTATACCAAGACCTTTCGGAAAATCCCCATCAAACCCTTAAGCATTCCCAAGATGCCCCAGGAAATTTTCCTTCCCACCACGTTAATACAGACAAGGCAAGTCGATTATTTAACTTAGTAGGACCCAGACCATATGTTAATTCACGTCATCATCAATCACTAAATCAGATTGCTGAACCACTTCATGTAACGGCATGGGCTGATGATCAGGTACCAGAAGCCGTGGAAACCATTAACTCTGATCAAATTTTAGCAGTTCAATGGCATCCAGAAAACATGTTTAAACATTACGATTATTCGCGCGCTATTTTTGCTGACTTAATTGCTAGAGCGAAAAAAGCGGTTAAATAAATAGTGGAGGGGCTGTGACATAAGCTAAGTTACTTTCAGAAAAAAACATAGAATCATAACCACCCGTCAAACGGGTGGTTTGCACATCGGCTATAAGCCGATAATAAAAGCCGGCGTCTCAAGGCGCTGGCTTTCGCTTTGCTCAAGCCAAAATGCTCTGACTACTTTGCCACCGCTTTAAGCGGTGTTTGTACTACCTCACTTACCCTTAAAAGGGTCTGAATATTCCACACTTGTTAGCTTATCCATTGCTATATCATGTTTCTCTTGATCTCGGATATACTTCTTTATCGTGGATTCATTCAATCCAACTGTACTTACATAGTAGCCTTCAGCCCAAAAATGTCGGTTCCCATATTTGTATTTTAAGTTTGCATGTCGATCAAACATCATTAATGCACTTTTCCCTTTTAAGTATCCCATAAACTGCGATACACTTAGCTTCGGCGGAATACTTACTAACAAGTGCACATGATCTGGCATCATATGACCTTCAATTATTTCTACTCCCTTATATTTGCACAACAAACGAATATAATCTCTCAGGTCTCTTCGGTATTGATTGAAGATCGCTTTACGTCTATACTTTGGTATGAATAC
The DNA here is from genome assembly GCF_000016825.1 of Limosilactobacillus reuteri subsp. reuteri. Lineage (NCBI taxonomy): Bacteria > Bacillati > Bacillota > Bacilli > Lactobacillales > Lactobacillaceae > Limosilactobacillus > Limosilactobacillus reuteri. Next base: position 77,068 of record NC_009513.1, on the reverse strand, counting down.
GATGTGATACTTACATAACCACTTCGTATGGGCTAAGCTATTTAATTTATTAGCCATATTTATATAACCTCTTTTCCCTTATTGACTTTGGCTTGAACACCTACATCTTAAGGCAAAAGAGGCCTTTTTTATATAATTTTTATCGCCCACCCGCATAGCAGGTGGTTTTTTGTTTCGTGCACTCGCTCTGCTCGCGCACTCAACCAGGTCTAAAGACATTAATAATAGGCCTCCAACGCCCGGTAAAATCGAACGTTGGAGGCCTATTATTGCTTACTGGAGCTAGCTTCTCCTTGAAAAGGTTACAATGTTAATTCTTTTCGAAGCTCATCAGCAGTATAGATTCGTCCATCTTCAAACCCTTTGAAAGGATGGATTGTTTCCTGTGCCGCTTGTTGGTAACGTTTGGCACGACGCAACGCATACTCGGTGAGTGAACCATTCTTTACATAGTTTAAGAGTTTAGCACTCGGGGTAGTTAACGGATTTTCGACCCGATCTTCTAAGTCTTCCAGAACTTCGGAATATTCTGGACCGAGTTGGATTTGATTGGCATACCGCTCTAAACTTTTGAGGACAGCACGAGCTTTGGCCTGATATCTACAAGTTGCTTGGGGATTTTCCTCGGCTACAACTTCATTCATTTTATCGGCAGTCACCAATATTTCTTCTACTTCGTTTTCTTTTAATGGTGGCTGCATGATCAAGTAACTTGCTAATAAACGAATAAATCTTAGTGTACCAGTTCGAACTCCTACTGAACTGCTAGGATCTAAATCGAGCATTCGTAATTCTAAATACTCAATTCCATGTTCAGGCAACTTTTTTAAATCCGTGTTTCCTTTGAACCTCACCGGACCATGAAATTCGTAATCCGATGTTAAGATCCCTGCTTTAACTCCTTCTTCAATCCGTGCAATGTAACGATCGAGATTAGTAAAATCACCGGTAAATTTGATCCCAAAGCCGTATTGACTTTGCCGCACACTCCGAATCGGATGAGGCAACTCTTTTCCCGGTTCAAAATAATTTCCTTCAACAATTGGGCTTGCACCATAAAGATACGTAAGAAGCCATCGATATCGGACAAAACCTTGTGCCAAGATAGTATATAAATAATTCCGCACTTCACGCTCACTATTAAAGCGTTCCGGGAAAGCATTAAGGACTAGCTCAATAATGTGCTGATCAATACTCAAATTAATATGCGCTCCACAAGGCGTTCCTTGCGAGTACCCATGACGTTTTGCCCATTCCTTCAAATAAGCTTCTTTTTTCGGTCCCATTTTAGCTAACCGTAATTTAGTCTTATCTTTAGGAAGTCGTGGGGGCATGGATAACGGCCATAATAACTCGCCGGGAGCAAGAGCTGATCGCAATGTATTATTGATAACATACAAATAATGCATTGCATCAAGAGCATGTTGGGCAGAAGGAGTTACCATTTCAGCCATTGTTTCTAAAAAATCATTGGTAATCCATGGATTAGTCTTCTCATCCCCAATCGCTGACGGATATGGCTCAAGGCTTAGGTTGCCATCTTCGTCTACTCGTTGCATTTCAATCTCAAGACCCATTGTAAAATCAGAAGTCTTTGCAACAGCTTCATTATCGAATATTAATTGACCAATTCTGCTAAACACATTATCGCCCCATTCTCTAATTGCTTTTTAATAAAGATACAGGACTTTTCTCATATAAACAACAAAATATTAATAAAATAAAATTTAAATAATTTTTCACGCTTAGCAAGTACTCAATCTTCTTTATTACACAAAAGATATTAAAGATTCTCTATTCACTAGCAGGAAAAAGTTTAATAATCCTTCCTACTAAAAATGCAACTACAATTATAACCGGCGCTAGTTCAATTGGTACCAATAATAACAGCGGGATAATTGTTAATAACGGTTTTTCTAAAATAAAGGTAAGGCTTGCCGCGATTACAACAATTGCATTTATCCGTACGTCTCCAGGCAACATCATCGCACAGGCAGTTCCTACCGCGACACTCGAAAAGATAGCCGGGAAAATAGTTCCTCCCCGCCATCCCATTGCAAAACCCAGATTACTCATTACGGCTTTTACGAGTGCTACAACTAATAGGAAGATGATTGAATGATTGAAGGCTTCGTGGGTAAAAGGAACAATTCTAAACTCACCAGAAAATAAGATATCGCTTGTAATCAACGAGCTGATCGCTAAAATTAACCCAAAAATCCCACCTTGCCAAATCTTACTTATTTTTGCATTAATTATCAGTGCAGCCCAATTTTCTAAGTGAACAAACAGCCACCCAAAAGCAATCCCAATGATAATCGTTGGAATACTCGTTAATAAATTGATCCACTCCCAATTAATGATCCGGTGATGAATCCCAAAAACACCTTCTTCAGGAAAAAGCTTAAAAACAATCGCCGCGCCTACTATTCCAATTCCAACTAATCCTGAAATAACAAAGACTCGTTGAGATTTATTTTTAAAAAGCTGACTGAATCTAGGAGCACGGGCTAAATCTTGCGTTTGCATTTTACCGTACCAAAGAGAAACTTTCTGGCGCATTGAAGTTGCCCAGCGCATACGGTCACCAAGCCAATTAATCATGCTGCTAGTTAAGACTGTTGTAGAAGCTTCCGGCCCGATGCTTCCTCCTGCTCCGAGGGCCAATAAGCCAAGAATAAAAGACTTCCACCAATTATGATAATTTAATTGCCCCTTCAACCTTACTTGCGTCAGCACTTGTTCAATCGTTAACGGGTAATTACCCCATCGCTCATTCAAGAAACCAATCAAAAATCCCAATGGAATACATACTAAAAACGGATACCATTTACTACTAACTGCCGGATCTAGGTATTGATGCCAAACTAAATCAATTACCCAGTTAACTAAGTTTAAATACGCCGCTGTCAGCATACCAATTATTAGGCTCCAAACAACTGCATATATTCCAATCTTAAGTCGCCAAAATTTCATTCTTACTTTCCTACTTCTTTTAACGTTACGATAAAAGCTAACTTACCATTTGTATACTTCGCCGTAATTTTCCCTTTGAATTGTTTAACGATATATTGAGCCATCGAAAGCCCAATACCAAAGCCTGCCTTTTTTCCTTGAGTATGCGATTCATCAACCCGATAAAAGCGGTTAAAGAATTTTTTAGCATCCAGGCTTTTACCATCTTTATAGCTATTCGCAATCGTAATAACTATATTTTTACTATGATTAGACGAGGACACTGTAAAATCAATTTCACCCTGAGGATCACAATACTTATTCGCATTATCAAGCAAAATATTCAACAGTTCCCGTAGTGTATTTTCATCAGCGTTTGCTACCAAGCCTTCATCAATCTGTACATTGAATTGTTTCTGTTCGGTTGAAATCACACTCTTGAAACTACTAGCCACATCCCCGGCAATTTGACTTACATTTACCGGCAACATCGTTAATGTCGGTTGTTCTTGCATGCGCGCAAGTGACACCAGGTTATTAATTAACTTTGTCAGGCGAGTAACCTGTTGCTTGGTGCTTGTTGTCCATTCATTCTCACCATTGATAATCTCTTGCATTTCATTATTCGCTGAAATAACTGTCAATGGCGTTTTTAATTCATGACTAGCATTAGTTATAAATTCTTTTTGCCGCTGCTCTGCTTCAATAATTGGCCGAATTGCACGACGCGAGTAAAGGGTTAAAACAATGGTATACAGAACTAAAACAATTACCCCTAAGATCAACCCTGTATGCATTAGTGATCGTGTCCGGGCCATGAGGAGTGATTCATCAAGAAAGACAATTACTTTCTCGCCGTTTTTATTCCGAATCTTATAAGCATAATTTACCCCTCGATATAGCAACTGCCCGCTATGCACTTTTCTTCTTACAAGACGGTCTGTCATTGCTCGGGCATCCTGCGGCGTAACCGTTGCAATATGATCATCTTGCACTTCCGTTACTTGATTTTTATTATCAACCAGTACAGCAAAATAACGATATTGATGAAGGCCCTCACGTGAAAATTGAGGTTGACTATTGTCAGTAGTCCGGATCCCTTTTCGGGGAATTTGGCCGTCGTTATTTACCAAAATCGTCAATACCCGTTCAATTTCTTGGTGCGATTGATAGTAAGTGAGGGTGCAAATACTGCCAACAATTGTCAAAATTACAAATAATAATGCCGCAGTTGAGATTGCAATAAATTTATAGCGAAAACGTTGAATCATTCCTTGACCCCCTAGCATGCAATCATAAACGGTCCAGTTTTTTCACCACTAATTGTTACTTGAGATTGAATTGCCTGTAATTTTTGCCGTAAATAACAGATATTAATCCAGAGATCTTCTTGATCAGCGGTTTCATTCTCATCCCAAACGTGGTTAATAAGTTCATTCGCTGATAATTCTTTATTAGCATTCAAAATAAAATACTGAAGTAAACGATTTTCCCGATTCGTTAAACTAATCGAATTATGGCTTTCAAGCGATTGATCGTTACCGTTAAGGGTCAAATCACCAAATTCAAGAACATCTACTTGGTAAGAATCATCTCGGCGTTGACGGGAACGCAAACGAGCAAGTAGTTCTTTTAAGGAAAAGGGCTTAGATAAATAATCGTCAGCACCGGCATCAAGACCAGTTACCTTATCATCTTCTTCACCCATAGCCGTTAACATCATAATATATGTTCGATTACCAGTTGCTCTAATTTCCTTTAATGCTTCCAGTCCAGATTTAACAGGCATCATGATGTCTAAAATTATGACATCATAGGCATTTTCTTTCGCCTGCTCAACGGCTTCTTGGCCATTATTAGCAATATCAACTTGATAACCACTCGCTGTCATCGCTGAACTTAATACATGAGATAGCTGCTGTTCATCTTCTGCTACAAGGATTCGCATCTTATTCGCCTTCCTCACTAGAATTAATTAATTGCCGGATTGTTTGCATTTGAACGTCGCATGATGCTAATTGGTCAGCACAACGTTTAAGTTCGCGACCAATTCGCTCTGGATTTTTAATATTATGTTTATATTTCATCTCATGTTCAAGACTTGCCCATGAATCCATTGCAATCGTTCGTAACTGAATTTCAACATAAAAATGTCCCGGGTTATTTCCTTCAATATCTTGATATGGAACTTTTTCATCAATAATGACATGATAGCTCCGATACCCATTTGGCTTTGCATTTGTAATATAATCCTTTTCCTTAATAACCTCACACCAGTCAGCTTGACGTAATTGGCAAAGGCAACGGTCAATATCATCGATAAAGTTACAAACAATTCTGATTCCAAACTGCATCGCGACATTTTCGTAAGGCCGATTCAGTAGAGACCGGATAGCCTTTTCGTTGGCATTTTTCCGCCATACTCTCGGAAGTCTTCACCCGAGCAATTAAATGTTCATAAAGTTTTGGTTGCTTATCCTGCACTGTTTGCCGATTTAGCTCTTTGATCCGATCAGTTGTGAGGGAAAGAATATTTGACAAAATCTGCTCATATGGGCCATAAATTGACATCACATTTTCCTCCTTTAATTTGAATATTATACAGTACTCACCACTAAAGAATACCCTAAAAATAGCATTTTTAAGATGCCTTAAATTTTATTCGGTCCGCAATCCTGCTACGTAGTCGTCTACTTCTCTTTTTTGTGACCTAGTTTGGTAAAATTCTTTTTTTAATTGCGATAAGGTTAAGGCCTTTGCTTTTAGTTTTGTATTTCGCTGAGAAGTATATTTTATAATCACGGTTTGTCCTTCCGCTTTAAAGAAAATTATCGTCCCATCTTGGTCGTCAGCGGCTACTAAATAACTATAATCATCTACCCCTGCTGGAACGGTGTCAGAGGGCTTAACAATTCCATAAACGAGTTGATTTGCAGCAATATTTTGTTTTAACCACTCGGGAGATATTGCCAATCCCGCTAAAACCCCAATTTGTTGGTCGGTAAATTTTGGCCGTGGCTGTTGACTTGACTGTGTTTCATCCTGAACTTGCTGAGAGGAAGGCCGATTAAAGTTAATTGTAACTGCCACCCATAAGCAACTAATTAAAATAATGATTGTTATAATTACTTTTCTTTTCATAATTTCACATAAAAAAGGCGCACCTAGATTATTCTAAGTACGTCTTTACGGATTGTTAAAAGAGAGAAATTGGATCTTAATTCATTTGCGCTTTAATAGCAGCTAAGGATACGTCGCCAGTCTTATCGAACTTAACATCAGCATCCTTCAAATCAGCACCAAAACCAATTGATAATTCACCAGCACGGTTAATTGATTCAATTCCGGCTTGGGCATCTTCAAGTCCCGCTACTTGGTCAGCTGGAAGATCCATTAATTTAGCTGCTTCTTGGTAAATTTCTGGATCTGGCTTACCATGGCTTAAGTTTGCTGGATTAACGATTCCTTCAAAGTAATCAGTTAATTGCAAATACTTAAGAACCTTTGGCGCATTTTTAGAAGCAGAAGCTAATACAATGTGGTAACCGTTAGCTTTCAATTCATCTAAGAAGTCTTTCATTCCTGGAAGAATATCGGCAGGTGTTAGAGTTTCAACTAATTTAATATAGTTATCATTCTTTTCAGTTGCCAAAGCTTCTTTTTCTTCTTGAGTATAGTCATTTTCATGACCGCCAGCCTTCAAGATTAATTCCAAAGAATCCATCCGACTAACACCTTTTAATGCGTCAGCCAATTCTGGAGTCCATTCAGTTCCAACCTTGTCAGCTAATTGGTGCCATGCTTGACCATGAAAACGAGCAGTGTCAGCAATAACACCGTCAAGGTCAAATGCAAAACCTTTCAAATCTTCAAACTTCATCTCAAATGCCTCCAAGAATTACTTTAATTCAAGCTTCTTACCGTCAAGATCAATGGTAATTGGGTCACCTGATACAAGGTCAATCTTAGTACCATGCTTGTCAACCTTAACCTTCAAGATCCGACCACGGAACATTTGACGGAATTGGTATGAATCCCACTTCTTAGGTAAGAATGGTGCATAGTGTAATTGACCATCACGAACACGCATACCAGCAAATCCTTGAACAATATCAAGCCATGAACCAGTCATTGAAGTGATGTGAAGTCCATCAGAAGTATCGTTGTTGTAGTTATCAAGGTCAAGACGTGCTGAACGTTCATACAATTCAACGGCCTTGTCTTCGTAACCAATATCAGCAGCGATAATTGAGTAAACGGAAGCAGAAAGACTTGATTCGTGAACAGTAAATTGTTCGTAGAAGTCGAAGTTGTTCTTCTTTTCTTCCTTAGTAAAGTCATCGATGAAGTCCCAGAGACCTTGGATAACGTCACCTTGTTTTACGTATGGTGAACGTAAGATCTTATCCCATGACCAGTGTTGGTTAAGTGGTAATTGGTCACTTGGAATTTCAGAAACTGGAGTCAAGTCCTTGTCCATGAAGCCATCGTTTTCTGGGAAGATGTCCTTTTCCTTGTCGTAAGGAAGGTACATGTTGTCTACAATACCCTTCCACTTACGCTTTTCGTCTTCTGAAACATTAAGCTTCTTAGCTACCTTTTCATCTACTTGGTCTAAGATGTCAAGGGTGTATTGAAGAGTCCAGCGACAAAGAAGGTTAGTGTACCAGTCGTTGTTTACGTTGTTGTCGTATTCATCAGGACCAGTTACGGCATGAAGCATATACTTGTTCTTGTTTTGGGAGTAGTGAACACGGTCAGCCCAGAAACGAGAAATTTCAGTAAGAACTTCTGCCCCTTCGTTAAGAACGTATGACTTGTCGCCAGTGTACTTAGTGTAAAGGTAAATGGCAAAGGCAATGTCCCCGTTACGGTGAATTTCTTCAAAGGTAATTTCCCATTCGTTGTGACATTCGATACCGTTGAAGGTAACCATTGGGAATAATGCACCATCAAGTCCTTGTTCCTTAGCGTTAACAAAGGCACCATCTAATTGCTTGTAACGGTACATTAATAAGTTACGTGCAACTTCTGGGTCTGCAACCCCAAGGTAAACTGGAATACAATAAGCTTCAGTATCCCAGTAAGTAGCACCACCGTACTTTTCACCGGTGAATCCCTTTGGACTGATGTTAAGACGGTAATCTTGACCGTAGTAAGTAGAGAAGAGTTGGAAGAGGTTGAAACGAATACCCTGTTGAGCTCCTTCGTCACCTTCAATTTCAACATCAGACTTAACCCAACGATCTGCCCATTCTTTAATATGTGGATCGAGTAAATCGTCAAAACTTTGATTATCAAGTTGGTCGCCTAATACATCCAAGTTCTTTTCAATATCTGCTTGAGAATCGTAATCACGAGAAGTCATTACGATACTACGCTTTTCAAAGTTAACTTCTTTACCAGCAGCTACAGTACCAGCAAATGTGTTGTAAGCGTGCTTTTCGTCAGTACCATCATCTACGTGGTCAAGGTTAGTCTTTGAAGTAGTCTTCATTCCAACGATGAATTGTGGAGTACCAAAATCATTCTTCTTAGTCATAGAAGTTAATTCAGCATGTTCGCCATCAGCAGACTTGCCTAAAACGTTCCAGAATTGTTCATCGTAGTTAGCGTCTTCGTTATATACATCAGCATCAATCATGCTGGTAATTTCAACCTTAGCATCACTGTCGCCACGGTTCTTAATGTGGAGACGTTGACCAACTAATTCTTTTTGGGTAACACTAACAAAACGTTCAAAATTGAAGTACATTTCAGTACCACCAATTTCAACAGTAAAGCGTCGTTCTAAAACACCACGCTTCATGTCAAGATCAAGCTTAAAGTCTTTTGGTGTTTGCTTTGCTAAGTCGAGTTGTTCACCATTAACCTTAATGATTAACTTCATGAAGTTGACAGCGTTGATCATCTTACCAAAGTACTTAGGATAACCATTCTTCCACCAACCAACACGAGTCTTGTCAGGGAACCAAACTCCACCAAGGTAGATACCTTCCATGTGGTCACCACTGTAACCTTCTTCAAAGAAGCCACGCATACCAAGATTTTCATTGGCTAAACTAGTCATTGATTCTTGTAAACGCTTGTCTTGTGGGTCCCATTTGTGAGTAGCAACATGCCAAGGGGCAATATCAAATGTACGTTTCATTTAAATCTCAATTCCTTTCATCTGAAATAAAGGTAGTCTTTAACCTGCCTTTATTATAACTTAATTAATTTGTTTTATTAAATAACTCCTATTCAGCATAAGTTTCCTTGATTGTGGCAACTGAAAGAGCTCCAAGAGCCATTACGATACCAGCAAGGATAAACATGTGAACTTGTGAGTGTCCAAATAATGGGAATAAAACAAAACTCAATATTGAAGCAACAATCTGTGGTAAACAAATTGAACCGTTGAATAATCCAAGGTATGTACCCATGTGCTTACCAGTCAATGCGTTTGTAACAATTGTTAATGGGTAAGTGTTCATCGCAGCCCAAGCAATTCCGACAAGGGTGTATGAAACAATCAACGTCCATTGATCATGAACAAAGAACACTGAAATGAACCCAAGAGCACCAAGAAGTAAACTACCACCGTAACCAAGCTTGTGGTACTTGTTTGGCACCTTAGCTAATACGTATGACCAAATAACCGCAGCGATTGATTGAACAGCCGCAAGCACACCGTACCAGTTACCAGCAGCCTGATAACCAGCAGAGGTAGCATCAACAGTATTCCAAACATTTTTGGCAATAGCACCAGCTGAGTATGTCCAAAGGTATTGGAATGCAAACCAGCAGAAGAATTGAACAAGGGTAACTGTCCAGAATGCTTTTGGAGCATGCTTCAAAAGTGTAAACCAGTTTCCACCTTCTTTGTTGTCATCTTCAGTAATGCCATGGTACTTTGCATAAGTTGCTGGATCATATTCATGAACCCGGAAAACTGTAAACAAACTAGTAACAACTAACAAGGCTGCTCCAACGTAGAAGGCGATAATAACTGAATCTGGAACAACGCCTCGTTTTGCAGTGTTACGAACCCCAAACCAAGCAGTTAAGATAAATGGGAAAACAGCAGCTAACACAGCACCTGTGTTAGATAAGAAACTTTGAATCCCATAGGCATAACTCTTTTGGTCATCGTTAACCATATCACCAACCATCATCTTAAATGGCTGCATTGCCACATTTGATGAAAGGTCAAGTAAAGCAACAGTAATTGCACCGAACCAAAGGGCAGCAAGCGAACCATACCCGAAACCGAAACTTCCTGAATTAGGAAGCAAAATCATAACGATAACAGCTACAATCATTCCCAATAGTAAGTATGGCAACCGCCGACCACCTAATTTTAGTGCCCATGTACGGTCTGAATAATAACCAATGATTGGTTGAACAATCAAACCAGCTAATGGTGGTAAGATGAAGAACCAGCCAAGGTTGTTAGGGTCGGCCCCAATAGTTTGGAAAATCCGACTCATTTGAGAACTCTGCAGAGTAAAAGCTGTCTGAACACCAAGGAATCCAAAGTTGATCATCCAGATGGTACTCTTTGATAGAGTAGGTAATCCAGCCCCCGTGGACTTTTCTTGACTCATTGCTAACAACTCCTTAACTTATAAAATAGTTCTAAAAGACACTTGTGATTATTGTAAGCGCTTCATGAATTATTGCAATATTAATAATATCAAATTTAAAAATTTTGCGCAACCGCTTGCGCAAAATTTTAGAAAACGGTTGCAGATTTTTATAATTTAAAGTTCTTACTGTTTAGTTTCCGCCAAGCAGGTCCGTTATAGTTAATTATTTAAAACATATTTAGCTTAATAAAATAAAGAAGGCAAGTAATAGAGAAAAACTTCAAGTTTCCTCAATTACTTGCCTTTTACGATGAAAGTTATTCTTGGTACTAAATTTTCTTAAGCAGAACCGCTTCACCCATTCCGCCCCCGACACACAGCGAAGCAATGCCGAGTTCATGATTATCCCTATGCATTTCACTAATCATCGTGACGATAATTCGTGCTCCTGAACACCCAACAGGATGGCCTAATGCAATTGCCCCACCCCAAGGATTGACAGCCCTAGGATCAAGATGAAGCAAGTTCTGACAGACAAGGGCTTGGGTCGCAAACGCCTCATTAATTTCGTAAGTATCTACGTCATCTGCCGACAGCTGCTGATTTTTTAAGAGCTTCTTGATTGCATAATATGGTCCCAAACCCATCAATGCTGGATCAAGACCAACAACTGCAGATCCTTGCCACTCAGCCAATGGAGTTAATCCTAATCGGTTGACTGCACTTTCAGAAGCAAGAACCAAGGCAGCTCCACCATCATTAATTCCCGAGGCATTCCCTGCAGTCACACTTCCGTCAGATTTAAAAGCTGGTTTTAATTTTGCTAAAGCCGCTAGTGAAGTATCTGGTCGTGGAGCTTCGTCAACAGTTACAGTCACTGTTGTTCGTTTCTGCTTAACTTCAACTGGTACAATTTCTGAATCGAAATAGCCTGCTTTTTGAGCCTTTACCGCACGTTGGTGGCTCATCAAAGCAAATTCGTCTTGTTGGTGACGAGTAATCTGATACTTATCATTGATATTTTCAGCAGTAATTCCCATCGGATAACCGCCATAAACATCATTTAATGCATCACTTTGCATCGCATCAAGCAAGGTTCCATTCCCAAATCGATAGCCATTCCGTGCCTTAGGAAGAACATATGGAGCTTGGGACATACTTTCCATCCCCCCGGCAACAATTACATTAGCCTGTCCTGCGCGAATCAAACTTGCTGCCAGGTCAACACTGGACATTCCCGACGCACAGACGTCATTAATCGTTATTGCCGGAACCTGCTCACCTAATCCAGCGGCCATTGATGCTTGACGCGCTGGATTTTGTCCCGTTCCTGCTTGAATAACATTCCCCATTAACACTTGGTCAATATCGTTTTCGCTGAGCTTTGCCTTTTCAACAGCCGCTTTAATTGCAATCGCTCCTAATTCAACTGCAGACTTTGAAGCTAACTGACCGTTAAACTTACCGATTGGTGTTCGCTGAGCAGCAACAATGTAAACCTTCTCCATTCCGATTTCCCTCCATGTAAAAATAAGAGAGGACCGTGGCAAATAATTCCGTGGTCCTTTCTATCAACTATTTATTTTAAAATCAACAATCCGATACTGCTCTTCTGGATTAAAAAGCAATTCGACCGCTTGCTGACCCAATTTGCGGGGTTGTAAGTCAACCTTTTCTTCTTGATTAATTAACATCCCCATCAACCGACTATTGTTAAAACAAATAGTTGGTAAATTAAATTCTTGTAGTTGCCGTATTAATCGTACCAGTAACAAGTCATCAACACAAACAATTGAATCGATTTGCGGATGTTGTTTAATAAAATCTTTAACTGCGGTCCCCGTTGGTGAATATCGCCAGCTAAGAGCAGGAAGTTGATGATTTTGCATACTCTGCTCATAACCTTGATGCCTATCTTGTTCAAATGCCCAATTACTTGCAGATTGAAGAAAGACGGGGTGACTGACCTCCTGATGATCCATCAGATAATCAGTCGCCGCTTGCCCTGCCGCTACGTTATCATTGTCGACAAAGCGATCTTGGACCTTATCCGGGTGACCGATTACCACAAAATTAAGGTTATTTTGGCGCAGGTAATTAGTAATGGGATCATCCTTAACCGTATAAAGTACTAAAAAGTTATGCACCTTCGACTGTTCGACCATCGATTTTACGCTTTGTAAAAGGTCGGTCGTAGTTGGCGCAATTGCCACAACCATTTCATAGTGAATCGGCTTTAATGCCATGCTAATTCCCCGTAACAGGTCAATATGGAAAGGGTTGGCAGGTGCTGTATCACTGGTTACCGGAAAAATAATTCCAACCATGTTTGATTCGCCCCGTGTTAGGTTCTGTGCATTGTAATTTGGTTGATAGCCCAACTCTTTAGCAATCGTCGCTATTCGTTGTCGTGTTTTTTCACTAATTCGTGGATTATGGTTTAAAGCTCGAGAAGCAGTCGAAACCGATACCCCTGCTTTTTGTGCAATATCTTTAATTGTCGCCAACTAATCACCCTCTTTTGTAAATAACACGAACTCTCCTAATTCTAACAGGTAAAGCCCCATTTGGACAACTGGAATCCCTTCCATTAGGTTCAAAGCTTCTTTGTAGAGCTCTAATTGTCCCCGGTAGCGGTCCTTTATCCGTGCCAGATCAAAGTCGCGGTAATCTTTATTAAGGTGATCGTTCTTATAGTCAACTAGAATAATTCCCTCGTCAGTTCTTAAGTAGCCATCAATGATTCCGTGAATTAAAATACGCTCATCATCGCTAACATTTACCCCTTTAAATAATTCATGACCATTCATAATCATTGAGAAGGGTACTTCGCGATGATAATCTGCGGGATGCTTTAAGATCTTCTGACCAACAGCGGTCTGATAAAAGGCCACTATTCCCTCACGATTGATCCGTGCTGCCACAACTGGATTGATCAATTTTTCTCCTACCAATTTTTGAATTTCTTGATCAACAAATTCAACGTTAATCAGGCCTTCATCAAGCGGAAGTTTTTGGAAAACAAGGTGAGTTGCTGTTCCAATTTCTGTTGCTACTGGTTCATGAGTAGTCTGTTGGATGAAAGCCGGGACATCAAAGTTATTATTTAAATAAATCCCTTGTGTCTTTACCTTTTGTTGTTGATCATAATCCCACCGCGCCATATCACGTGTATCAGGATCTTCAAAGACTCGTTTTACATCTGTAACAGATTGGTAAGCAGTTGTTTTAGTAGCGACAAGATGGGGGTAACGATAGCGCAAAATTTGCTCAATCTTTTGTTCAGAAGCATCAGTTGCGACTGTATTGTTCTTTTCCGTTACATTAGCACTAGCATTTTGCCCAATTTTTGCCAATCCATCGCTAACATCAAGTGCGGTATATGTTTTTGCAGTAAAGTGAGGATCAGCCGCCAAACCAGTAACTTTAGTATCAGCAAGTGTGCTTTCTTCTAACGTGACATTTCCACGACTCAATTGTTGCGCGTTGAATTCTGGATAACGAGCCAGGGCAAGGCCGACCCAGTCCATAAATGAATTTGCAGTGATCCGTGGCTGCGGGCCAATTAGTAAATTCTTACTCTGATAAGCTTTTTGCCACCGCTGCCATGACCCAGCAAGACTTTGTGTCCGCATTTCTTCATTAAAGGATCCCGTAATAACTAATCGTTGTTCCGCACGGGTCAGTGCAACATAGAGAACTCGAAGATCTTCTGCCCGTTCGCCGCGCTGGATTTCTTCAATCACTGCTTGTCGTTGTGGCGTATCATAAATGACCCGTTGATCATCCATGTAACGAATTCCTACCCCGGCAACAGCATCGACAACTGCATTTTCACGAGCTGCTCCTTTGTTAAAACCATGCGTGGCATCAATTAGAAAGACCACGGGGAATTGAAGACCTTTGCTTCCGTGAATTGTCATAACATTAACCGTATTTGCAGTTAACTGTGTCGGTGCTACTCCTAAATCTTTATCATGTTCCTGCATTTTCTCAATAAAGCGAATAAATTGGTAAAGGCCCTTAAAACTGCTTTGTTCATAGGAGTGCGCACGTTGGTAAAGGGCATGAAGGTTTGCTTGTCGTTGGTGGCCTCCTGGCATTGCTCCGACATAATCAAGGTAACCTGTTTGGTCATAGATCTGCCAAATCAAGTCAACAAGGGTTTGTTGCTGAGCTGTTTGTCGAAAGACACGAAGCAAACCTAAGAAGTGATCTGCTTTTTCATAAAGGGCATTTACCTGTTCAGAAGTAAGAAGCGATTGATGGCGAAGAGCCTTTCGCTGGTAATTACTCATGAATGTTTGCAAGGCGGCGTAGTAATCGACAGATCGATTCTGAAGACGGATAAAAGCTAATTCTTGATTAGTTAACCCGACAATCGGTGACCGTAAAACCGCAACTAATGGAATATCCTGTTGTGGATTATCAATTATCTTCAACAAGGACATCATTACTCGCACTTCAGTAGCTTGAAAATAGCTTTCAACATCGTGAACTGTCAATGGAATATTAAGTTTATTAAACTCTTCCATCAATGAATTATTAATTGCCTTTGTCCGCTCAAGCAAAACAATATCACCGTACTGAATTGGATGCATCTGCCCATCTTCTGGATGAAAAATTAACTCTTGATTTTCGACCATCTGCTTAATTCGCATCCCGATCATCCGAAATTCTCCAGCTAATTTATCATCCTCATGTTCAACATCTTCTTTTTCTGGATCAAGGGCATTAGCGTCATACAGTAACACTTCTGTTGGGTGAACCTTATTATCTTGATTTTCTTCGTAATAAGTTGCCGCATATTTTAAATGGGCATCTTCATCGTAATCAATTTCACCAACTTCCCTATCCATGAGTTGTTCGAAAAGAATATTGGTAAAGCTCGTTACATTAGTCATCGACCGGAAATTTTCTCCCAGAACAATCGCTTCCCCGTCGCTGCCTTGACGATAGTTTTGATATTTCCCGAGAAATAATGTTGGATCAGCTTCACGGAAGCGGTAAATCGATTGCTTAACATCCCCCACCATAAATAGGTTCTTGCGTTCAGGAGATGTCAATTTCATCAAAATACTTTCCTGAAGACGGTTCGTATCCTGATATTCATCAATCATAATTTCCTGATAATGATTTTGCAGATCTTTGACAAGGGTTTGCCAGTTTGGCTGGTCGTCTGGTGGCGTTAAAATGGCGTACGCGTAGTGCTCCAAGTCACTAAATTCAAGGACATGCCGATTCAGCTTAGTTTGTTGGTATCGCCGACGGAAATTAATCGTTACCGCGCTCAATTCGCGTAAAAGTTCCTGGGCATGCGTTGAAATTAATCGAAATTGGTCTTCACGGTAATTAAAGAAGCGATCGACTAACTGATCAAATTGCTTTTTTATCCCTGTGCGAGCACTTCCTAGTGATTTATATACTTCCTCAGCTAGCTCATCGTCTTTCGGTTTACCACCCATTCGTGCAAATTTAGCATTAGCAAATAGGTCCCGAATAGTATTCCAAGTAGGTGGCTGCAATAAGTCTAAAAGCTCCTGCATCATCTGCTGGTCTTTTTGCAATGAATCAACAGTTTTAGCGTCTAATTGACTTTCCGTTGCTTTGCTTAACAAGTCTGTAAATTGATCACTGAAAGTCGTTAGCTCAGTTAGCAGCTCTTCTTTTGCAATTGGTTCCTGTGCTTCCTGCTTTCCCAAGTAAGTACTAACCATTTGTTCCCACTGCTTCTTTAGCTGATTACGCTGCTTTTGAATGTCTTTAAATACATCAATCCGTGGATCATCTGCCGCTGGTCGTCCCCGAAAACTACCAAACTTTTGCTGCGCCATCATTTGACAAACATCACTGACGGTAATCCCCCCTAGTGAAGAAAGAAGTTGGTGCATCAACTCTTCATCACTCTTAATAACCTCGGCTGCTTGGTCTAGTCCGTTATCACTAGCTCTTGTTACTAATTCACGATAATCTTGAATGAACTGATTGAGCTTTTCGATGACTAGGGGCTTTAGCTGTTGTTGATAAAAATTAGATTCTAATAGTGAGCCCGACCCTAAATCATAATTATCTGGTAATTTTTGGAGCCACTTTTCGGGGTCAGGCTGGGCATTAGCAATTTCATATAATCGTAAAATCAAGTCGTCGAGTCCTTGGTCATCACGATCACTAGAAAAGTTGAGGACTAGTTCGCTAAAGGAAGCTTTTCCCGAAACTTTTTCTTCAGCATTTCTATATAATTCTTCGCTAACTTCATGCCAGACATCTTCTTGAAGTAATAATCGCTCCGTTTCATCAGTTAAAAGCCGAAATTGTGGGTCAAGATCAATTAAGTAGTAGTAGCGCTTTATTAACTTTAAACAAAAAGCATGAATTGTACTGATATCTGCAGCCGCAAGCCGGTTAATTTGATTACTCATCCGGTCACGTAAATCTTTGGGATTAGCGGAATCTTGTACTATTTTCTGCAAGGCTGCCCTGATTTTATCCCGCATATTCTTTGCTGCTGCATCCGTAAATGTTACGAGCAGCATTCGATCAATGCTTTGCCCTTCTTTAATCAATTCAATTGTCCGATTTACTAGCACAGCCGTTTTTCCTGATCCCGCGGAAGCTGAAACTAGGATATTTTCGCCACGGTCATTAATCGCCTTGGATTGAGCAGGCGTTGGTTTAAATCCAGCCATTACTTCTTATCCTCCTCATCATCGTCTTGGACTACATTATCAAATGCTTCTTTTGCTAAATTAGGATTTAAGTCGCGGTAGTTTTGCTGGTCAAGCATATTATCAAACTGAAATACATCTAAAAAGTCACTATAATCAAGTCCTGTGCGGCGGTTGCTTCCAGTTAATAACCGGTAAGGATTCAGTTTCAAGTCACCACTCAAAATTTGATTACCCGCATTAATTACAAGTTCCTTATTCATGTTTTGCAGCCAATCAAGTTGCTGCGGAGTAACGAGAAGCGCTTCTTTATTAGCTTTGATTTTTCCATTCTTATATTCCTTAAGTGGGTATAAGAATGCTTGTTTATCTAAGCTCTTATCTAACTCCCGCAATAATTGTGGATCATTCAAGAGGATTCCCTTGTATTGGTGCTCTTTTAATTTCAAATCATCAAGGGAACTTTTCTTTAACTCAGCAGCCTTAATTGTCGGATTATTCAAACGAAGATATAATGCCCCTGCCAGTCGAGGATTATTCGTTTCCAATTCAGTTAAGTTTGCCTGTAACCCGTTAAGATAGGTTAAAAGTTGGAGAGAGAGTCCATAATAAGCCGAAGTGAGGTCAAAAAGATGATTACTCGACTTATAGTCAACGACCGTCAAGAAATTATTGTTTCCTTGCTTAAGATTATCGATTCGGTCAATTCGTCCCCGCAGATAAATATGATGATTATCTTTAAGCGGATAATCAAGAGAACCAAGGTTGCCCGGCTGTTGGTTACCAATTCTTCCAAACTGAACTTCGGTTTTTACTGGCTGCGAGCCGGTATATTCAGCTTGGCGGCATAATGTAATTAACATTGTTTTAACAATGGCGGTTAATTGCTGATATTGGAATTGGGCTTGGGCTGAAGAATTAATGAGACGCAATAAAGTTGGCTGATTCTCTTGCGCTGTAACTAATGCATGGTCAATCAGCTGGTCACGTTGCATCTGATTATCTTTGTGGGCAAGGTCTGCAAATGACAAATTATTTTCTCGAATTGTTGTAACAAAAGTCTCCATTGCTTTATGGAAGAAGGTACCGATACGGTCATTAGATAAGGTTAACTCATCTCGTTTTTGCAACCTCAAGCCATACTTAAGGAAATATTCGTACTGATTAATATAAAAATCTTGCAACTGCGAAATCGAGGCATATAATACCCGCCCGCGCTCATCATCTGGAGCTGCCCGGAGATAAAGTGCCTGAGCCAATTTATTTCCCAGGGAATCAATCTTATTTTGATAATGGAAACCAGCAGCAACTAAAGATAGACGCTGACCTAGTGATATTCCTTCTGCTTGAACCTTAGCATCCGCTGATTGTTGCCATTGCTTAGCTAACTTAACCAACGATTCAGCAACTGTTTGCCATCCAACAGGCATGACCGGTTGACGATCAATGCCAACCCCTTGCTCATCACGAATTTGTCGGCTAACTTCAACTAACCGGTTTATTGTTGCAAGCGGGGCACTAACAAAATCAATAGCATTGTCTTGTCCGGCCTTGCTAGTAGCTAATGGATATTCACGAACCGGTTGACCAAAGTAGCGAGCCATATCGTGCATATATGGCGATATACTGAGTTCCTTATCATCACTATCTGATTGCGGTGCCGAGAAAATCAACTGTTCCTTAGCGTTCATAAAGCCAGTATAGTGGACAAATGGCTCATCAATCAGTTGGTCAATTGCCGTTCCAGGAAGGTATTGGAAATCTTCATCAAGATAAGCACTCAAAATATCCTTATCTTGGTCCGTTAGCAAACTATCACTTTCTTGCATCTCAGGCATCACATCATCAGTTGACCCAATCATAAAAACTACTTTTCGGTTTTCACTTTGGACAATTCCAGTTTCAGAGACTACCACTTGGTCTAACGTTGCCGGAATCTGAGAATACTGGGCCGCCGCAAAACCTGCCTGGAGCAATTCACTGAAATCTGCAAGGACCTCATTAGTTCCATCTCGTAGTTCTTGTTGGCCCAAGATTTCCACATATTCTTGGAGAATTTGGCAAAAGGTAGTCCAGACTTGTTGTGGTTGGCGCGCGAGATCTAAATCTCGGGTACTCTGGTATTGCTGCCAAGCATATAACCGGTCTGTAACTCCCATGGCAGCTAAGAACTGGTATAACGCAGTGGCAAGTTCTTGTCCTGTTTGTGCTTGTTTAAACTGGTCGAAAACTGGCAGTAAGTGGTTTGCAACAAAATCTTTTACAAGGGCTAACTGGTCATTTAATTTTTCTAAACGTGACTGTTCATACTTTGGATCTGTCAGGTTCGTTCCGGGCGCCTGCCATAATTGCTTAATCTTTTCTGGATCATTAGTTGTCCAAGCATTTTTTCCCTCAATTGCCTGCTTAAGGCACCAATTCTCAGTAGTAAAAACTGCTGCTTGGAAATCACTTAGCCCCATCAGATCACCAGTGCCTGTCCGTGGAACAAGTAACCATGTCTTCAGCAATTGGATGATATCTGCTGTTCGATAGCCTCGCTGCGGTAATTCTAATAATGTTGTGAGGAGCGTTACTAGCGGATGATTATCCATCAAGCGTTCATGATCATTAAAAACTGGAATATTATGTGCCGCAAAAACCGGTTCAATCATTGTTTGATAGCCGTCAAGGTGGCGACTAAGGATAAGGAAGTCACGATAACGATATTTACCACTAGCAACTAATTGGCGAATCTGGGTAGCCACATTATTTAATTCAGTCATCCGATTAGTGGTTGTCATAAATTGAATGTTTTGGGGATCAAGAAGCTCTTCTCGCTCGCCGGGGCCAATTGGTTCACTTGCATAACGCTTAAAATACGAATCAACTTGTTGTAATTCCGCATCAACACGAGGAGTTGTCGCAAACGCTACATTTTGCAAAACCTTCACTTCTTTTTGATGCATTTGACCAAATTTCCACAAACGGTGAAATTGCATCGCGGAGGAATAGAATAAATTATTTTTAGGAGGAAGTTCCTGGGGATTTGGATGATTCTGGTCTGGGTATCCACGATCAAGGGTTAAAGAAATAGTTGTCGATGCGGCATTAGTAATTAATGCATCAACTACTTGTTGTTCATTTGCAGTAAACTGAGCAAAACGGTCAATAAAGAAGTGCATCTTAGCGACTTCTGGTGATTTTTGAAGGTAAGACACTAATTGCCGGTATAACTCACTATTACCAATGTACCGGTCACGCAACCGGGCTTCATAAGCATGATATATAGTTTCAACATCATACATTTTAGCGAGCCACGCCTGATTAGCTGCTGGATCATTCGCGGACTTCACCCGGTAAATAATATCAGTTAAGTCATCGGCGGTTATGTTGGCATTTTTTAATTCTTCAAGCTGAGCTGTCATCTTTTGAATAAAGCCAGGTTGTTTTACTTCGCTCGCATATAAACGGAGATCACTTGCCTGTTCTTGAACAACTTGAGAAGTTAGCATCGCCATCCCAATTTTAGAAAGGTGTTGTTTTTGAAAAGCTGGAGTATCTCGTAAAAGGTACCAAGCAAGCCGGCTAAATGAAAGTACCTGTACGCGTGAAGAGGCGAACCGATCACTCCCACTAAGTCCTTGGCGATCACGAAGACCAGCAAGAACATTAATTTCAGTTTCAAACTTAATATGGTTGGGCACCAAATAATAAAAGGTGTCATCAGCAGGTGTATTCTTTACCTGGTCAACTAATTGATCAATCAATACTTGCTGATGATCCATCGCTGCTGTTCCTAAAACAAATCCCAGTGTTCCCATAATCTTTAATCCTTTCTATCGCTTAAATTGCTCCTCTAATTTTATCATAAAACGAACATATATTCTTTAGCTAAAAAACGGGAACGAGCCAGAAGCCACTCGTGACTTCTGGCTCGCTCCCTCTATCATTATAAAATTGGAGACAGCAGACGTGACACCGTTTGCTTAACTCTTAACCAGCGCGGTTGCTCAGCAAACATTGCAGGTGTAATTACCCGGCATTCACGAATATCATTAACAAAAATCTGCTCAAGATCGTCTACTGTATTTTGATTATAAATAAAGGCATTAATTTCGAAGTTTAATTTAAAACTCCGAAAGTCAAGGTTAGCAGATCCAACAGAAGCCATCCGACCATCAATCATCATTGTTTTGGCGTGAAGGAAACCCTTTTGATAGTAATAAATTGTTACACCATGATTAGCAAGCTCACGAGCATAATACTGCGTTGCTCGATATACAAAGGCATGGTCAGGCATTGACGGAATCATTATCCGTACATCGATTCCTGAATGAGCCGCTACTTTTAATGCATCCAAAATACTATCGTCGGGGATCAGGTAAGGAGTTTGAATCCAAATATGATCTTGCGCTGCATTAATTAGCCGTAAATACCCCATTTTAATTTTTTCCAATGGCGCTTCAGGACCGCTAGAGACAGTCTGCAATGCAACATCCCCATGAACTCTAATTGGTTGAAAGTAAGGATGGTAATGCACAATCTTATCTTTATCCTTCTTCATTGATGCATTCCAGTCGCCAATAAACCGTCGCTGAAGACCATAAACGCCACCGCCGACAATTCGAAGATGGGTATCACGCCATGGACCAAATTTAGGAACGCGTCCTAGGTATTGGTCCCCAACATTAAAACCACCAACATACCCAATTTCACCATCAAGAACAACAATTTTCCGGTGGTCCCGGTAGTTTATCCGAAAATCAAAGAAATTACTTCGGGACATCAGAAACGGGGCTGCATAACCACCGACTTCCCGTAAATGATCATAGAAACTTGGCCAGACTCCCATTGATCCCCATGAATCGTAAAGAACTCGCACCTCTACTCCCTCAGCCGCCTTTTGTTCAAGCAGAGTTCGTAATTCATTACCAATTTGATCATTATAAATTGTATAAAACTCAATATGGATACTCTTTTTCGCAGCTGCAATATCATCAAACATTTGCTTAAAAAGCACATTACCATTTGTAAAAATATTAACAGTATTGTGCCGCGTCAAAAACGAGTCATCAATACTTTGAAAAAGCATGATGGTCCGTCGATAAATCTGGACGGTTTGGTCTTTGGGCTTCGGCATATTGATGAATTGCTGCTTCTGCTTTTCTAGTGCTTGTTTTAATTTTAGCTGCGTTTGTGATTTTATTCGGGCTAATTGTTTATGCGGTAATTTTCGCCCAAAGAAAGCATATAGAATAAAACCAATCCCAGGAATCAGCATTAACACTAACAGCCATGCCCAAGTTGCGGCAATATCTCGTTTTTCACGGAAAACAGTATAAATGGCTGCAATTTCATTGACGAGAATAACCAGTAGCAAACACCACCAAATAATTGTCCATGTTAATGCCATCGCTTATCCTCCATTCATCTCATTGCTTTTCATTCTAACGCAAACCACTTCTTTCTGAAATATAATCTCGCCTATTTTCTCCGCTGAATAAGGCTAAATGTCGTACAATAGAAATATTATTAATCAAGGGAGGATACTAATGGCAGAAATATATTTGCGCCGCGCCCAGGCCCAAGACTTAGCGGCAATCATGAAGATAATTGATGATGCAAAGAACCTTCTAAAGAAAAATGGCAGTCCGCAATGGCAAAACGGTTATCCAAATCGAGAAACTTTTGCTCAAGATATTGCAACGCAAACAAACTGGGTATTAATTAATGGTAATAAAGTAGCGGCAACTGCGACCCTTCAGCTCACCCCAGAACCGACTTATCGTAACATTACACAGGGACAGTGGCAACAACCAGATGAACCTTACGCTACCATTCACCGGGTTGCCATCAGCAGTAATTATCGCGGACAAGGACTTAGTAAATTGCTCTTTTCTAACTTGCTAACAGTTGGCCAAATGCAAGGAATTAAGAATTTCCGGATCGACACTCACCGCAACAATAAAGCGATGCAACACATTGTCGAAAATTTCAACTTTAAAAGACGAGGAATCATTAAAGTTAATGACCAAAATGATCCCGAGCGATTAGCCTATGAACTAAACTTAGGAAGCCATCATAAGCTTACTCGAATCAATAATAATTTTATGCAACCATTGATTGATAAGCTATAGGACGCACAAAGAAATGACATTTTTAAACAACAAAGAGGTTGGGAAGTTCCCAGCCTCTTTGTATTTATTAACCGTTTTGGATTAGTTGTGGCGCTTCTTTGAGCTGTAAGTGATACCGAGTGTACCAAGTAATGCAGTGGCAGCTAAAGCAACAATTGACATAGAAGATTGATCAACCTTTTGTGATGATTCACTCTTCTTAGCAGGAGTTTGCTTCTTAGCAACAGTGTCAGCTTTTACAACTGATTTTTCATTGTTGTCTGCTTTAGTGGCTTTATTATCAGCAGTAGAAGCAACCCGTGTTTGTGTACCATTATTTGTAGTAGCAGCAACTGCAGCTGTTTGTGTTACAACTGGTGCAACTGCAATTGGCGTTTGCGTAGCTGTCTTTACAATCGATGGTGCTGAAACTGGTTGAACGCGTCCAGTAGTTTCAGCTTGTAGACGGTTTGTAACCGTTGGGAAAGCAACAGTATCAACATTGCCATCATTAGCTGCTTTCACTGCTGTAGGAAGAACAACAGTATTATTTGCTAACCGAACTTCATTAGCTCTCTTAGCATCTTCACGTTGTTGAATAGCTGCTAATTGAACGTTGAATTGTTCAGCAAGTTTGTTATAAGCAGCCTTATTTTCAGCCTTTAATTCAGCAAGAACAGCATCACCATGGGTAATAACTGCTTGGTGTTGATCTTGCAATTGCTTGATTTGTGGGTCAATGCTTGGAACAAGTTCATTAATCTTAGCATCAAGCTTTGCATTTTCAGTTTTCTTAATATTAGCGATCTTAGCGTCACGATCAGCAGCAAGCTTTTGTGCGGCTACTTGATCAGCCTTTACTAAGTTTTGGTAGGCACTGTCTAATTGAGCCTTGTAAGCTTGAAGGTCAACAGCTCCAGTAGCCTTAAGAGCAGCATCACGAACACTAGCTGCCTTAGTAACTGCAGTATCATAGTTAGCTTTTACTTGAGCCTTCGCATCATTATATTGTTGTTCAAGCTTATTTAAGTTAGCTTGGTGGGCACTAGCTAATGCATCAAGAGATTGTTGTGCTTGTGCCTTAACATTAGCTAATTTTTGTTGTTCGCTAGCAGTAGCTTTTTGCACATCAGTAGCAGTTGGCGTAACTGTCTTTGTCCCCGGTACTTTATTAACATGATATTGAGCAGTCTTAATAGCATTTAATTGTGCATCTACAGTTGAAGTTCCCCATACATTACGATTTTGAACTTCTTTAGTTAAGTTAACATCGTGATCAATGTTAAATCCGACATGATCAAATGTTACAGCATATGATGGGTTCTTGCGATCAGAAACACCTGAACCATTCTTAGCAGTCATTTCATCAGTTAGCTTTTGGAAGCCAATTCCCACAGTGCGAACACCAGCACGAAGAAGATTAACTGCATGTCCACCGATGTGTGTTGGGTTTACCAATTCACCATAGTACATACCCTGCATTGAGTTGTAGAGATTAATAGCGTAATTTAGAAGAGTTGGCGTCCCAGCTTGCATAGTAGTTAAGTTTTCATTAACGTCAGTGTAAACTGTCTTACCATTAAATTCACTTGTTAAACTCTTTTGCAAGTTTTGGGTGGCATTATTAATAATGCTACTATAAGTTGCTTCAGTAGGCATTCCACTGCTGATAACAGTATGACTATTATTATCAACATTGTACTTTGTCCGGTTAGCAACAACTTGGTTAGCAATGTTATCAGCAAAGTCAGTGCTTACTAAATCAACTGGAGCAACGTTCACAAAGCCATCATTCTTATTAACCGCATTGTAAAATTCACGGTAGTTTTGGAAAACATTGTTACGGAATCCATTTTCCCATGAAAGAGCTAATGCCCGTAATACTTGAACTTGGGCAGCTGTTAATCCATCAGCAGAAACTTTTTCTGAATGATCATTTTTAGTATCGTAACTTAATAGACCTGGTTGGAAATCTAATGGCATCTCTGAAATATCATGTGGAGTTGAGTCAGCAGCCTTATTTGTAATTACTGCACTATCAGGATATTCACCATAGTAAGTATTAGCAAATTCAGGATAAGTATAATCAGATACAGGAATAGCACCATTATAGCCACGAACTTCTAGATGAATTCCGTATTTTGCTACATAGTCAGGAACCTTAACATCTGTTTGTGGTTTAGCAACTCGGCCAGTAACAGCAACATCGTTAGTAGTTGCAACTTCATAAGGCTTGTTAGCATTAGCAGTTGCGGTTGCAAGAGATGCTTCAGCATTTTTAACATTTTCTGCATTAGTTGCTTGTTGAGCAGATAGCTTACCTTGGTAAGCATCATTTTCCTTAGCAACAGCTGAGTTGTAATTATTGACAGCAGCCTGTGCTTGGCTTGTCTGCGTATTAGCTGCATCACTTAAAGCTTGTTGATATTGTGCATTGATATCAGCAATAGCTTGTTGATTTTCAGCAGCTTGACTAACAGCTTGTGCGTACTGTTGATCATTTGCTGCACGTTGAGTGGCTTCGTTTTGTTGTTGTGCGTTAATTTGTTGTTGGTATTCAGCATTAGCAGCTGAAGTTTGTGCTTCAATAGAAGCAGCAGTAGAAGCTTGTGCTTGTGCAATAGCACCGGCTTGTTCTTGTTCTAGAGCAGCATGACTAGCTTTTAATTGATCAATTTGTGCGTTGATTTGTGCAAGATCCGCAGCATTTGATTGCTCGTTGGCCGTAGCTTGTTGAGCTTCTTTACTATCATTAGCTGATTGCAATTGTGCAAGTTGCTGATCAGCAGTTGCCCGAACTTGGTCGTAAGTAACTTGGTCATTACTTACTTGTGCATTATTTTGACTATTATCAGCGTGTACATCTGTCGTTGAAGTGGTGGTAACGACACCTGCTGTCAAGATTGCCCCCGCAATCAAAGCAGTTGAACGCCAATTATTTGTATTCGAATTTCTCATTTTAATAAACCCCCGTTTATGAAAAAATATTCAAAAGAAAATAAATTATTCATGCAAGGTTTATTGCTTAATGACTTAACAGTTCCTACTATATCAAGGTTTTTAGGGATTACAAGAGAGACAATTTTTGAAAAGATCCTTTTGGCGTTTTAACTATTCACCTGTTAAGTTGCTTTCCTTATTAGCGAAATAGCCATTCATTAATCAGACGAATATTTTTATAACCATGGTTAAAATGCCTTTATATCAAAGTTTAATTACTAATCAATTAGCAAATAGTATGTATCAATATTTCATTTTTATTGTTTAAAACTATTTTAAAAACCCCTCAAAAAATTTAAATTTTTTCAAACCTGTTCCCACGATAATTATAAGTTACTAAACGAATTTATCTTTACACTAAAATCAGTAAATTATCCCTGTTTCATTTTTGTCCAAATGTCTCATTTAGAGACAACCGCGAAAGAATGATACAGATAAAGTGGGGTAATAAACAATCACTATTCAGCCCTTATTTAACAGCTGGTAATTCGAACAAACGTTGATATAATAGCACTTGTGGTCTATTGATTATTTAACTAATCATAAATTGCTAATATATTTGTTGTCTGAATAAATGGATTGATAAGCCAATCACCAAAACAGACTATTTTTTCACTTATTTTTGTCTATTTTTTCGACATTTTTAGGCAATTCACTTTAACCTTAATCCCAATAATTTTATGCATAAAATCAGATCTTACCATCAATTTTCAACTTTCCTAATTAGTTTTTAGCCTCCATAGTGATTGCCTAGATCATTAATAATGTTTATTATTTAAAGCAAAAAAAGACATAGGTTAACTCATTTCAGAGTCATCCTATGTCTTTTTCTACATTAAAGGAAAATTACTTTTCGTCTTTCTTATCTTCGTCAGACTTCTTGTCTTCTTCCTTCTTATCGTCTTTTTCTTCATCCTTCTTTTCAGATGGTGAAGTATATTCTTTACTATCGTCTTTTGAGGCGTCCTTAGCGTCAACAATTACAAGTTGGCCATCCTTCATTTCAGCAACAAGATTCTTTGCATCGAGGTGGTCAAGGTAGTAATCAGTTACCTTATCACGGATTTCACGTTCGATAACCCGACGAAGAGGACGAGCACCCATGGCTTCATCGTAACCTTCATCAATAAGGTATTGCTTTGCAGTATCAGTAACCTTAACATCCATGCCCTTCTTAGCCAATGTCCGGTTAACTTCAGCAAGCATTAAGTCAACGATTTGCTTCAAGTCTTCCTTAGTCAAGCTGTGGAATTCAACAATAGCGTTGAACCGGTTCAAGAATTCAGGACGGAAGTAAGTAGTCAACTTCTTAATTAAGTCTTCTTCATCTTCGTTCCGGCCCATCTTAACTGGAGCATCGTTGGAGTAGCCGGCATTTGATGTAGCAATGATAACAGTATTCTTAAAGTCAATAGTGTTACCTTGTCCATCAGTTAACCGACCATCATCAAGTACTTGAAGCAAGAGGGTGATAACTTGTGGATTAGCCTTTTCAATTTCATCAAGAAGAATAATTGAATAAGGGTGACGACGAACCTTTTCAGTCAAGGTATTACCGTTGTCTTCGTAACCAACATAACCAGCAGTAGCACCGATCATCTTAGATACGGCTGTCCGGTCAGAGTATTCAGACATATCTAACCGAATAATGTCATCCTTGCTACCAAACATATCAAGGGCTAGTTGCTTAGCAAGTTCAGTCTTACCAACACCAGTAGGTCCAACGAAGAGGAAACTACCAATTGGTGAATCGCCTTCGTCAAATCCAGCACGGTTACGACGAATAGCACGAGCAACTGCTTCAACAGCTTTGTCTTGGCCAATAACCTTACCTTCAAGCCGCTTGTCCATGTCCTTTAAGCGTTCAACGTCACTAGCACCAATCTTAGAAACAGGAATACCAGTCATTTGTTCTACAGCCTTAGCAACGTCTTCTGGAGTAGCAGTAACCTTTTCAGATTCAGAGTTTTCACTCAATTGCTTCTTCAAGTCAGCAATCTTTTCCTTGGCATCTTGGGCAGCCTTGTAATCTTCTTTCTTAGCAGCCGCTTTTTGCTTCTTTTCTTCTGCTTCGATATCTTTTTCAATTGCCTTAGCATCACGTGCTGGGTGCTTTGCTGCTAAGTGAGCAGCGGTCATATCGATTAAGTCGATAGCCTTGTCAGGTAATGCGCGTTGTGGCATGTATTGAACAGAGTAATCAACAGCAGCTTGGAGAACGTCATCTGGTAACTTTACATTGTGGTGACGTTCGTACAAGTCACGGATACCTTTAAGGATGGCCACTGTATCAGCCTTGCTTGGAGCATTAACAGTAACAGAATTGAACCGCCGTGCTAATGCAGCATCCTTCATAATAGTGTTCCGGTATTCATCTTGAGTAGTTGCACCGATAACTGTTAGTTCACCACGGGATAATGCTGGCTTAATAATGTCAGACATACCCTTGGAACCACTAGAATCACCAGTTGAACCGGCACCAATAATTTGGTGAATTTCATCGAAGAAGAGGATGATATTTCCAGCCTTCTTGACTTCATCAACCAACTTTTGCATGTTTTCTTCAAAACTACCACGATATTGAGTACCTGCTTCAAGGCCAGAAATATCGATACTGATAATTTCCTTGTCCTTGATAGCAGCTGGTACATCGCCGGAAACAATTGCTTGTGCTAAACCTTCAACAACAGCAGTCTTACCAACACCAGCATCCCCAACTAATACAGGGTTGTTCTTTGTCCGCCGGCTTAAAATTTCAGCTGTTTCTTGGATTTCCTTGTTCCGACCAATAACAGGGTCAAGTTCATGTTCACGAGCTTCTTGAGTTAAGTTTCGACCTAACTTGTGTAAGATACTGTCCTTACCTGCGTTAGGTTGAGGGCCAGGTTGCCCACCTTGTTGAGGATTTGCACCGCCTGGCAATTGACCAGTTCTACGATATTCAGCAAATTCTTCTGGTGTTACTTCACGACCATTGATTAGGTAACGCCGATTATCAGAATTGAAACCATTCATGCCACCCATTAATTGATTAAAGATGTCATTCATGTCGTTGTCAAATGGATTCATTGGGTTTTGAGCCATATGCAATCCCTCCTCAATTAAATATAATATTTTATTTTCTAAGTTTCGTAGTCTAAGTATTCTAGAAGTCAAAAATTAATGCATTTGACCTCCTGTGGCTACAGCAATGCCACAATCTCATTCGAGGTAATGCTCTTCTAGTTCTTTAAGGACCTCCCACATGCTCTTGTCTTGAGCGCGAGCCAAGGCATCAAGGTCACGCAGGTTAAGCGAGGTCGAACTAGACTGTGGTTTGTTAAACGATTTGTGTAAAGTCGTGTAGCCGTAACCGGAACGCTTGGAAACTTGATAAATGGTCAAGTGGTTAACTTCCAAATAATGTTTGATGTCGATCCGCATTGCTACCCACTTCCTTTACGATTAATATTATATCACACTTGTGGAGTAACACAACAAAAAAGGCGCGAAAAAATAAAAAAAATTGTAGAATATAAATTAAATATTAAATTAAATGCGAACTAATAATCACAAATATTTTCGAGCTTTATTATATTTACAATTGTAATCAATAAATAATTTTGTAATTAATAGTTTTTCTCAATCAACGCTTGACAAAAATTAAAGAACAATTAGAATTATTAATAATCAGTTAATCAAAAGGAGGACACAATGATGATCACCGCGACAATTCACTTGAATCAAGCGTATGTCTTCTGGTTTAGCGCGATTACCGTCCGCTAACCAGCAGTGATTTTATCATTGTGATGTTCCCGGATGACCCCCAAACATCCGAGAGCCTCTTTTATACTCATTCCAATCTGATCAAGAAGCCCTGGATGTTATTTCTATAGCATTCAGGGCTTCTTTTATTTCTAAATCTACATATTTATATAGGAGGAATTTATCATGCCAGCTACTAAAAAAGAAATCCTTAGTCGTCTTAACAATAATTTCGCTAAACTCACTCCTGGTGGGATCCGCGAATTTGACTATCAAGTCAGCACAATCCCTGGCATCATTAAACTAACATTAGGTGAACCAGACTTTAATGTGCCAGCCGCAATGAAGCAGGCCGCAATCGAAAGCATCAATGCCAATGATTCACACTATGCTCCGGGAAATGGGACTTTCGCACTTCGTCAAGCAATCGCTCACTTCATGCAAGATCGTTACAAACTGGAATACGATCCAAAAAACGAAATTGCTGTTACAGTTGGCGCAACAGAAGGAATTTTCGCTTCTCTTTCTACTATTATTAATCCCGGTGACGAAATTATCATTCCAACCCCAACTTTCCCCTTCTACATGGCTGTTACAAAGATTCTTGGTGGGATTCCGATTGAAGTTGATACAAGCGGCGATGATTTTGTTCTCACACCCGCAAGACTCCAAAGCGTACTAGAAGAACATCCTAATGCAAAGGGACTAGTTCTTAACTACCCCTCCAACCCAACTGGTGTTACTTACACCCAAGATCAAATTAAAGCACTAGCCGATACGGTTAAATCAACTAACCTGATTGTAATTGCAGATGAAATTTACTCTGAACTTGTTTACGGAGCTACTCATACTTCAATCGCTAATTACATCCCCGAACAAACGCTAATTTTAAATGGTGCCTCAAAATCACACGCAATGACTGGTTACCGAATTGGTTTTATCGCTGGGCCGCAAGAATTGATGAAATCGGTCAGTGCCATTCACGCAATGTTAGTAACCGCTGCTTCTAATCCAGCAATGGCCGCTGCAGTAGCCGCATTTGGTACTGACGAAGGAAAAGCAGCTACTCAAGAAATGAAAGATGCCTATGAGCAACGACGAGACTTTGTTGTTAATAGCCTCCAAAAATTAGGATTCGAGTTGATTAATCCTCAAGGAGCCTTCTACGTTTTTGCTAAGATTCCTGAACAATATGGTAATGATGACCTTAAATTTGCGACAGATCTTGCTAATGAAGGAAAAGTTGCTGTGATTCCCGGTTCCTTCTTTGGAGCTGGCGGCCAAGGATATGTTCGAATTAGTTACGCCACCAGTATGGAAAATCTAACCGGAGCTCTTGATAACATTGCGGCCTTCATTAATAAGGAGGATTAACATGACGAAAATCTTGATGACTAGTATGCGGGACGATGAACAAACCGCCATTAACGAATATGCGAAAGAACATAATATCGAAATCATCACAACGCCGAAATTGATTGACGATGCTGTTGAATTAACGGCCGATGTTGATGGACTCGTGATTCAGCAACGTAGTAAAGTTCCGGCTGATATTTATGAAAAGCTACATGCCAATGGTCTGAAACAAATTGCTACTCGGACCGCGGGATTTGACATGGTCGACATCAAAAAGGCTAACGAAAATGACTTAGTCGTCACCAATGTACCAGCATATTCACCGCGGAGTGTCGCCGAGTTTGCATTAATGCAGATTTTCCGGTTGCTTCGGAAAACTTACCGCTTTGACCACCAAGTCGCCGAAAATGACTTCCGCTGGTTTAGCGATGAACAGTCAACCGAAATTCACACGGCAAGGATTGGAATTATTGGGGTCGGGCGTATCGGCGGAACACTTGCTAAACTTCTTAATGCCCTCGGTGCCACTGTTCTTGGTTATGACACGAATCCGCGCACTGACCTCGATGGAATTGTCCAGTTCGTTTCTAAAGAAGAATTACTAAAGCAAGCCGATGTTGTTAGTCTCCACGTTGATCTAAACCCAACTTCTAAAGGTTTGCTGACCGCTAACGACTTTGTAATGATGAAACCAACTGCTGGTTTGGTCAATGCTAGTCGTGGTCCAGTCGTTAATACAGCTGACCTCGTCACAGCATTAAAATCTGGTGAAATCGCCGCGGCCACCCTCGATACCTTTGAAGGTGAAGAAACAGTTGCAGCTGCGGATCGCCGAGAAAAAGGGCTTGATGATCAGCCCCTTGTTAAAGAATTACACGAAATGGATAATGTCATTCTTACTCCCCATATTGCCTTCTTTACTAATTTAGCAGTCAAAAACATGGTGGATATTTCACTTGATGATGTGATGACAATCCTTAATAGCGAAAAATCACCACATGAAATCACCTTATAATTGAGCACCCTCATTGACCAAAAGTATCGTCTCGATTACACTATGGGTATTAAAGGAGGGAACGGTTATGAGTAAATATAAAGTAACAGCAACTAAGACAACAACGGGGATGCAAGTTTCAGCAGGTACCCGTGGTTTTGAAATTACCTTTGATGAGCCAGAAAGTACTAATACGGGGATGAATCCAGTAGAAATTCTTCTTGCGTCATTTGGTGCCTGTCAGGCAATCACTGCCCAAGCATTAGCTAAAAAGCGTAACTTTGACTTACGAGCTTTTTGGGTAACAATCGAGGGTGATCTTGGTCGTGAAGACGTTGCTGATGGCAAGAATGTTCGTAAGTTTACTGAGATCCGTTACCAACCACACCTACGCAGCAGCGAGTCTGATGAAGACATTAAGAAGTTTCTCGCTGACGTTGCCGCAAAGTGTCCCGTGGAAAACACTCTGACCTACGGAACGAAATTTGTTCAAGATGGATTTGTAAAAGTTGATTAGTTGAAAAATGGCTGAGGAGAAAAAATTCTTCCCAGCCATTTACTTTTTAAACGTCGTTTGTAAAATACAAGAATACCCCTACTTATTTCCAAAGTGGAACGGGATTCAAAATTTGTATACTAACTTCACGAACTTTGGGAGCAATAAAAAGTATTACCAATATTCCTACTATAACAGTGAGGATAAGATCTGTAATTGGTAATATCCATCCTAATAACGAAATATTCTTTCTACCTTCCAAAAAGATTTCATACATATAATGATCACCTAAATCAGTAAGTGAAATCATTACAATTATTGTACACATAGCAATAATATTATTATGTATAATTTGCGGACGATCATGTTTCCTATCAAATAGCCACAAATGTATCATTATTAATGGAAACTCTAATGAACCTTCTAGAAAAGGAACGCAAATAATAACTAAGCTTGCAAGGAAATCAACTAAAATAATTTTCCTGTTCAAATAACCCGTCACTAATCTATAAATAATAATTAGTTCAAAAACATTTAAAAAGTCCGAAACGAATGCTTGTGGTAAAGTTAAATCAATCACTTTCTAACCCATTATTTAATTAACATCCCCATTAAATTTGCAACCACTAACATACCCAAAAACACCATTAAATTCAGCGGTCCTGCATGTAAAATGCAGTAAATCAAAATCAATCCAATATAAAATAGATTAATAATTACCAAATTTTTCTTCTTTTCTAAGTCCATCGTTAAATCCCTACTTTATCCATCCCTCAGACAAGGCGAATGAAATAATAATTGTTAATATAAAACAAACAACCGCAATCATTATTGAACGTTCAGCACTTGGGCGCATAATAAATTCTCCTTTAGTAGATAATTACAGGCTCATTTTTCTGTAAGTCATGAAAGGCTTGACCAGCAACATCTGGATGCATATTGATACATCCATGCGATCCGCCACCTTTAGCGAGATAGGCTTGTTTTGACCAGTCATGACGCCAGCTTGCATCATGAAATCCACATCCACTATCAGTAAATGGTGACCAATATTGGACCTTACTTGCATATTTCGAACCATCATCGTTAAGGCCTCGAAGGATAGACGGTGTTTGCTGGTACATAATATACCAGACACCTTTTGGCGTCTCATTTCCTTTATCATTCGTCCCACTAACAATATCAGTACTAAGAACACACTTACCATCTTTATAAAACCAGGCATGTTGGTCGGCTAGTGAAACTTCGGCGTAAGTGTCCCCTATACCATTGTTGCTTGTAGTATTATACCCAGTTCCTTGTTGATTATAACCTTTACCATAGATATCATTTTTGGCGTTTACTGTTTGCTTATTTGCAACCAATGCATTCGTAAGAGTCTTTCCAGCTTGTTTTTTACTGATCTTCCAACCATACGAGCCAGCATCTGTTGTTTTGATCACTGATCCATCATGTGTTTTGAATTCAAATGATTTGCCAAGAGTTGCTTGGGTATTATTAATTTCATCAATCTTTGAATTAGCTGCTCCAGTGTTAAAGTGATATTTTCCATTTTGATATGTTGCTCTGGTAATAATCTCACCACAATTTAATTGGTACTTTTTGTTTTGTACTTGGTATGTTACAGATCGTTTTGATAATTCTTCGAGCTTTGCTTTTTCATTCTGAACAGTTTTACTATTTGCAGAAAGCGGAGCTTTGTATACTGGCCTCAAGTAAATAGTTCCGCCAGCAATCTCATTCTCAACTTTATTATGCAAACCATCTAAACTGTATTGAGT
This sequence comes from Limosilactobacillus reuteri subsp. reuteri, assembly GCF_000016825.1. Classification (NCBI taxonomy): domain Bacteria; kingdom Bacillati; phylum Bacillota; class Bacilli; order Lactobacillales; family Lactobacillaceae; genus Limosilactobacillus; species Limosilactobacillus reuteri. Next base: position 42,408 of record NC_009513.1, on the reverse strand, counting down.
ACCACCAACTGCTGGTTTTACTTGTACTCGGCCATTTTCGTATACAGCGTAAGCATCAACAGGAGCTTTTCGACCATTATTTAATTCTGTTACCTTTTGACTGACTGCTTGATCAATCTTTGATACTTCATCTTGATTAACATTTTGAGGCTTAATCGCAATGTTCTTTGCCTTAGATGATGGGAAGAAAGTATACTGACTATGTAATGCATTTTTAATTTTTTGTTCGTCAGCACTACTAAACTTTGCTACTGATTGCTTATCCGTAAATACTAACTCATTGTTAACATAAATTTTTGGCGATTGTGGATTATCTTGTAACTTCTTTAATGCTTGTTTAGCAGTCAATCCACCAACCGACACATTATCAATCTTAACGTTCTTATTAAAATGACGACGCTGGTGAATAGTCATGCAGCCAACCACCAGCACTAATAAGCACAATGTAATTATTATTAGTTGTTTAATAGATAGTTTTTGCATAAAAGTACTCCCATAACATCCAAATCTTTAAGTATAATTTCTATACTGAATGATCACTTAGTAAACATATTCATTACGCTCATTCATTATATACTAAAGCGTAAACAATTAGTATATTTTACATTTTTCATAGTATTTTTACTAAAAAAGCGTCTGGCAAAAACACCGGACACTTTTTAGTAACTAAACTATTTAGCAGTTGTAACTTGATATTGATTATTACCCTTAGCTTTGTAGTAAATAGTTTGGCCCTTGTAGGTTACAGAACCATTACCTTCCTTGGCATTTTTGTAAAACTCTTCAACAGATGTATTATTATCAATCACGCCCGCTTTTTACGCAGCCCGGTAGCTAAAGTTCATCCCATCTTCCACTGTTACAGGTTGTTGAGTTGATACAGTTTGGGTTGTCTTTCGGCTTACTGTCCGCCGGTTATTTGTGTTGGCGACACTGCGGTTTCCTTTATAGTTATTAGTAGTAGCTTTAGGACTAGCAGTTTGACCAGAATTACTTACCGCCGTTGCTTGGGTTGTATTTTGACTTTGTGCAGGTTGGGCTGTTTGATTACCACTGGTTGCTGCGGTAGATGCAGAAGTTGCCTCGCTATCATTAGTATCAGCCACTGAAGACGAATCATCAGAGTCATCATCTTTAACTTTATCTGAACTATCTTCTTTGGCTGCTTTATGTTTTTTTAGATGAGCTACTTGTAATCGTCTCTGTCTTAGTAGCCCTTTCACTAGCAACCTTCTTTGATGAAGATGGGTGTAATAATATATATACCCCACATACCACAATAATTACAACTAGCAATGAAATAACCGTTAATTTACCCCTATTTTTACTCATCTTTTCCTATCTCCTAATATTTAACTTTAATTTATCTTTTTATTATACTCGATAATTTAATAGTTTTTACGTTTTGCAGGATTCGTAGTGTTTTCTACAGAATTCGTAAAAAAATCCTCAGCAAAAAACTGAGGATTTTTTTATCTCAAGATATCGATCAAATTCTTATTAGCTGCTTGGCGTGCCGGTAAGATCCCAAAAATCAACCCAACAGCTGCCGATGTTCCAAATGCCAATAAGAAAGCATTAAGTGAAATATGAGCGTGAATATGAATGCCACCACCACCAATCGCACTTGATAAAAGCGGTGCTAGTAAGTGCGCCAATCCTGCACCACCTAAAAAGCCTAATAATCCACCTGTCATGGTAAGAATTACTGCTTCCACTAAAAATTGCATCATGATGTTAAATGGTGTGGCCCCCACAGCTAAGCGAATTCCGATTTCTTGTGTCCGCTCAGAAACTGAAATATACATCATGTTCATTACCCCAATTCCGGCAATGAAAAGAGAAATCGCCGCAATAAAACTAATGAAAGTAGTAATGATACTCATTTGAGAAGAGAATTGCTTAAGGGCTTTTTCCATGTCTAGGTATTGATAGGATCCTTGGGTCGCTGCCGAACTATTATTTTTTAAGTATTTTGCGACTCTGCGGGAAATAGCACTGGCATTTACACCTTGGCTAAAGGTTAATTTAAGTGTATTCCCTTCTTTTGCACTATCTCCTTGATAGTAAACTTTTTTCGGTAATAATAAATCAACACCATATGAGTTTTGATTTCCATCATCCGTGAACTGTGCCTGTGACTTATATACTCCCGTAACTTTATAGGTGACATTATTTACTGTTACAGTTGTGCCAAGCGCATTTTGTGCTGAACCATATTGCCGTCTAGCTACTTTTTCACTCATCAAGGCATTCGTATCCCCGAGTTCAAAAGTCCGTTTACTAAAGTTATGCCCTGCAATGAATTTCACGTCACGGGTTGGCTTCTTTAATAAGCTTAATGTCACTGATTTAGTCGCATCACCAATATCTGCATGTGTTGACAGATTATCTGATTCCTGCTCAATCTCAGCTTTTTTAATTTCACCACCAAATTGAGTATTAATATCAGCAACTTGTTCCTGAGTGAATCCATTGACGGTCGAATTAACATTATCAGGATTATAGACGATTTCAATCGTTTGCTGGCCTTGCTTAGCATTATTACCGAACTTATCATACATCGTTTTCGTAATCCCGTCCCCAATTCCAAGGATAGCAATAACTGCAGCAATACCAATCATAATTCCAATAATCGTTAGGAAACTCCGCTTTTTATTCGCTTTTAATGACTGGATAGCTGATTTGATCAACTCAATTGTCTGCATGATATTCACCGCCTTTACTGTCACTCACAATTCGACCATCAATAATTTTAATTATTCGGTCACATTGTTCAGCGACATGAGGATCATGGGTAACCATAATAATCGTTGTTCCTTCTTCGTGATTCAATCGCTTAAAAAGATTCATAACTTCTTGGCTTGTTTCCGTATCAAGCGCTCCCGTTGGTTCGTCAGCAATTAAAAATTTCGGGTTCGTTGATATTGCCCGGGCAATAGATACTCTTTGTTGTTGACCACCAGACATGTTTTTAGGGAATTGATCTTCATATCCGGCTAAACCAACTTGCTCTAAGACTTCAGAAACCCGTTCGCCAATTTCACGGCGTCGTTTTCCTGCATATAGCAAGGGTAATCCAACATTATCTGCAACGGTTGACCCACGTAGCAGTTTGAAATTTTGAAAAACAAAACCGACATTTTGATTTCGTAAATTTGAAAACTGCTTTCGCGAATAATCATGGATTGGGTGATTTTGGTAGAAGTATGTTCCCTCAAAATCATCATCAAGAAAGCCCACAATATTAATCAAAGTTGATTTCCCTGACCCAGATTCACCGATAATTGCTACTAATTCGCCTTGCTCAATGTCAACATTAATATCATGGAGAACATGAAAACGTTGGCTACCTTGACGGTAATATTTATTAATGTTCTTTAGCTTGATCATATTAATCAACCTTTGCATTATTTTTCAACTTACTGTTAGGGTTAGTCACAATCCGATCACCAGCATCAACGCCATCAGTCACAATATAAGAGCTGTTGACTGCCCGGCCACTAACATCTGTCTCGCGAACTCGGTTGTCTGAATCAACAACAAATACCTTCCCATGACGAACAGCTGATTTGGAAATCTGGACCCCATCTTGTTTAATAGAAGCTTTTGCCGTCTGCCCCGCCATAAATTTATTAGCACTAACATTAGCAGTTACTTCATATTTGGTATTATTTCCACTATTTTTAGTTGGAATTGTTGAAAGATAACTTACCTGAGTATTAGCAGTTCGATTTGTTGCTAAGGCCTTTACCTTTAGATCAGCACTTTGATGAAGTTTACTATAATCATATTCCGAGATTTGACCGACAAATTGAAGCGTATCCGAGTAAAGGGTAATTACAGGAGCATTTTGCTTTGATTGATCAACCGTAACATAACCAGCAAAAGGTGCTGTTAATGTTTGATTAACCTTGCTTGAAGCGGTGTTAAGCCGTTGTTGAGTAGCAGCAACACTTGCTTGTGCGTCTGCATATGCATTTTGTGCCTCGGTAAGCTGATTGCGCAGATCATTGTATCCTTCATCACCTTGCCCCATCCCATTCAACTGTTGGCGTAAATTATTGATTGTCTGTTGTTGAGCATTCATTGTTCGTTGACTTTTACTAAGGTCCCCCTGCAGTTCAGTAACACTATCTTGTGTACTATCATTATGCATGGTCAAAAGTGCTTCTCCTTGCGCAACGTGATCCCCATTTTTCACATTAAGATTTTGCAGGGTACCAGATGGCAGGGTTAGTGTTTGCGTCTGGACTGGTTCGATCTTTCCTGTCAGATTAAAATCTGATTGCTCAGTAACCCGTAGGATATTATATTCATTTTTTTCTGTTGCTTTTTCCTCACTTGCATGTCGAATTGAAACTAATACAAGAATTATAATTACAATTAGGCCACCGATGCCAATCCACCGACGTCGACGTGTTGCAAATAATTGTCGTAATCGAGATTTATGATGGCTGTTTCTTTTCGCAGTCATATGAATGTTCCTCCAAATAGCAATTTTGTGGTTGATTACTTATGCAACTGAGTATATAAGCAGTGAGATAATATTGCAAGATTGTATTGAAAAGAATTCAATAATTTCCCAGGTAATAATAAAGGGACCGCAATCCAAACTTGCGATCCCTTTATTTGCGTTGTTTGATTAATTTTTATTGTCGTGCTTCGTAAATTAGATGTTTGTTAGTAAATTCATCAATTCCGTAACTGCTGAGTTCACGACCGTAACCTGAATTCTTAACACCACCAAATGGTAATTCTGGTAATGAAGCCCAGCCGGCATTAATCCAACTCATTCCAGTTTCGATCTTCGCTGCTACTCGTTCCGCATGTTCGGAATCATTGCTAAAGATAGTGTTTCCTAACCCATAGCTTGAATTATTAGCCAGTTCGATTGCTTCCTCTTCGGAACTAACCTTATAAACCGAAGCCACTGGCCCAAACATTTCCGTATCAAATATTGGGTTATCTGGAGTGATATCAGTTAAGATCGTTGGCATAAAGAATTGACCTTCCATGTCAACCGGCTTATTACCATAGTAAACTTTGGCCCCATTTTCTACTGCTGTTGCGACTTGCTGTTGGAGCTTTTCTTTTGCTTTCTTAGATGATAATGGTGCCAGAGTTGTTAATGGATCAAGGGGATCACCCATTTTAACTTTCGAGAACGCATCTTTCATCATCTTTAAGAAACGATCATAATCCTTTTCAAGGACAATAAAACGTTTTGATGATGTACATACTTGTCCAGCATTATACAGACGGGCTGCCGGGGCAACTTTTTCGACAAGATCCCAATCTGCATCGTCTAAGATAATAAAGGCATCATTACCACCAAGTTCCAAAGTGCTCTTCTTCAAATTAGCACCAGCCTCTTTAGCAACGGTTGCACCACCACGTTCAGAACCAGTAAGACAAACGCCGGCTACCCGCTTATCAGCAATTGCCTTATTTACTTGGTCATATGAAAGGAATAAATTAGTTAAACTGCCGGCTGGCGCACCAGCTTCCTTAACGGCATCGTTAAATGCTTGGGCGGATGCTGGACAATTCGACGCATCCTTCAAGATCATGGGGTTTCCTGCAATAAAGTTGGGAATAAATACCCGGGCAATTTGATAGAATGGGAAATTCCAAGGTTCAACTGCAACTAAAATTCCTAATGATTGCTTCAAAACTTTGGCGCGTCCACTCGTTGTCGCAATAATTTTTGGTTGCAGAAATTCATCTGCATGGGCTGCATAATAATCACAGAAAGAAGCACAAAGGTCAACCTCGCCTTCTGCTTCGCTAATTAATTTTCCCATTTCCTTACTCATAACTGTCGCATATTCAACACGCCGTTCACGTAATATTTGACCTAACTTTAAAATTTGCCGTTTCCGTTCTTCAAGGTCATTATACTTCCGCCAATCTAAATATAATTGATGCGCCGTAGTTAATGTTTGTTCTAATTCTTCATCAGTTGTATTTTCAAACGTTTTTTCTACTTGGTTCGTAAATGGATTGATACTTTGATATGCCATAATGGTTCCCCCTTAAATAAACGCTTACATTTTACAACTATTTAATAGACCAATTCAACTAATATTACTCCGTAAAAATCCAATTATCTCATATTGAAAAGTTTGTTTTTTAACAAATAAAAGCCCTTTTATTATATTTCTAACTAACAATTTTATTATACAGCAAACGCTTTCTTGTTAATTTAATTTCAAGTAGACCAATTTGTGAATTTATTTTTTTGAAAGAAGTGTTTAAATTAGCGTCTTAGTTTGAAATACGCTACGATTAGGTTAGGTACATATAGAAAGGATGATGTTTCAATGACACTTAAGATTTACTCATTTGGTGGTGGTCAAATGGTGGAAGCAATGCTGCGGGCTGCACTGAAGAAAAAAGTAATTACTCCTGAAACAACTGGGATAACAGATATTTCGAGCGATCGAGTTAATTATTTGACTGATACTTATCATATTCAAGCAAGTCAACAACCTGATTGGACGGCTGTTGAGAATGCTGATCTTGTTATTCTGGGAGTGCGTCCACAAGATAACTGGCAAGAGATCATGAAAGAACTTGTCGCCCACCACTACCAAAAGGACGTGCTTTCAATTATTGCCGGCGTAACAGTTGCACAACTTTCATCTCAGGAAGATCTTTTTGCAATTACACGGATCATCCCCAATACCTTGACTGATGTTGCCATGGGTTATAGCGGCGTCGTTAAAAACAATCGAGCTAATCAAACTGTCATTGAAGACTTTCTAAATAGTTTTGGAAAAGTCGATTACATTGATGAATCCTTGCTAGATGTATTTACTGGATATGGCGTGGCTGGACCAAACTATATCTATAACTTTCTAATTAGTTTTACAAACGCAGGTGTGCTTGCCGGAATGCCTCGCCAACAAGCAAACAAACTTGCTCTTGAGAATCTACGCGCAGCCGCTGCATTTGTAGAACAAAGTGGTAAACACCCTGCCGAATTACTTGATATTAATAATTCTGCTGGCGGAGTGGGTATCACCGCCCAGCATGAACTAGATAAAAGCACTTTTTCAGCGGGAATTGAAAATGCTGTCCTTGCTGCTGTTAAACGAACAAAGGAATTAGGCAAACAGAACAAGGGTGATTAAAATGACAGAAACGTTAAATTGGGATCATACAATGGTTGATGTAACTAACCTTCAAGATGCAATTGATTACTTCAACTCTAAAGGTTTAGCCTTTACCCCTGGTGGACATCACGAATATTGGGGAACAAAAAATGCACTAGATTATTTTGGCCTTAATTACATTGAGCTCTTAACCATCGCTAATAAGGAAAAAGCTAAGGCATTCCCATATGAAAATAACTCAGCAATTCATGATGCCGTTGAAGATTATTTTGCTGGTATTCAGCGCATCACAACAATTGCCATTCAGACTGACAATATTGAAGAAACTCACCAGCGATTAGAGGGTCTGGGGCTTAATGTTGGTGATATTACTGATGGAAAGCGCGTGGATCCTGCCGGTAAACTTATTCAATGGAAGATTTTCTATGTCAATGATGAACTTGTTAACCATTTACCTGCACCATTCTTTATTCAATGGGGCAACAACGATGATCAACGCCGGGAAGACCTCAAGAAACAGGGCTTAATTAAATTCCATCCGGCAGGTGACCTTTTTGTTAAGCAAGCAATCTTTAATGTTAGTGATCCAGAAGAGGCTGCTAAACAATGGTCAGCCCTCTTGCAGGCAGAAGTAGTAAGTGAAGGTGACACCTATACAATTAATATTGGCGATAAACAACTTGTTTTCAAGGCTGGCGTTGAAAATCGATTATTTAAACTGATTTTCCACGGGGCTAAACAACCTGAAAAATTACAACTTGGACAAATTAGGTTTGATCTACTTGATAAGAAATAGCACAATATAACCTGGGAAATAATATAAGACTAAAAAAACGCGTAAAATCGGTTAAAAAGCTGATTTTGCGCGTTTCCTCTCTCATTTATTGATATTACCTAAAATCTTCAATAATTAATTAGCAATTACTGTTAAAATACTACCAATTACAATTAGGATAATTCCAACTACTGTATATATCATTTCTCGCTTGGTCTTGGTTTCATGCAAAAGTAGGATACCACCAAATGTTGAAATAATAACATTCATTTGACCAAAAATTGAAGCAGTCACTACTCCAAGAGCTTTACCAACAAAAACATAGGCAAAGTTACCAATCCCCCATGAAAGTCCTCCTAAAATATTTAAGTATTGTTCTTTTTGCTTAAATGCTTTAGCGTTACCCGAACAAATAGTATAAATTACTGAACCAAGTAAAATTCCTAATACTTCTGGTAGGAAAATACCCTGACTACTTTCATGAGCAACCTGTGGCATTTTAGGAAAAATCGAATAAGCACAGTAACCAATTGTTGTTACTAATAAAAATAATACCCACTTAGTCGAAACCTTTTTATCCGATGTTCCGTCCGAAATCGAGGTTAAAACAGCCCCAATAATTACAACTACACACGCTGTCAACCCAATACTTAATGCTCTGGCTCCTTGCCATTCATCAAAGAAAAAGATGCCGACAAACGACGTCATAACTAACACAAATGCTGAAGAAAGGGGCATCGTATTTGAAACTCCCATATGTTTAAACGAGATGAACTGACCAACCTGTCCAATTGTCCATAAACAACCGATCGCTAGCGAGAACCAAAAAGCAGTTACACTGACGGTTGGTTTTGTTATCAAATATGCAATAATTCCCACAATTGAAGCTCCAGCACCGATTCCAAACATTTGATTAACTGGTGAACCACCAATTTTACCAGTAATTAATGGCATCGCACCCCAACCAATTGCTGGAATTAAAGCAAGTAAATATATCATTTTCTCTTTTCCTCTTATTCTCTCTTAGAATAATTTTTATTATAGTTTCAAAAGAATACGCTTGCAAGTAACTTTGTGAAAAAAATTCAAAATATTAAGAATTAAAAGTAGACAAAAAAAGAGGGGGACAGAATTAGCTTGGCTAGTTCATAGTCCCACCTCCGTAAGGTTGGCTGGCAGTTTAATACGTAAAACAGTAAAGAGACTGAGCTGATTTCCAGCCTCTTTGTGTTTATTTAATTATTAGTAGATGCCATCGTAAGCCTTTTGATAAAGCTTTACAATATCTTCAACAGTACCCTTACGTGGGTTAGAGAAGGCATTACCATCCTTGAGGGCATTCTTGGCCATCATTTCAAAGTCTTCTGGCTTAGCACCAATTTCCTTGATTGATGATGGAATACCAACAAGCCGGCACATTTCACGCATACCGTCAATTGACTTTTGTGCTGCTTCGTAAAGGGTAAGACCAGTAGTGTCAAAGCCCATTACCTTAGCCAATTCAGCAAACCGCTCTGGACATGCGATTAAGTTATATTCTTCAACAGTGGTCAAGAGCAAGGCACAGCAAACACCATGAGGAGCATCATATTGACCACCGAGTTGGTGAGCCATTGCGTGAACATAGCCTAAGTTGGCATTATTGAAGGCCATTCCGGCAAGCATTTCAGCTTCAACCATCTTAGTCCGTGCTTCAATATTGTGACCATTAGCAACTACTTCTGGTAAAGCAGTTTGAATTAATTGAATAGCTTCTTTACATTGACTATCAGTAATTGGGTTATGGTCAACAGAAACGTATGGTTCAATAGCCTGAACAAAAGCATCACAACCAGTAGCAGCGGTAATGTCTTTTGGAATATCAAGCATCAACATTGGATCGTTGAATGATACCAATGGAATGTTACGCCATGAAACAACAACAAACTTCAAATGAGTCTTTTCGTTAGTAATAACAGCGTGACGAGTTAATTCAGAACCAGTTCCGGCAGTAGTGTTAACAGCCATCAATGGTGGAAGTGGATTCTTCAATGTTTCAATTCCGGCAAGCTTGGAAATGTCATCACCGTTAGTTAAAACAATACCGATACCCTTACCACAGTCGTGAGCAGAACCCCCACCAACAGTAATAATTGAGTCACAGTTTTCATCTTGGTACATCTTTTTACCAGCTTGAACATTCCGGATCTTAGGGTTAGGTTCAGCGCCAGTAAATACGGCATAGTCAACGCCAGCCTTTTCCAATGAAGCAACGGTTTGCTTTACAGGACCATTGTCAATCTTGGATAAACCTTCAGTAGTAACAATCAATGGTTTGTGCATATTGAGCATCTTTGCACGATCACCAATTTTAGCAATAACACCAGGACCAAAGAAGTTCACACTTGGCATTAAGAAATCAAATTGTCTATTCATTAAAAATACCCTCCTCATGGCATTTGAATACGATTCCATTATCATGCAAGCGTTTTAGTTTTGCAATAGAAACATTTTGATTTTTTATTCATTATCGCCCAATTTGTAATAATAATCTTGCCTAATCTGCTACAATATCACGATGTTTGTCATAATATTCACAAATTGAATCAATTTTATATTAATGTCCCACAATAATTTGCTACTTTAATCACAAATTAGCTTAATTCATTTTCAAAGGCAGTCTTTAATAACGCTGCTTGCGTATTATAAGTATTCAACTTCCGATCAGCGGTTGAAGTTGAATCATCTGGCAGCAAGTTAACTTGTAGATCAACAGGAAGCGCCGCCATCTTTAAGCCGGTTACGACCAATTTCATTGCAATTTGTGCTTGCGAGCCGCCATGTCCACCGAATGTTACTAAACTAACCGGCTTTCCTTGCCATTCTTTTCCTAAGTAATCAATCGCATTTTTCAAAACTGCTGGATAGCCCCAATTGTATTGCGGAAAAACTAACACAAAACCATCATAGCTTTGTACTAACTCACTCCATTTACGCGTTTTTTCGTGAACATATAAACCCAAATAAGGAATTTTAGGTTCATCCATCATCGGTAAATTAACTTCTTTTAGGTCGATGATGTCAAATTGAACCTTTGTACTTTTCTTTAATTGAACTTTTAACCAGTTTGCTACTTGCATGCTCCGCCGATTTGGACGAACGCTGCCGACTATAATCCCAACTTTTTTCATTATCATTGCCTCCTTTTAATATCTTCATTTTAATAGCTTTTTTGAAAAGTTAAAAGAAAAACGAGGACCTGAGCTAATCCCAGTATCCTCGTTTCTTATGATAAAATGACCAATCAATTTTATATTTTGGTCGCTTGACTTGCCACCAAGTTCGTAACTGTTTTGCCCGAAACTGGTACCGTTCAAATTCATCATACTCAATTCTTTTTTCATTAGGCAATGTCAGCCGTGCTTCATTTACTATCATTGCACTTGCTTTTCCTTGCATCACTAAAATGCATATTCCTGCCATTACCCCTAAAAGAATTACTTGGTAACCTCGTATGCCTATTTTAAATCAAATCCTTTAATTCTTATGCCATTACACTTCATATTTACACTATACCATCGCTAACAACGATAAATAATAATCTAACCAAAACTCAGGAAATTCTTTATTTATGATATGGGAGACCATTGATGATGGTAAAAGCTCGATAAATTTGTTCGCTTAAAACTAAACGCATTAATTGATGAGGTAAGGTAAAACGTCCAAACGAAATTTGGGCATCTGCCCGTTTTAATACTGCTGGACTTAACCCTAATGAACCGCCGATCACAAAAGTAATATCACTGTGACCATAAGTTGTTAATTTATTGATTTCTTTTGCAAACTCTTCAGAAGAACGTTCTTTACCTTTAATCGCTAAAGCATATACATATTCGCGATCTTTGATTTTATCAAGAATCCGTTCCCCTTCCTTTGCCATTACTTCATCCATTTCTGCTTGGCTTAAAGATTCAGGTGCTTTTTCATCAGGAACCTCAACAATTTCAAATTTACAATAACGTCCAAGTCGTTTAGCATATTCAGCAATTCCCGCTTTAAAATACTTTTCTTTTAACTTACCCACACCAATAATTTTTATATTCAAGATATCCACTACCTTCCACAGTTTATCCACAAAGTTATCCACAGACCAGTGTAGATTTTTTTACTTTTCCCGAATGTTCGGTTAATTTTTTGTTGAAAAAGCGTTTTCTTAAAAATTACTTATCCACAGTTATCTACAGGAACAATTGTTCAGTAATGATTCCGTAATACCTTGGGCCCGTAAGCGTTGTTACAGGGATTATACAAAGAATTCCACTTATCCACAAATACACATTCAACTTGTGGATAAGTTTTGAACAATAAATTTTATTGATATACCAACATTTATAAAATTACTTTAAATTTACTGTTAGTTATCCACTGACTTATCCACAAGCAATTTCACATTATTATTTTAACGTATTTCTAACGATTTACAACACAATCTGTGGTAAGTATACAACAGAATGTTACCTAGCGAATGTTATCTTCTTCAATTTTTCTTATTATTCGGAATTTTCCCACTATCTTACTTAAAGACTGTTCCATGTTGTTCTGCTTCTCGTTGAAAATCTGCTGGAACTTTTATTCCTAACTTACGTGCTTGCTTTAAATTAAGAACCGGTTCTCCATGATGGTAATTATTAACTGCCATCTGTCCTGGCTTTTCACCTTTTAAAATACGTGCTGTTATTTTTCCGGCTGCTTTTCCTTGCCCGTATTGGCTAAGACTAATATAAGCTACTCCACCATCTTTTACCATTGTATCAGCACTAGGGAAAACAGGCTTATTGACCGCATCCGCATTTTTCACCAATACTCCCATTGATCCGGCAATTGTATTGTCACTAGGAACAATGACCGCGTCTACTTTACTCAACATTGTTTGTGAAGTCTGATTAAGTTCATTAGCATTCGCAATTGTATAAGTTTTTAAGTTTACATGTAATTTATGCGCTGCTTTTACCATTGTTCGATACTGACTTTCAGAAGAGGTATTGCTCGATGTGTAGATTGCTCCCAGAGTCTTTATGTTTGGTATAAATTTCTTTACTAAGGCAATCTGCTGTTCACTCGGATTTACATCATGAACCCCTGTAACGTTTCCTTCTGGGTGTTTTTCATTCTTTACTAAGCCGGCACCAACCGGATCACCAATTCCGCCCATCACAATTGGAATATCCTTGGTCGCATTAGCAAGTGCTTGGCAAGCTGGGGTGGTAATACCAACGATTACTTTCGCATGATCATTCACTAATTTATTCGCCATAGTATTTAAGTTTCCCTGATCACCATTCGCATTCTGGTATTCAATTTTGATATTCTTGCCGTTTCGGTATCCTTCTTCTGCTAATCCAGCAACGACCCCCTGTTGAATCTGATCTAATGCTGGATGATGCATCATTGTTAAAATTCCTACCACTGGCTTTGTAGTCTGTTGATGAAGCCTTAAAAGTCCAAAATAACCGCCAATCACAACAATTCCAATAATAATATAGCCCATAATTCGTTTCATCCCTATCTCCACCTTTCAAAATAAAAAGGAGCTCCACGTTTCGGAACTCCCACTATTTATCCAGTGAAATAGAAAAAGCCCGTACGTGGAATCCGTACAAGCCCTTATTTGTACATGATAAAGTAGCCGGTACAGATATAATCTGCGAATAAACCCAGGTCATATCTGTACTACAGCTATCCCTGAGTTACCGGCTTTGCCAACTATGATTTAATTGTAAAGTTTGATAACTCATTTGCTTTACTCCTCTAAACGAATTACGTTCATTTTAATGATAAATCATTTAAAAGTCAATGATATTTTTTTAATTAAGCGTACTGGTGGGCAATCTTTCCGCAAACAGCCGCCACAATCGCCGCGAGAATATCGTCAATAAATGTATTTACATGAACCTTATCATGGTCAAATTTGGCAATAATCCCACTCTTAACCCGGTCAAAGTAACCAAAGTTTGTCGTCCCAATTGTTCCATAAATATTAGCAATTTGTAAAGCTAGGGTTTCATCTACCCCAAACACCCCAGCATCATTTCTTATAATACCTGCTAAAGGTTCATCTACTTTTCCTTCTTCGGTTAACCGATCAAGTTCAAGTGCTACCATTGCACTATTTAATAATTCACGCTTATGCATCGTATCAATTAAAAATTTTTGACATATTTCCAACGTCAAATCTGGCTCAAAGCCCTTTTGTGTCTCATACACAATCTTCGCAAGCTCTTCTAAGTTTACTCCGCGTTCTTCTAAACGATGTACTACAAATTCATATGCCTTTGTATCTGGGTATTTAAACCGTGGATTATTCATTTTACCCACCATCCTTTATATTGATAACTAATATTATACCCCTTTTAATTAAGAGGCTTTTAATGAAAAGGGAGCGAGACAGAAGTCACTCGTGACTTCGTTTTTCGAGCCCCCGCAAGCAACAATAGGCCTCCAACGTTCGGTTTTACCGGGCATTGGAGGCCATTGGTGTACTGCGCCATTTGTCTTTTATGAAAGTAATTTGGCTTATGTCACAGTCCCAATTCATTAATTATTATCTTGTTGTGAGTCATCAGTTGATGTTGTATCAGCACTCTTTGTTAAATGCAAAGTTGCGGTGTGCCGTTGACCATCACGGTAATAAGTGACTTTAGCGTTTTGTCCAACCTTGTATTTATATAAGGCTGCCTTTAATGAACCCGCATCTGTAACTTGAGTGTCACCAAGTTTTGTAATGACATCATATTTTTTCAATCCAGCAGTATCAGCAACTGAACCACTATTCACATCTATAATCACTACCCCTTTGCTTACGCTTGTTGGTAGTTTTAAGACTGATTGCTGTTGATCAGAAGTAACATTACTAAGATCCACCATACTAATTCCGAGTGATGGACGAGTTATTTTACCATTCTTAATTAACTGGTTAATAATTGTCACAACTTCATTACTTGGAATGGCAAAACCAATACCTTCAACTGAAGAGCCTTGTGTATCAGAAGCAAGTTTCATTGAATTAATTCCGATAACTTGACCTGCCATATTAATTAATGGACCACCTGAATTACCAGAGTTAATAGCGGCATCTGTTTGGATAACCGATGTCAAAGTTCCATCAGTACCGGCTTTTAATGTCCGATCTTTGGCAGAAATAATTCCTTTCGTTACTGTATTAGCATATTCACTTCCCATTGGTGAACCGATTGCTAGCACATCCTGACCAGGAACAATCGAATTAGAGTTACCAAAAGATGCAACTGTCTTAACATTTGTAGCGTTAATCTTCAATACAGCTAAGTCGGTTGCAGAATCAGCACCAACTAAATCAGCATTAACTTTTTTACCATTGCTTAAAATTACTTGGAGCGCGTTTGAACCTTTGACAACGTGGTTATTAGTTACAACATAAGCCGAATTGCCACTCTTCTTATAAATAACTCCTGACCCTTCACTAGCGGTTTCTAATTTATTATCGCTAGAAGAATCACTGCTGCTGTTACTACTGTTGCCATAACCAAAAATTCCTAGCGTCCCACTTGATTGCTGAACCTTTTGTTTATTAATAACACTAACAACGGCTCCTTGGACGGACTTATAAGCTTGGGACGCTTCCCCGTTTAAGTCCGCCTTATTCTTATTAACCTTCGTACCACCAGACTTATTAGAGCCAGCTGGGACTCGTGTACTTGTTACTTCTTCATGATGTTGTACCAGGTTATTAATTCCTAAGGCGATTCCACCACCAATAAGACCAGCAAATAAGCCGACAATAATTACGCCTAACCACAACCGATCTTTAAAAGCTTGTTTTATCCTATTCATCAATTAAACCCTCCACTAAGTTAAAGAATCACTATCTTCAAGTTACAATTTAAATATGAAAAATCATTGAATAAAGTCGATAAAAACCGTGATCTCTTTTATTATAACGTCATTAACTTGCTTGGTTCTTCTGGTTCAGCATCTTGCAATTTAAAATCATGGTCAACGCCAAAGTCATGCTGCTCCATCAAACTTGCAACTGTTAAGTGGGCGAGCGAACGCATGTTGTTATGTTGACTACGGTGGCCAAGAAAAATCTCTTTGGTTCGCCGGCCAACAACACTCATCAATGCATCAGCACCTTCTTCATTGGAAAGGTGACCCTCATCCCCTAATATTCGCTGTTTTAATGGCCATGAATAAGGACCCATCCGCAACATTTCTGTATCATGATTGCATTCCATTACGTAGGCATCTGCATTTCGGATGGTTCCCGTAACTCGATCAGAAACATAACCAGTATCCGTAATAATACAGAAGGTCTTATTATTGTGGTGAACTTGGTAAAATTGCGGTTGCGCAGCATCATGGGATACCGCAAAACTTTCAATATCCATGTCTCCCAAGTCCTTAACAGTATTTGGTGCAATAATATGCTTTTGTGCTAATGGGATTTTACCAACTTTATCAGCCATTGCCTGCCAGGTACCCTCATTGGCATATACATCCATTCCATAACGGCGTGCCAATACACCAACACCATGCGTATGATCACTGTGTTCATGCGTTACAAAAATTGCATCGACATCCTTTAATGATCGATCAATCTTCTTCATTAAATTTTCAATCCGCTTCCCACTTAAACCGGCATCAATTAAGATCCGGTGGTTGCGCGTTTCCAAATAAGTTACATTCCCAGTACTCCCGCTCGCAAGTACACTATAACGTAATGGATCCGTTTCTGTCACTTAAAGTTCCTCCTCAATTACTTATTATTTAACGAGTTCGTATTCACACTATCTGGCGTTTCCTTCATAACTGTACTATTAAATGCGTTAACTTGTAATTGTTGAATTGCTCCTGAGTTTTTAGTTTTGATTTCAACAGTCCACGTTGGCACATAGACTGCTTTATCATCAGTAGTAGTGTTAAGGAGCTTAGAATAACTGAGCACCGACCACCTAATGCGGGAGTTATTAGGAATCTGATTATGTTTATACAACCAGGTAATTGCTCGG
Organism: Limosilactobacillus reuteri subsp. reuteri; assembly: GCF_000016825.1. Taxonomy (NCBI): domain Bacteria; kingdom Bacillati; phylum Bacillota; class Bacilli; order Lactobacillales; family Lactobacillaceae; genus Limosilactobacillus; species Limosilactobacillus reuteri. The sequence continues at coordinate 25,486 of NC_009513.1, read as the reverse complement.
CGCTGGCTAATCGTATTTGACCGTTGCCGGAGAATTTCAACATCTTGCAAGTAAGTCTGCGTATAACCTGTTATCTCATGGTCAGAGTTTAGCCGAAAACGAATTTGCCCATCATTTGAAAATAGCGGCTTTCCTTCTAGCATTTGCGTATAAACAAGGGTATTTTTGTCCGATAATTCCTTGTTATAGCGATAATGATTTCCTAAGCTTACCATCTTTTTATTTTTTAATAGACGGTCGACACGCCGAATATTATTACTTTCAGTGATTTTAATTGGCTTATCAAACTCACTAGTCAATGTTCCTGAAGAAAGGCGAAAGTTTTGATTACGTAATTTTCCGGTTTCCTGCTCTAGGTCTCCGCCATCAGAAGATTTCTTTCCAGCAATATAATATCCGGTTTGCTGCTTATTAGAAAGCTCGCCATAACTAATCGAGTCATTACGCATTTCTTTTAACACTGTTGATTGGCGATTTTGCTGACCATTAGAAACGGTAAATCTAGTTTCTAAGATTAATGAACTTCCAACAAAAATATCAAAAAGCAAAAAGGCAAGGATAAAGATCCATTGAATACGTTTAAAATTCATTCTTTAACCCTCCTACTTTTCTAACTCGGTATATTCAACCCAGTGGCCGCGATACTTAATGAAATATGTTGGCACTAACTTTACAACATGACTATCTTTATCAGTTTTCCAAATATACCCGACACGTAAGTCCTTGATGTCACGCATCCGGTTGGTTGCATGTAATTGATTAATCACATCTGCACTTGATGGAAGCTTGACCATCTGGTGATCAATTGGCAATGGCACTTGAAGACTATAAAGACTTAGCCAGAAGCGTTCATTCCCGCCACTTGTGGATTCAAGCGTTACTTCCCCATAACCATCACTATTGAAAATTGGAAAGCTATTAACATAAGCCCGATAGTTTAACCGACGACCATGCTCACTCACCTCATCATAGCGCAAATTATCAAGCGGAATTCCAATTGTCGTCAACTTATTATAGAAGTGTGGGAAAATCTGGCTTGTTGATTCCCGATCGTCCTTACTAAGGTAATTTTCGTATTTAAGCGTTCCATTTTGGCGATTAAATATCAGCCGACGATTGGTTCCATCCGTATAGGTAGTCTCGTTACCATTCCGATTTGCCGTGATTGTTGTGTGTTGGTTAGTACTCATCAGACTAGCACTAAGGGTATCAATGTTTTGCGCAGTGATTTGATATCCTAATGCTGGTAATTCAAAGGGTCGCGGATACATCATTACCGCTATCCCGTTAATAATTTTATGGTCAACCGGGATCCGATCCATTGACTTTAAAAGTTGCCGAATGCGATTAAATTTTCCTTTCTCTACCCGTACTCGATACACACTATAATGGTGGTCACCAAGTAAGTAAATCTCATGTTGCCCGTTTAATGGGATAACAATATGGTTAATCTGATTAACCCGGTCAGTATCAATTGACTGGGAAAATGTTTCGTTGAAGACTGAGCTCGGTACCTCATCCGGATATGTCAGCATTAACGAGTTCCGCCGTCGCAAATAACTCAAATAAACATCACTGTTATTTTGTTTGACAACATTTGTCCGGCCTAATTTCCAATCCTCTAACTCTTTTTTTACGCTCAGAATTAAATTAGCTTTAGGGCTATAAAGTTGATTCTGAGTTCCTTTTTCATTTGTCTCAACTGCTTTAGTTGGGAGATAAACATCGCCCATTGATTGCGGTGTATATTGTTGTGATTGGTTATTATTGAAATTTTCGTGTCGTGCTCCCTCAAAAGGAAATGGGTTGGTCCAGACAATCCATGAAATGAATAAACTAAGAAGCACAACAACCGTTAAGGCGATTGCTTGCCAATTACTTTTCAGCTTCTTCATCATCCCAGTCTTCCTCCTCATAAGGTACATATGGCAAGGAAATATAGAATGTTGAACCCTTGCCTTCTACACTATCAACCCAAATTTGTCCACCAAGCATATTGATAACTTCCTTGGAAATAGCTAGTCCCAGACCTGTTCCTCCTTGCTTCCGGCTTCTTGCCTTATCAACGCGGAAGAATCGATCAAAGATACGTCCAAGATCTTTTCGTGGAATCCCTAGGCCTTGGTCAGAAATACTTAAAATAACATGATTATGTGTCTCCAGTAATCGTGTTGTAATTACACCACCATCTGGAGAATACTTAATCGCGTTATTCATAATATTATCAATTACCTGGGTAAACTTATCAGTATCAATTTCAACCCATAAATCTTTCTTAGTAAAGTATCGTTCAATGGTATATTTTTTCTTTTTTGGATCTTCTTCTTTTTTAATAATCATATCGAAACGATCCAAGATATAGTTAAATAACTCATTGATATTTACGTATTCCAGATTGAGCTTCGTTGTCCCTGCATCCATCCGTGATAGACTCAACAGGTCATTGATCATTCGAATCATCCGGTCCGTCTCATCCTGGACAACCTTTAAGAACTGAGGGGCAATTTCTTTATCCTGCCAAGCACCATCACTTAATGCTTCGACATAACTTCTAACACTTGTTAATGGAGTCCGCAACTCATGCGAGACGTTTGAAACGAATTGCTTCCGTTCGCGTTCTTCTTTTTGCTGGCTCGTTACATCATGAAGGACACACACAAGCCCACTGACAAAGCCAGATTCACGTTGAATTGGTGAGAAGTAAGCGTTTAAGATCAAATTATTGCCAGAGTTTGACATATCAATAATCATCTCGCGCTGTTCACCATTTACTAGTTGCCGAACGGTATAGTCATGACGAATATCTAACACATCAATAATTGATTTACCAATTAAATCGTCTTCATTTTCGACACCCAGTAACTGTAACGCCATATTATTTACAATTGTCACATTTCCGCGACGATCAGTGGCTAAAACCCCATCTGACATATGGGATAAAATACTATCAAGCCGCCGTCGCTCAGAATCGCTCGACTCCTGTGCCTCTTCAACCCGGACAGAAAGATTATTAACTGCTCCTGCCAATTGTCCTAACTCGTCATTTCCCAATACTTTTACTTGACCAGAATAGTCTCCCCGGGCAATTCGTAATGTTTGTTTCCTCATTTCTTCAATTGGGCGGGTAATTTCCTGGGAAATAATAATTGCCAAGATTAAACTCAAGACAATAGTAATCATTGCCGCGGATAAGTATACCAACGTAATATTATTAATATTAGAGTAGACACTTTCCAGACTAGCTCGCAGGTAAACAGCTCCCACAACGTTATTATTACTGTTATCCACGAGGGGAATCACATTGACATAGTAACGCGTGTGATTTGAATTATCGTACAGGTTTTCGGTATGCGACCTATTATTTAATAAGGTTGCTTTGATTGCTTGGTCCGTTGTTTTCTGACCGATTGCACTCCGATTATCAGCGTTGCTTGTTCCCCGCACAATACTCTTACTATCAACTACCCGGATTTCAGAAATGTTATTATTATTAACTTCTGAAAGAATTTGATTAATTTGTTTGTTAGCTTTTTTAGTATTTGATCGTGATAACTGCTCTGCTAAAGAATTATCAACGTAAGACGGTAATTCAATGGTTTGCTTAAACGTATTAAGGTTTTGATGCTCTAATTGACGCACAAAAACCGCCCCAACACATTCAAGTGTTAACATCAAAATTAACACGAATACGAGAGCGATTTTAAAACGAATCGATTGATAAAATTTTAACTTGCTGTTCACAATGGTTCAGCCTCTAATTCTGATCAGGATTTGCTAGGTAATAGCCAACACCACGCCGGGTAATTAACCATTGGGGGTGACTTGGGTTATCTTCAATCTTTTCACGAAGCCGACGAACGGTCACATCAACTGTCCGAACATCCCCAAAATAGTCATAACCCCATACAGTCTGAAGAAGGTGTTCACGGTTAATAACTTGTCCAATATGTTGAGCTAGATAATGGAGAAGCTCAAATTCACGATGCGTTAAATTGATATTTTCGCCTCGCTTAGTTACGGTGTAAGCTTCAGGATGAATCGTAAGGTCGCCAATTTGAATATCGGTATTATTTTCTTCCTCTGCTGGTGCCTTCAGAGTTGCTTGACGCCGTAAATTAGCCTTTACTCGTGCTACTAGTTCGCGGTTGGAGAATGGCTTAGTAACATAATCATCGGCCCCAAGTTCAAGCCCTAGCACTTTATCTAGTTCCGAATCTTTAGCGGTTACCATAATAATCGGCATGGTATGCTTAGCTCGAACCCGCTTGGCCACTTCAAGTCCATCGATCTTCGGCAGCATTAGGTCAAGAATAATTAAATCAGGATTTTCTGCTTCTACTTGTTCTAAAGCTGCTTCGCCATCATAGGCTACGACAACTTCATATCCTTCTTTTTCAAGATTAAATTTGATGATATCAGAAATTGGTTTTTCATCATCAACAACTAAAATTTTCTTTGCCATATCAATGATTCCCTCCATTGGGTTAATTGATTAATTACTTTAAATCTGCTATATATCAGTGTCTCTATTATAGCACAGGGAAAAGTTCCATAAATATTTTCCAAAAACTTATGAAAAATATTTGACATTTGATCAATAACAGGTTAAACTGTTTAAGTATTCTGTTAAAGGATATGGGCAGTTAGCTCAGCTGGCAGAGCAACGGACTCTTAATCCGTGGGTCCAGGGTTCGATCCCCTGACTGCCCATCAGAGGTTTACAGCGATTGAGATTTGATCTCAGTCGCTTTTTTCATACTTAAAATAAAGACTGCGAAAATCTTGTCCTTTCGCAGTCTTTATTTTTATTTAAACTGATCCTTAACATACTGTGCATATAGTGGTGTTGTCTTTAATAATTCTTGATGGGTTCCTGCACCGGATACTGTTCCATTTTCGATAAAGTAGATTTTATCGGCATCGACAATCGTACTCAAGCGATGCGCAATTACTAGTGTCGTTCTTCCTTGCATTAAGTCTCCCAATGCTTTTTGAACCATCGCCTCCGATTCAGCATCCAAGCTAGCAGTGGCTTCATCAAGCATTAAGATTTTTGGATCGCGGAGAAAAGCCCGCGCAATCGCTATTCGTTGCCGTTGTCCTCCAGAAAGTTTGATCCCTCGTTCACCAATTTCAGTTTCTAACTGATCTTCCATTTCACTGACAAAACCATCTGCATAAGCCATTCTTAACGCGTCCCAAAGTTCCTCATCCGAGACTTCTCTTCGTAACCCATAAGTTAAATTATCACGAATAGTTCCTGGCATTACCGCGGCATCTTGACTTACGAGACCAATTTGTTCACGCCACTTGGCTAAGTCTACATTTTCGATATTCTCTTCACCGATCAAAATTTTTCCACCTGTTGGCTGATAGAATCGTTCAATCAATGAGAAAATAGTTGACTTTCCTCCACCAGATGGGCCGGCAAAAGCTACCACTGCATTGGGTTTGGTTTCAAAACTAACATCTCGTAAGACTGGCTTGCCTTCCTCATATGCAAAATCAACATTCTCAAATTTCAATGGTGCGCTCGCAATATCTTTTTCTGCTTTATCAGCAGCAAATTCTTCTGGTTCAGTTAAGATTTGTTGGATACGTTCCGTGGCTCCGCTAGTCTTTGCCATATTATTAAAGAGCTGACTAATTACAACAACGGGACTAATAATCTGGAAAAGATACATTAAAAACGAAACTAAGGCGCCCATTGTCATTGCACCATTCATAACACGAATTGCTCCGTAACCAAGAATCCCAAGAAACATTATCATCATGAGCATGTTTGTAATTGGTTGCGTTACTGAGTTAATCAACGCTTCTTTTCTTCCGACATGATATAAATTGTCGATGCGGCGATTTCCCTTTGCCAGTTCATGTTCTTCACCGTTTGAAGACTTAACTAATCGGACCTCACCTAATACATCGGTGGAATCACTAGCAAATTTTGCTAATTCATCTTGCCGAACCCGACCAATCTTACGCGACTGATTCATCACTGGTAGCATGACTAAAATCACTAAAGGAACTGCCACAAACATCAACAATGTCATCCGCCAATCCATTGCTAACATAATAACCAGTGCACCAACGAATTGTAAAAGCGATGTCATTGCATTTGGTAATGTTGAAGCAAGTAAATCCTTCACCTGTGATGTATCATTAACTAATCGTGAACTGATTTCACCTGTTTTAACATCATCAAAATATTTTACAGGCATTTTAAGTAGTTTTTGCCATAATTGTTTCCGTAATTTAGAAACAACATTTTCACCAAAAATTCCTAATAATAACTCTGATAACGCACTCGTAATTAATCCTGCTATAAAAATTACAACTGTTAAAATCGCCAACGTTGGACTAATACTCTTAAAATTATTAATTAGCTTTTGCGCTAGTTGAGGAACAAATAGGTTAGCACCCGTGGAGATAAAACCTAGTAAGATTCCCACAAAAAGCTTAATATACCGCGGATGTAATTGATTTATTAAACTAAAGAAACTCCGAAAACTAAATTTATTTCTGTTCAAAGCATAAGCCTCCTAACAGTTAAATATCTAACTTTTAATGATGATGAATATTTAAACACATAGATGCCTAACTGTCAAGAGTCTAACTTACTTTTTTAGATTGTTATTAATATTAGTCATCCCTTTAACTATTGCATCAATATCTCTTTCATCGAGACGGGCAATAATCTGCAAATAAGCTTGATCAAATATTTCTTTAACCTCATTAGTCTTTTCTTCACCTTTTTTGGTAAGAAAAATCCGCTTAATTCGTGCTGACTCTTGATCCGCCTTCCGGATAATATACCCGTCGCGTTCAAGATTTTTCACCATACTAGTAACACTAGCATTCCGTAAATGGAAATGGTCACCTAGTTCTCGTTGAATAAGCCCAGCATGTTTTTCTATATAAAAAAGTGTATGAGCTTGCTGTGGAGTTACATCTAATTCAGGGGCAAGTTCAGTATAAAAATGCTTCATGTTAATCATATAGTTCCGCAATAAACGGTTCATTTGCTCAAATTTATCTTTTTTTAATGCCATGAAATTACTCCCAATTTTAATTTTATTGTTAATTATAACAGTTAGACACCTAATTAAAATATGGATTTGAAAATTTCTTAAATAAATTTAGAAAAACACTTGCGAAAATGATCGGAAGTTGATATTATTATTTATGTTGTCAAAGACATGGGCAGTTAGCTCAGCTGGCAGAGCAACGGACTCTTAATCCGTGGGTCCAGGGTTCGATCCCCTGACTGCCCATCATATAAAAAAGATCACCGAGTAATCGGTGGTCTTTTTTTGTTATAAAATTGTAATTACATGTTGTTTAGGACGTTTCGAAACAATTTCAATTGCGCCAAGTGCTTCTAATTCTTCAATGGCTGCCTTAGTCTTTGTCATTGGATAACGGCGATTACTCTTTTATTCACTTTCGATTGCTGCCGGGTCATTCATCTTATCATTAGAAATTCATATATAAATGCTAAAAACTACTTTTTTGAATGAATAATCTAATTAATAATGTGTTTTTTAGTTACTTTAGCATACCCCTTATTATATAGGCATTGCAATAAACCATTGCTAGACTTTTTCCTACTATTTTCGTATTCTTATATCAAAATATAAGGAGCAAATTAATATGTCATTTGGCGAACAAATTCTTAGTCGATGTAAAGAGTTAGGACTAACTCAGCAAAACGTTGCAGATGAATTACACATCACACGACAAACCCTTTCCAAATGGGAAAACAACAAAAGTTACCCTGATTTAAAATTACTTCTTGCTCTCAGTGAGATATATCATGTCTCTGTTGATTCATTACTTAGAGAGAATAAAGACCTAACTAGTTTCCTAAACCGCGATAAAGCCTCACAAGCATTTAATATCATTCGTGGATTGTTTTGGTTGCTTATAGGATTTTATTTTTGGAGTCCTTCTAATTATTGGTCAAATATTTTAATTCCTATTTTATTTTGTATTCTGCTAGAATATTTATACTATAAAGAATGTTTTTTCTTGGGAAAATACTGGTATAAGCAAAGTCACTATACTCTTTTAGGGTATATATGGACAGCATTAATGATCATAATTGTAATCTATGGTCTCATTAATAAGCACCTTAATATGTTACTCTATTGTTTTATATTAGCAATATATTCCTTTTTCCACCAATACATATACAAACCACGTAAATAAAAAGGACGTCATTCAAACGTCCTTTTTATTTACTTATCTTCTGCTATTAGTTCTTTTCGTGCTTGGCGTAAGCTCATTTCTTGTTCTGGCGAAACCTCAGGATAAGCTAATGGCAAACTATTAATCTTCTTTGTTAAAATATCAGATACAATTAAACGCGAGTACCACTTATCATCAGCCGGAATAACATACCATGGATTTTCCTTTGTAGCGGTAGCATTAATCGCCTTTTCATATGCCTTTTGGTAATCGTCCCAATATTGACGTTCGCGAATATCAGCTGCAGAAAACTTCCAATTCTTTTCTGGCGTATCAATCCGTGCTAAGAAACGCTTCTTCTGTTCTTCCTTTGATACGTGGAGGAAGAATTTTACAATTAAGTAACCGTTCCGTGTTAGATAACTTTCGTACTGGCGAATGTCTTCATAGCGACTATCAAAGAATTTGTTATTAACATCATGAACAGACTCAATCCCTGGAATATTAGATTGCAAAATTAAAGCAGGATGAACGCGTGAAACAAGAACGTCCTCATAATAAGATCGATTGAAAACACCAATATCACCACGCATTGGCAATTCACGATTGATTCGCCAGAGATAATCATGACGTAATTCGCGGCCTGTTGGTTGTTTAAAATTAGCCACCTTAAACCCAACTGGATTTACGCCCGCAAAGATATGCGAAATCATACTATCTTTTCCTGCCGCATCCATTGCTTGAAATACTACTAAAACACCATAATGACGCCGCGCATACATCATCTTTTGCGCATTCTTGATTGACTTTACATTTTTTCGGATCTTCTTTTTAATCTTCTTAAGATCATCAGCAGAATCTTTTACCTTAGTTGGTGCCGTCTTAATATCAAAGTCTTTTCCAGTGTAACGATATTTCTTGGTTTTCATCAACATTCACCTCATTGCTTTTAATTTGATTTCAACTACCATCATAGCAAATCTCTCAAGTTTTGGTTAATAAAAACGGATTTAAAAAAGAACCATGAACAATTCTAGTTCACAGTTCCATTATTTATAATATTCTTTTCTGTTGGCTGATACTTACTACGTTTTAATTTACTAATTTGATGCTCGCGACCATTATTAACAATGAATTCATCAACAGCACCACAATGCTCACAAACTACCACAATTTGATACCGTTGCGAGTCATCATTATTCGTATCCATCCAATTTCTTTCCGCAATTACTAACGGCTGTTCATGGCACTGATAACAAGAAATTCCTAGTTTACATTCTTCTCTAAAAGGATCTCCTGTTTTTCCTACCATTCCATAACGGTCTTCACCATGGACATTATCAAAATTATTGTAAAACATCTGATCACTTCTTTAATATTCAACTGCTTTTGCACGTTTTATCTTAATAACAAAGACTACTATTATTTCCATTACAAAAATTGAAATCGCACAAATAATAAAGAGGATATGATAAGAGGTCGCTTCAATCATCAATCCACCAAATAGCGGACCAATTGCCTTTCCTAAAGAAGAAAATGCATTCAGAATTCCCTGATACTTTCCCTTAACAGCAACCGGTGAAAGGCTGTTTACAATAGCAGGCATTGTTGGCAGAGCAGTGGCTTCACCGATTGTCAGAACGACCATTGCCGCCACAAACCAGCTATATGAGTGGGCGTAAAGTAGGAGGACAAATGAGAAACCAATTGTAAACATCCCAATAAATACTTGCGCATATGGTCGATTAACCCAACGATTAAGCCAAGTAATTCCTAGTTGGAAAACAACGATTAAAATCCCATTTAATGTCCACAAAAGACTATATTTCGTCATTGAGATTCCTTGATCAGTCATGAAAACTGATAAGTTACTTGCCCATTGTTCATACATTGTCCAGATTACAACTAAGGCAATGAAGAAGATCCAGTTAATCCATAAGTTAGCTTGAGGCATCTTAATATTAACTGTCTTGTTCTCTTCTTCATCTTCCACATCTTCGGTCTTTGCAACTGTCTGTTGACTATCCTTAAAGAAAAAGATAACAACAAGCGAGAACATTGTATAGAGAATTGTGGTAATCAAAAACATCGGTGAAACATTACCATCTGCATACTGGTAAAGCGGACCGACAATAGTAGTTCCAATCACCATTCCCAAGTTATTGGCAAAATACAACATATTAAAGACATAACGACCATCTCGCCCTGAACGAGTCGCAAAAGAATTAACCATTGTGATAATCCAACCATTGAAGAATCCAATAACTGTTAAAAGAATTCCATATATCGGCCAGCCATTGAAGAAAATCATAATAGTCATTACGATTGTCGCTAGCAGTGTCCCGCCAATCATTAATTTCCGCGGGTTAGCTCGGTCAAATAACATTCCGCTAATATAACTTCCGACAACGTTTGCTCCCGAATAAAAGAGTAAAACGATTCCCGATACAGTTAATGACTCATGCAACTGATCGTGAATATAAATTGTTGTTAATGGCCAGACAAAACTATTCCCAATACTTCCAAGGAACATTCCGAATAAAAGCCATTTTAATTCTACGCCTTGATGGTTCATTGTTTACGCCTCCTCAATTACTATCATACCGTTTATTTTTTTAAAAACATTTTTAATGTCTTAAGCGCACTAAAAGGGCTACCTCAGTTTTTACTGAAATGCCCTCTTAGAAATTTAGTTTTTAATTATTATCTTCAGGAATATAGGAAATCGAAGTGAACTTATTATAAGACTTTGCAAATAATAATTTAACTGTCCCCCGCGGACCACTACGATTCTTTTCGATGATGACTTCAACTTCACTAGCGTTTGATCCATCGTCATCCTGATTATTTCCCGGGTTATTATTATCTTCCGAATCTTCATCGTGCTCATAATAGTCATCACGATAAAGGAAACTAACAATATCTGCATCCTGTTCAATCGATCCAGATTCACGAATATCAGATAAAACCGGGCGCTTGTCTTGTCGCTGTTCAACTCCCCGCGACAACTGTGATAGGGCAATAACTGGAACTTCTAATTCCTTTGCCAGTTTCTTTAGTTGTCGAGAAATTTCTGAAACTTCTTGTTGTCGGTTATCAGGATTACTCCCTTCAATCAACTGAAGGTAATCAATTACGATCAAGCCTAAATTGCCTTTTTCCTTTGCTAAGCGCCGACAACGTGCCCGAATTTCTGCTACCTTGATTCCTGGTGTATCGTCAATATAGATACTTGCATTACTTAAGGCACCAGTGGCAATAAATAAACTTTGCCATTCATCCTGCGTAAGCTGTCCAGTTCGTAAGTGGTTAGCGTTAATGTTTCCTTCAGCACAGAGCATCCGGTTTGCTAAGGACTCCGCACCCATTTCAAGACTGAAAATTGCGACCGTATTATCGGTTCTAGTTGCAACGTTTTGGGCAATATTCAAAACAAAGGCAGTCTTCCCAACAGCAGGCCGTGCCGCGATAATTACCAACTCGTCTTTATGAAGACCAGTCGTCATCTCATCTAATTGAGCATACCCAGTTGAAAGTCCAGTAATCTCTGAATCTTGACTAGAGAGCTCACTAACATGGTTAATCGACTCTTGTAAAACGTCACTAATACTTTTAAAACCAGTTTGACGACTATTTTCCGAAACGGACATAATTTCTTGCTCAGCCCGGTCAAGTTGATCTTCAATTTTGTCATTTCCGGCATAGCTATCATTGATAATCTTGGTTGCTGTATTGATCAACCGTCGTGAAATTGCCTTATCATGAACAATCTTTGAGTAATAGACAACATTAGCAGCCGTCGGAACCGCTGTTGCAAGTTCAGCAATATAAGCAACTCCACCAACATTTTCCGTTTGATTATCCTGATCAAGGACATTTTTCATCGTTAACGGATCGATTGGCTGGTCCGCATCATTTAGTTGGACCATCTTTTCAAAAATGATTTGATGAGCCTTCCGGTAAAAATCTTGCGGCTCAAGATATTCCATCGCATCAGCCAACGCATTTTTACTTAAAAAAGCAGCTCCAAGAACTGCTTTTTCTGCTTCAATATCGCGTGGCTCTTCTTGCACTGGTGCATTATCCATAACGATACCGCTCCTTAAATCTATTAACCCTCATTACTTTTCAGCAATGTGAACACGAATTTGAGCTTCTACTTCCGGGTGAAGCTTGATTGGCACATTAACGTAACCAAGCGCCTTAATTGGGGCTGCCAGCTCAATCTTTCGCTTATCAATTTTAAGGTCAAATTGTTTTTGTAAAGCAGTTGCAATTTGTTTTGTTGAAATTGAACCAAACATCCGGCCATCTGTACCGGCTTTTCCGCTTAATTCAACAACTGTATTATCATCTTCAAGAATCTTCTTCATCCGCTTGGCATCAGCTAATTCTTCAGCAGCATGTTTTTCTTCAGCACGCTGTTGACCCTTTAGTTGGCTCATCGCCGCCTTAGTAGCTTGTTTTGCTAATCCACGCTTAATTAAGTAGTTTTGAGCATAGCCATCTGGAACTTCCTTAATTTGACCACGTTGACCACGGCCTCGTACATCTTGTGTAAAAATAACTTTCATTCTGATCACTCCTCTGTATCGTCTTGCTCTTTATCAGGTTTAGTTAGAATATCGACTAACTCTTGCTTGACCTGCGTAATATCTTTATCACTGATTTGTGTAGCAGCATTTGCAAGGTGACCGCCACCACCCATTTTTTCCATGATTACTTGGACGTTGACGTTTCCCATTGAGCGTGCTGAAATTCCGATCTTGTTATCAGCACGTTCAAAAATTACAAATGAAGCTTCAATTCCACTCATTTGGAGCAACATATCAGCAGCCTGGGCAGCCGTGACAGGATCATAAACCTGTCCTTCTTCACCCGTACATAATGCTATTTTATCATTTATTTCCGCTCTTGAAATCAAATGATTACGCATCATAAATGTTTCTGGATTTTCTTTCATAAATGATTGAATCATTAAACCATCGGCACCAGCAGAACGCAAGTAACTAGCTGCGTCAAAAGTTCGCGTACCAGCACTCTTGGTGAATGATTTTGTATCAACTTGAATTCCTGTTAGCATTGCCGTTGCTTCAAGCTTGTTAAGTCCTTTTCCTTCACGTGGTTGGTACTCAAACATTTCCGTAATTAACTCACAAGTTGATGAAGCATATGGTTCAATATAAACAAGCAATGGATTTTCAGGAAAGTCCTCGCCGCGACGGTGGTGGTCAATGATAACAAGTCTGTTTTGCATTTTATCATATAATTCAGGAGCAATGGTAATTCCCCGCTTAGCATGGTCAACCATCACTAATAAACTGTTATTTGTTGCTTTTTCTAACGCTTCGACTGGTGAAATAATATGGTCCTTAATCGTCTGGTAATTATCGATCTCATGCATCAAACGTTGAATATCAGAGTGTGGATGTTCGTCATCAATCACAATCCAACATTCTTTACCGTTCATTTCCGCAATCCGTCGAATCCCTAAACAAGCACCGATTGAATCCATATCTGGATTGGTGTGGCCCATCACAAATAATTGGTCTGATTGGGCCATTAATTCTTGTAATGCTTGACTAATCATCCGTGCTCGTACCCGGGTTCGTTTCTCCATCGGGTTGGTCTTTCCACCATAGAAACGTGCTTCCTGATCTTGAGCACGAACAACAACTTGGTCTCCACCACGACCTAACGCGAGGTCAAGGTTATTTTGTGCTGTATCAGCAAGTTTTATCAAATTATTTTCGCCATAAGCAATTCCTACGCTAAGAGTAACTGGCGAATTTTGCTTGGATGTATTTTCACGGATAACATCAAGGATCTTGAATTTTTGTTTTTCAAGTTCTTTTAATGAAGCTTGATGTCCAATAATCAAGTAGTTATCATCATCAATGATCTTCATCAATAAGTGATTAGCAACTGCCCAATCGCTTATTTGTGAAGTTACGTAATTATGAAGATTAGAGACATCAGAATCACTCATCCCTTGAATCAGCTCATCATAATTATCTAGGTAAATATTCCCAATGAAGATTTGTTCATCCTTATATTGTGCACTAATCTGTTCATATTTTGTAATATCTAATAAATAAACTACCTGTCCGTGATGCTGAACTAAAAATTCAAATTGATGGTCACGCCAAGTCACTACTTGTGTTTGCTTATCATCTGCATGATCTTTTATTAATTCCGCTAATTTTGCATCAACATCTGCAATCGGCTTCCCTACAACAATTTCAAGATTAAAATAACGCGCCATATATGGATTAATCCATTCAACCTCATGACGCTTATTTAACATAATCATTCCCATGGGCATTTCCAGCAATGCTTCTTGTTGCCCACGTTGGACTTTATACGTTAATTCATTTAAATATTCATGAGCATCGACTACTAATTTTCTTAACCGCCGAATACTAATAGCTCCACCAATAACTGCGATTACTAAAACAATTAGTCCAATAATCCAGTTATCCATAAACCCTAAAATAAGCCCAATGATTGTTAAAAGCACTATATAGCAGACATTCCAGCGGACGGCTGGGTGTTCAAAATAAAACTCCCAGTTCTCACGACTGAAAATTTTTCGCATGCTAGTCCTCCTAAAAATAGCTTTAAATTATTAATTGGATAAATCTATCATATCACATCAAGTACTTAGTCAATAGATTATATCATCTAATGATTATTAATACATAAGAATATTAATATAGCAGTCGAAAAATTCTAGAAAAGATAACAGTAATTTAAAATAATAAAGAGGCTGAGTAAACCTCGGCCTCTTTATTATTTTTTATTCTTGCGGAAACTAGTCTTCTGCAACGAATGGCAAAAGACCCATGATCCGTGCACGCTTGATAGCGATAGTTAACTTACGTTGGTTCTTAGCACTAGTACCAGTAACCCGACGTGGTAAGATCTTACCACGTTCAGAAATGAACCGACGTAATAAATCAGTGTCTTTGTAATCGATGTATTCGATGTGGTTTGCGGCGATGAAGTCGACCTTACGACGACGACGTCCGCCCCGACGTTGTTGTGCCATGAAATTACCCTCCTATTCTGAGTAAAAATTTATTTAGAATGGTAATTCGTCATCAGCTAAATCAATGGATTGACCACCATCATCACTGCTTCCAGGGAACTGGTTGCCAGCATTTTGATTGGGATCGAAACCATTATCCATACTTGGTGACGGATTACTTTGAGGAGCATTATTTCCAGGTTGTGGTTGACTACCATATTGTGGAGCCTGAGCACCAAATGATTGTTGGTTGCTGTTAAATGGTTGTTGAACCCCTGATTGGTTCATGCCACCATTTTGACGAGGTTCTAACAATGCAAAATTATCTACAACAACTTCGGTAACATACACACGGTTACCCTGTTGGTTTTCATAATTCCGGGTTTGAATACGCCCTTCAATTCCAACAAGTGAACCCTTATGCGTAAAGTTACTAAAGTTTTCAGCGGATTTACGCCAAATAACGCAATTGATAAAATCAGCATCACGATCACCATTTTGGTTTCGGAATTGCCGATCAACAGCTAACGTAAATGAAACAACTGCTGTCCCGCTGGTTGTGTACCGCAACTCGGGATCTCTTGTTAAACGCCCAGTTAAGACTGCACGATTAAGCATAGATCTTTCTCCTCTCTTTACTTTACTGACAAATTAATTAAGCATCAAGCTTAACAATCATGTGACGTAGGATATCATCACTGAACTTAGCTAAACGATCAAATTCGTTTAAAGCTTGATCGGAATCAGTAGTTAAGTTTACCACGTGGTAAGTACCTTCAGTGTACTTAGCGATTGGGTAAGCAAAACGACGAGTTGACCAATCCTTTGAATCAGCGATAGTTGCACCATTGTCCGCCAAGATCTTGTCGAATCGGTCTACCAATTCGCTCTTTGCAGATTCTTCGATATCAGGACGAATGATGTAAGTAATTTCATATTTGCGTGTTTCCATGAATGTTACACCTCCTTATGGACTCTGGCTCTTCTCGCTATTTGAGAAGAACAAGGAAAGTAGACGTCATTACGTATACTCACAGACATAAAATATAGCATAAAATTCTATTTAAAACAAGGAACATCTAACAAGAAATCCTAAATGTTGCGGTCACTATAACTATATATACGTAAAATATCTACTTTCTCACTTTATTTTTTTAATTTTCTGTTGGTTGACTTTCTTCTTGTGAGGAATTGTTAGTAGCTTCTTCAGTCTCCTCATCGACTTCTTTATCCACCTTTGCAATCGTAGCAACACGGGCACCATTATCCATCTTAATTAAGTGAACACCAACAGCAGATCGTCCAGTTTGCGATACACTTTCAATACCAAAACGAATAATTACTCCCTGGTCAGTAACTAACATGATATCTTCATCACCATTGACGGTCGTTAAACCAACCAACGGACCATTCTTTGCAGTAACATTAACTGTCTTAACTCCTAGTCCACCCCGTCCTTTGATTGGATATTCAGAAGCAGAAGTTTGCTTTCCAAAACCATTTTCACTAATTACAAGAACCTTGCTATCAGAATTAAGAGGGGCAGCGCCAATTACGTAGTCTTCATCCCGTAAGCGAATCCCACGAACTCCAGCCGCGCTTCGTCCCATTGACCGAACAACTGATGATTTAAAGCTAAGAGCATATCCATTATGAGTACCAATAATCATTGGCTGATCTTCACTAATAACTTCTACATCGATCAATTCATCGTTTTCATGGAGGTTGAGCGCCTTCAATCCATTGCTTCGAATATTCTTAAATTCTGTTACTGCTGTTCGTTTAACAGTTCCTAGCTTGGTAGTAAAGAAAAGGTATTTATCATCATCATTAGTTTCATGTGAAACATTGATAACAGCACTAATCTTTTCTTTATTATTAATTCCAAGAAGATTAATAATTGGAATTCCTTGAGCAGCCCGACCATATTCAGGAACTTCATACCCCTTCATTGAGTATACTTTTCCTGAATTAGTGAAGAAGAGCAACATATCATGAGTTGAGCTAGAAATTAGTTGTTCAATAAAATCATCTTTATGAACTCCCATTCCCTTAACACCACGACCGCCACGATGCTGAGACTTAAATTCATCAACTGGAAGACGTTTAATGTATCCATTGTGAGTCAAGGCAACGATAATATCTTCTTCTTCAATTAGGTCTTCATCTTCAATATTGGTAATATCACCAACTTGAAGTTCAGTCCGGCGTTCATCCCCAAAACGTTTTTGAATTTCCATCAATTCGTCATAAATGATTTGATTAATCCGTTCGCGATGAGCAAGAATATCCTTGTAATCGGCAATTGCTGCCATTAATTTTTGGTATTCATCCTCTATCTTTTCCCGTTCTAGGCCAGTCAACCGAACTAACCGCATATCAAGAATAGCTTGTGCCTGCCGATCTGATAAACCATAATTATTCATCAACTCATTTTTCGCTACTTCACTTGTTTGTGAATTACGAATAATATTAATTATCTCATCAATATGGTCTAAAGCGATCCGCAATCCGGCAACAATGTGCGCACGATTTTGTGCTTTCTTTAATTCAAATTCTGTCCGTCGCCGTACAACTGATTCTTGGTGTTCCAGATAATATTGCAAAATTTGTTTTAAGCTTAAAATCTTTGGAGCACCATTAACAATTGCTAGCATATTGAAGTTAAAAGTTGTTTGCATCAAAGTCATCTTGTAAAGGTTATTCAAGATAACTTCCGCACTCGCATCACGACGAACATCAATTACGATTCGCATTCCGTCACGGTCAGTTTCGTCATTAACATCAGTAATTCCATCGATATCTTTATTTCGAGCTAATTCAGCAATTCGTTCAATTAACTTTGCCTTATTAACCATGTATGGAATTTCGTGAACAATGATCCGTTGCTTACCATTTTTTTGTTCTTCAATATCAACTTTTGCTCGAACAATAATAGTTCCTCGGCCAGTTTCATATGCTTTACGAATACCAGACTTTCCCATTACTACTCCACCAGTTGGAAAGTCAGGGCCAGGAATAGCCTTCATTAGGCCTTCAGTTGTAATATCAGGGTCATTCATTAACATATGAAGGCCATTAATAACCTCACCTAAATTATGAGTTGGAATATTAGTAGCCATCCCCACGGCAATCCCTGAGGCACCGTTAACTAATAAGTTAGGAAAACGAGCTGGTAATACATCCGGTTCTTTTTCAGTACCATCATAGTTATCATGGAAATCAACGGTATCTTTATTGATATCCCGAAGCATTTCAACCGCAATTTTACTCATCTTTGCTTCGGTATAACGCATGGCGGCCGCTCCATCACCATCAACCGACCCGAAGTTACCGTGACCATCAACAAGCATGTAACGATAACTAAAGTCTTGAGCCATTCGCACAAGTCCTTCATAAATTGAAGAGTCACCATGAGGGTGGAATTTACCCATTACATCCCCGACAATCCGGGCTGACTTCTTGTAAGGCTTATCAGGAGTAACCCCTAATTCATTCATTCCATATAGAATCCGGCGTTGTACCGGTTTTAACCCATCACGGACGTCTGGAAGCGCACGTGAAACAATAACACTCATTGCATAATCCAAGAATGAGTTTTTCATCTGACTCGTAAGATTTACATCCGTGATTCGATTAGGCATATCTTGTTCAGCCAATGTCGTTCCTCCTTTTTTGCGTTAGCAGTAAACAACAGTTAATTACAGGTCAAGATTCTCAACGAACTTAGCATTTTGTTCAATAAAGTCGCGCCGTGGTCCGACCTTGGTTCCCATTAGCATTGGGAAAATCTTATCAGCCTGTTCTGCGTCGTCTAGTTTTACTCGTAATAGGTGCCGATTCTCTGGATCCATTGTTGTTTCCCATAATTGCTCAGCATCCATTTCACCTAACCCTTTGTAACGCTGAATAACTGGCTTAGGACTTGGTTGTAGTGAGCTTACAACCTGTTCTAGTTCTTCATCAGAGTCAATGTATTTTACAAATTTACCTTGCCGAACTTGATATAGCGGCGGCTGAGCAATATAAACATACCCATGCGTAATCATTGGTTTCATAAAGCGGTAGAACAAGGTTAACAGTAATGTCCGAATATGAGCACCATCGACATCCGCATCAGTCATGATAATTAATTTATGGTAATTAGCCTTTGTAATATCAAAGTCATCACCAAATCCTGTTCCAAGAGCGGTAAATAAAGAACGAATTTCGTCATTAGCTAGAACTCGATCAAGAGTTGCTTTTTCAACATTCAAGATCTTTCCGCGAATTGGAAGAATTGCCTGGGTGAGCCGCGAACGTCCTTGCTTTGCTGAACCACCGGCAGAATCACCCTCGACAATAAATAATTCTGAAATTTCCGGATCCTTACTTGTGTTATCTGCTAATTTACCTGGTAAATTACTAATTTCAAGACCACTCTTTTTACGGGTAACTTCCCGGGCACGTTTAGCAGCCACCCGGGCTTTGGAAGCGAGTTGACCTTTTTCAATAATTTGCCGCGCTTCGTCTGGGTGTTCTAATAAGAACCGGTTAAATGTTGCCGCAAAGACATGGTCAGTCGCTGTTCGTGCATCTGAGTTTCCTAACTTAGTCTTAGTCTGTCCCTCGAATTGCGGATCAGGGTGCTTAATGGAGACAACCGCAGTTAAACCTTCCCGTACGTCATCCCCTGATAAGGTCTCATTTGACTTTAAGATACCTGCTTTGTGGCCGTAATCATTGATAACACGTGTAAGGGCCATCTTAAATCCGGTCTCATGGGTCCCACCTTCGTAAGTATGAATATTGTTAGTGAAAGTTAGCAAGTTACTGCGGTATGAATCTGTATATTGTAAGGAAACTTCAACAGTAATATCGTTTTCTTTACCTTCCACGTAAATCGGTGGGTCAAATAAAACATTTTGATCTTCATTAAGGTATTCAACATAATGACGAATCCCACCTTCATAATGGAATTCTTTCCGTTCATGGTCTGCTTGTCGTAAGTCTTCGATCGTAATTTTAAGTCCCTTATTTAAGAAGGCTAATTCTCTTAAACGATCAGTTAAAGTTTTAATATTATAAGTTGTCGTTTCACGGAAAATTTCTGGATCCGGCTTAAAGTGAACGGTTGTACCATGCTCAGTTTCTGGAAGTCCCTCTTCAATTACCTTCATTGCAGACTTAACATGACCATGATCAAAATCCATGTAGTAACGTTTACCTTGACGAGCAACTTTAACATCCAATTCAGTGGATAAGGCATTTACAACAGAAGCTCCTACCCCGTGAAGACCTCCAGAAACCTTATATCCGCCGCCACCAAATTTTCCTCCGGCGTGCAGAACAGTAAAGACCGTTTCTAAGGCTGACTTTCCGGTTTCTTTTTGTGTATCAACTGGAATTCCCCGACCATTATCCTTAACAGTAATACTGTTATCTGGATTAACTACAACATTAATTTCATCACAGAATCCTGCTAAGGCTTCGTCAATTCCGTTATCGACAATTTCCCAAACAAGGTGATGAAGTCCCTGGGCTGAAGTGGAACCAATGTACATTCCGGGACGCTTTCGAACTGCATCCAATCCCTTTAAAACCTGAATTTGACTAGCATCATACTCGCTAGCCAATTCCATCTTGGTTTCTTTTTGTTGTTCGTTGCTCACTTTACTTCCTCCTTATTCAAAGTGCCGTGCTCAATTTCAAAAATCGTGGGTTCATTAATTAACTGGCGAGCAACATCACTCAGACTAGTGGTCGTCAAAAATGTTTGAACTTTATTCTGAATGGCTGTTAACAGGTGTGTTTGTCGAATCGTATCTAGTTCCGATAACACATCGTCTAATAATAATAATGGATACTCGCCTGTTTGCTCTTTCATCAAATCAATCTCTGCTAGTTTTACTGATAGTGCTGTTGTTCGCTGTTGTCCTTGCGATCCAAAAGCCTGCACATTTTTATCATTTACCAGAAAACGGATATCATCCCGATGAGGACCATAAATTGTTGTTCCCTGCTCGATTTCACGCTGTTCATTATCCTGATATAACTTAAATAGTGCCTGATAAGCCTCTTCAACAGTAGTATCATCACTAACCTTTAATTGATTAACGTACTCAAGCCGTAATGATTCCTTATTTAGTGAAATTTCTTGATGCAAATCAGCTGCCCATCCTTCAAGGTGCTTTAAAAAATGTTGACGGGCAATAATTACTTCCGCACCAAAAGCAGCAAGCTGATCAGATAGGACTCCTAAAAGGACGCGATCAGTTTGTTGCCTATATTTTAGTTGCTTTAAATATTTGTTTTTTTGTCGTAAGAGTGTGCGATATTGGCCTGCATTGTAGAGGTATTTGCTACTCATCTGGCTAAACTCTCGATCCATAAAGTGGCGGCGTAAAGCTGGGGACCCTTTTACCAACGACAAGTCCTCAGGGGCAAATAATATTGCATTTAGTTGACCAACATACTGTGATAATCGCGCCTGTTCTAAATGATTTACCTTTGCCTTTTTTCCTTTACTTGAGAATTGTAATTCAAGTGGAATCTTGCCAATACTTTTTTCTACCGTGCCACTTATTAGAGCTGATTTTTCTTGCCAATTAATAAGTTCATGGTCATTACTTGTTCGATGACTCTTGGTCAGGGAAAGAACATAGATTGCCTCTAGCATATTCGTTTTACCCTGTGCATTATGACCAATTAAAACGTTCACTCCAGGGTTGAAGTGAACGGTTAGATCCTGATAATTTCGAAAGTGATGTAAATGCAATTCCGTCAGAATCATGCTTATCCCTACTTACTCTTAATAACAAGTAATTGGTGGTCAGGAATTTGAATCTTATCTTCGGGATACAATTTGCGTCCCCGCCGATCATCTGGCTCATCATTTACTAATACAGTATTTTCTTTTAGAAACCATTTAGCTGCTCCGCCAGTAGGAATAATCCCCTCTTCTTTGAGTAACTGACCGAGCGTAATAAATGGACTATCAATCAACACTGACTTTTCTTCCATTTTTTTCACCTACTTTTGTAATTCTATTATACCACATTATTCGGCCTAATTTTGCGTTATTAGCCTTTCTGAGCGCATTAACTTAATTTAGCCTTTTTTATCAAAATTCGGTTAAATTTGCTCTATGGTCAAAAATCTGAATATAAACTAGCAATACTTATTAAATTTAATCTATGCCAAATAGAAAAGAGGTTACAAAACAAAACATTCTGTAGCCTCTTTTTATAAAACTTATTAAGATCCTTTCTAAAATGTCCGTACTGGCGTAATTAAGTGGACAAAATTTTCTTGATCTTCTGTTGGCACCAAGGTAAATGGTCGCAATGGTGAAGTAAATGAAATCTTGATCGTTGCCTGACCAAAAGAACGTAAAGCATCTTTCATGTAGTTAGGATTAAATGAGATTTCAAGATCATTACCATCAAGAGCAGACGTTACTACCTCTTCTTCAACCGTACCGATATCTGGAGAATCACCACTAATTCGGACAAGATTTTCTGATGGCTTTAGACTTAACTTAACCACATCGTTACGGCTTTCATGAGATAAAAGCGAAGCACGCTCAATTGATGATAAAAATGTCCCAGCTTCTAGTTCAACTGTTGTATCAGCAGTTTGTGGAATTAACTGACTAGTTTCAGGGTAATTTCCTTCTAGTAATCGAGAATAGAAATGAGTATTACCAAAGATAAACAATACTTGATTTTCGGTTACTTGCATTTGTACATCTTCATGGACATCGCTAATCATTCCAGAAAGCTCTTCCATGCTCTTTCCGGGAATAATCACATCAAAATCTATGCCGTTATCAATATTTTCGAGGACCACTTTCCGTTGTGCAAGTCGATGACTATCTGTTGCAACAGCTGTTAGAACGCCATCTTTTAACATCATATGCACCCCGGCAAGGATTGGGCGACTTTCTTGCTTAGATACCGCAATAACGGTTTGACGAATCACTTCTTTAAGGATGTCGTTAGGAAGAGTTACTGATTTATTAGTTTCAATTTCTGGTAAATGGGGAAAGTTTTCAGCATCTTGACCATTAATTTGGAATTTAGCTGAACCAGATGTAATATCTGCTTGAAAACCACTTGTAACTTCAATAGTTACTTTCTTATCTGGTAGCTTTTTAACAATGTCACTGAAGAAGCGGGCTGGTAATACAATAGCGCCAGTTTCTTCAATTGTTAAATCGTTATCAGCGTCATTAGCATTAATAACACTTTCGATGGTGATGTCAGAATTACTACCAGTTAACACAATATTGTCTTCGTTTACTACCATTTTTAATCCAGTAAGAATTGGAATCGTGGTTTTAGATGAAATAGCACGTAAGACATTATTTAATTGACTAATGAATGCAGATCGGTTAATTGTAAAATTCATATGTTTCAGTCCTTTTGTGTAAGTATATAAATATATTTAATAGTTTAAAATATAGTCGTAGTAGTAGAGCCTGTTAATACTGTGGAAAACTATTTAAACACCTGTTATTGCGAGTTATCCACCTGTTGATAACTTGTGGATAAGTTTGAGGATAATTATTATACTTATCCACAAGTTATGATCGTAGTTTAGCTTTTAATTTTGTAATATCGTTTTGTAAGTCAGTATCCTTTTTTAGTTCTGTCTCGATTTTATCGATAGCATGTAAAACGGTGGTATGGTCTTTGCCGCCGAATTCGTTGCCGATTTTTGGCAAAGAGGAATCGGTGAGTTCTCGAGAAAGATACATAGCTATTTGGCGAGGCATAACAATTTGTTTAACTCGCTTTTTACCAAGGATATCTCCTTGAGTTATATTATAAAAATCAGCAACTTGTTTTTGAATTGTAGCGATTGATATTTCGTTTTTGGCTACGCGGTGAAGCCCTTTTAATGCTTGGGATGCTAAGCTTGGCGTAATTCGCTCACCGCTTAAATTAGCAAATGCTTGAACCTTTGTTAAGGCTCCTTCTAGCTCACGAATGTTTGTATCAATTTGCCCGGCAATATAGTTAAGGGTGTCGTTTCCAATATCAATATGATCTTCCTCAACTTTGCTCCGTAAAATTGCAATTCGCGTTTCTAAGTCAGGCGGAGTAATTTCGACAGTAAGTCCCCACCTGAAACGTGATACAAGCCGATCTTGCAGTTCAGGAATCTCATTTGGAATTCGATCAGAGGTCATAACGATTTGTTTTTTGCGATCATGAAGGGCATTAAAAGTATTGAAAAATTCTAGTTGCGTCCCCTCTTTGTTAGCTAAAAATTGAATATCATCAATTAATAGGAGATCGAGGTTACGGTATTCTTCTCTTAGTTGTTCAGTCGTGTTATTACGAATAGCATTGATATAATCATTGGTAAAATCCTCACTCGTCACATATTTGACACGCGAATTTGGATTAACTTGAAGCATATGGTTACCGATCGCTTCCATTAAGTGGGTCTTTCCTAAACCAACCCCCCCATAAATAAATAGTGGGTTGTAAAGGCTGCCGGGGCTTTCGGCAACGGCAAATGCTGCAGCGTGTGCCATCTTGTTTCCCTCGCCAACAACGAATGTTCCAAAATTGTAATGAGGATTTAGAGGAGTATCCATCTCAAAAGAAGGAGTTGGATCATCTTCTGTTTTTTTATTTGTATAGGTAAATTCTCCCTCTAAAACATAATGCGGCTCAATATTTCGTCCCAATTCCCGTTGAGCGAATTCTTTAAGCTGCGTATTTAAATTTTTGCGCCAAAAATCGCGGTGCACCGGAGTGGGCACCTCGATTTCCAGTTGATTTTGAGAGAGAGAAATTGCTTTTGCCGGAGCAATCAAAGTGTCAAAGGTAACCGGAGTGGTATCCTGACGAAATGAATTTTGGATCGCTTCCCACAGAGAATCGAGCTCAGTCAAAATAATTTCCTCCTAAAGTATTAAATTACAAACGGTATTTTATCATTACATGGAGAAGTTTTCCACAACCAAGTGGATAATAATAAAAAAGTTTACACAACACTGTGTGTAAATTAATAATATTCTTGTGAAAAATGGGGAAAAAGAGATTTAGTTACCAGTTATCCACAGAATTGTGTTGATATATGATATTGACACAGCAGTAAACTAGAGAGTTATCAACACCTAAAAGACTGCTTGTGGATAACTTTATCAACAGGTGTGAATCTGGGGATAATCTCGGAAAAACGCTGTTGATAATTTGTCCACAAATTATGAATTTACACAACGCTGTGGATTATTTTGCCGATTTTGTTAATAATCAAAAAAATTTAAATAAA